>JAJBUL010000171.1:0-30449 GCA_020860365.1 Clostridiales bacterium | reverse complement strand
CATTTTGTATATCGTTGCACGTTTTTTTCTGAATTATGTTGGCATATTTCCCATCCATCCGTCAATAGCAAATTCGATTTTTTCTAAAATTTCTATAAACTTGAAATCGTTTGCTAAAGATTCCGTCCACCGGATATCGGTTACATAATCCCATCCAAAATATTGTAACATAAAAGTGTGGGGGGAAAAATAGAATATCTTACGATTTTTGTGCAGATTGTTTCAAATTTTTACGATTTTTGAATCTTGCTGTGATCATTCAGCAAATTATAACAATACGTGTATCAGAATATGTGCAGCTTTAAAGATTTATATTCCACTGTTTCGGTCGGCACGAAGCGAACATACACTGGATGTTCGCTTCGTGCCGCCACAAACGTTACAGTTCCGTGGTCAACCCAAGCTTCTCACAGCTGACACGGATGTGCATCGATGCCTGTGCGCCAGAATCCGGTCGAGCATAGAGAACCAGACGCCCCTTACGGGTTTTTCTCCAGTTTTCCGTGTAGGGGGTCAGATCCGCCAGATCGCCATTTTCGAAACCAAGAAGAGTGCCATTCTTCACTTCCGCGCGTATAGTCAGGTCTTCGACTGTTGCAAGACGTCCCTGTGCATCAAGAAGAGATACTTCGATCTGCATAATTTCATCGGAGGGCATCGTTTTGTGGCACATTTCCGCCGATTGTTCCAGACGCTTCGGCTCCCATACCTTCACATCCACCTGTGCTGCCGGACCGCTTGTCTCCAGACTGTACGATGATATTTCTTCTCCGCTGCTGCCATGCGCGACTACTTTTAGAATGCCCGGTTCGAATGCCACGTTCCACTCGTAGCGACCATATTCTTCGTTCCATACTCCCGTTCCCAGGGACGCACCATTTAGAAAAAGCTCTGGATTTTTTACGTTTGCAAAACAAAATACCCCAACCTGTGTCCCCGGCCTGTAATTCCAGGAAACCTGAAAATCTTTCCATTCAGCGTCGCGGGCTTGAGCAGTGCTGCCATACGCACTCGTATCATCATCACTGATAGCCGCAGTCAGCAGACAGACATACGGCTTCTCACGCCAGAAGGCTTTGCGACGATAATAAGCAGGCTTTTCATTGCCAGCCAGATCGAGAAGTCCCGCGCCGGAACCATGAATGGGCCAGCCATGCGCTTCGCCGAGGTAGTCGATTCCAGTCCACAGAAACTGTCCGCTAATATAGGGATGATCCGTCACCGCCCTCCACGCCTGATAGCTGTGACTGTTCTCGCTTCCTAAAAATGGTTTTTCCGGAAAGCGCGCGTGGTCCTGCTCATAAAGATGCTCTTTGTAATTGTATCCCACCACATCCAGCTCATCAAAGAAGCCAATCCGGGAGGAAAGCTCCGGAAAAGCCGCCGCCAGTGTCACCGGGCGGGAACCGTCCAGATTGCGGGTGATGTTCGCCAGACGCGCTGCAATCACAGCAAGGCGCCGGGCATCCGGCTTGTCCGGATGATACATCATTTCCGCTTCCGGTTTATCCGCGTCGTTGTTGCCCACCATAGCCTGAAAATCCGGGTGACAGTAAGGATCATTCGGATAGTCGATTTCGTTGCCGACACTCCAGAGTATGACAGACGGATGATTCCAGTCACGGCGGATCATCGTAGTCAGATCCGCCTCATACCACTGTGGAAAATCTTCCGCATAGCCCTGATGCTTTGGCGGATAGACATTGTGCCCCGTCGACCATTTGTTTTTGGGGTTCTCCCACTCGTCAAATGCTTCGTCCATCATCAGCAGCCCCAGCTCATCACAGAGATCATAAAGCTCTGGCATATGCGGGTTGTGGCTGGTGCGGATTGCGTTGCAGCCCGCTTCTTTGAGCTTCAGCAGGCGGCGAAGCCAGACCTCGCGGGTCATCGCCGCACCCAGACAGCCGCCGTCGTGGTGCACACATACGCCTTTCAGCTTCAGATTCTCCCCATTCAGGAAAAACCCCTCATCCGGGTCAAATACTGCCGTGCGGATGCCGACCGTCTGCGTTTGCGCAACCCAAAAATCATATAACTCCTCTTCCGCCAGGCCATCCGCACCTGGATGATTTCCGTCCACGGGTATTTTCGCCAGTTCTGTCACCAGTGTATACAAATAAGGCGAATCCACCGACCAGAGCCGTGGATTTTCCACTGCGCCGTCCAGCTGCATTTCACCAGTCTCTCCCGCGGCAAGGGACATTTCCGATTTCCAGGCCGCCGCTTCCTGCCCATCCGCAGCCAGCAGGCGGAACCGCACCAGCAGACGAGCGTCCTGTTCCGAATCGTTCGCAAATTCTGAGTGAATGTGAATCCGCGCGCTCTCGGCCACCTCGCAGGTTGCACCGCACGCATTCCCGCACACCGCTACCGTGCGGAACTGTGTCCCATGCAGAACCGGATGCAGCGGCTCCTCCGCGATCAGCCAGACCTTACGGTAAATACCCGAGCCGGTAAACCAGCGGGAATCCGCCAGATCGGTGTGCGTCACCTGCACCGTGATCTCATTGTCAGGGCTTCCCTGTGCACCATTTCGGAAAGCTGGCTGCCCGCCCTGCTGCTGATTATCCGCAGAAGATACCCCATCGCCAAAGTTCACAAAGTCCGTAATGTCGTAGCTGATCTCACTGTAGCCATAAGGCCGCTTTCCAAGATGATAGCTGTTGCACCAGATCAGGCTGTTTTTATAGATGCCATCGAAAACAATCCGCATACGCTTCCCCCGGTATTCCTCCGGCAGGGAAAAACGCAGCCGGTACCAGCCAATCCCTCCGGCCAGATAGCCGGTACCGCTGGAATACTCTTTCCGAAATGGCATATGTACCGACCAATCATGCGGCAGAACGACTTCCTCCCAGTCCTGGTCGTTATATCCCTTGTACCATGCCTCGGGCACATCCCCATAATGAAATCTCCAGCCCTCATTTAATGTCATAATCGCCTGGTCCATGTCGATCTTTCCTCTCCTCCTGTTTCTTTCTGAGCGCCGCTAAGGATCCATGCTGTTCTTTCCTTTCGCTTCCTATCGTCGCGGCGGAACGTATTTTATCATAGTAAATTCTTCTTTACAATGTAGAATCGTTCGCGATTCGGAACAGTTCCATTTAGAAATACCTGCACAGTTGCCATAAATATACCTCTCACGCACTCTCGAGACGGCTCAGTTTTGCCGTCTGGTCCGCCGCGATGCAGTTATCAATGATTTCCTGAATATCGCCGTCCAGAATCTTGCCCAGCTTGTAAAGCGTCAGGTTGATCCGGTGATCCGTCACCCGCCCCTGTGGGAAATTATAGGTGCGGATCTTCTCCGAGCGGTCGCCCGACCCCACCTGAATACGGCGTGCCTCTGCCTCCGCATCATGCGCCTTTTGCCGCTCCAGGTCATACAGCTTTGCACGCAGCACTTTCAGCGCCTTGTCCTTGTTTTTCAGCTGTGACTTTTCATCCTGACAGGAAATCACAATACCGGTCGGAATGTGCGTCAGCCGGACTGCTGAGTCCGTGGTATTGACACACTGGCCGCCGTTGCCGGACGCGCGGAACACGTCAAAACGGCAATCATTCAGGTCCAGCTGAACATCCACCTCCTCCGCCTCCGGCATGATCGCTACCGTTATCGTCGAGGTGTGGATCCGTCCGCCAGATTCCGTCTCCGGCACACGCTGTACCCGATGGACGCCGGATTCGTATTTTAACATGGAGTACGCGCCCTGGCCGGTCACCATAAAGCTCACGTACTTCATGCCGCCAATCCCGATCTCCTCCACATCCATAGTCTCCACCTTCCACCGGCGGCTTTCCGCGTAATGCACATACATACGGTAAATCTCTGCGGCAAACAGCGCCGCCTCATCCCCGCCTGCGCCTGCGTGGATCTCTATGATCACATTTTTCTCATCATTCGGATCCTTCGGCAGCAGCAGAATTTTCAGCCTCTTCTCCAGTACCGCAACCTGCTCCCGCGCGTCGGAGAGCTCTTCTTTGAGCATCTCGCGCATCTCCTCATCAGACTCCTCCTCCAGCATCGCCAACGACTCGTCGATGGTGTCTTTGTTCTTTTTATATTCCCGGTAAGCATCCACAATCGGCTGCAGACTGGCCTGCTCCTTCATCAGCTTCTGAAAACGCGCCGGATCCGCCACTACAGACGGGTCGTTAAGCATATTCAGAATTTCCTCCAGCCGCAACTGCAAATCTTCCAATTTATCAAACATAATAAACTCCCTCCACTACCCGGTCATTCCCCGCCAGATCTTTTGAGATACGCACCTGCGAAAAACCATTCTGCCGCAGCAGATCAGCCACATCCGTCCCCTGGTCATAGCCAATCTCCAGCAGCAGCCAACCGCCAGAACGCAGATATCCCCTGCTCTCAGAGAGGATTCTCCGGTAAAACTCCAGCCCGTCATTCCCGCCGTCCAGAGCCAGCCGCGGCTCATGCAGGCGCACTTCTTCCGAAAGATCTTCAATGACCTGTGTGCGAATGTATGGCGGATTTGAGACGATCAGATCAAATCCGTTCGCGGACATCGGAATCTGCGCAAACAGATCACTCTGAAAAAACCGCACATCCGCACCAAGACGCCCGGCATTTTCCCGCGCCAGCGCCAGCGCATCTTCCGAAAGATCAGAGGCGCAGATTTCTAACCCGTTTCTTTCTGAATCATCGGTTTTGCCCTGCTTCTTTTCTCCCTGCTTCACCCGCATCTGCTCACACAGCTTCGCAATGCTCACAGCGATGCAGCCCGAACCCGTGCACAAATCCAGCACACGGTACCTGTCCGTTTCTTCCAACGACATGCCAGAGCCCCGCCGGACTTCTGTTTTTTCCCATGTCGCACCAGAGTCCCGCCCCACATTCATTTTTTCCGGCAATATGTCGGAGTGCAGCATCACCTTTATTTTTTCCAGCGCCAGCTCCACCAGCGTTTCCGTATCCTGCCGCGGGATCAGAACCGCTTCACTGACAAGAAAAGGAAGCCCCATAAATTCCTGCTCCCCGGTCAGATGCTGAAGCGGGATGTGTGCGCCGCGCTTATTTACCAGCGTAACATACGCATCCCGCTGTGTTTCACTCAATTTTCTATCGCGGTCAGCCAGATACGTCGCCCGACTAACCCCGGTCACATACTCCAACAGATACCAGGCGTCCACCGCAGCGTCCTCAATCTGGCAAGATGCAAGATAATGCTCTGCGGCGGTGCAGGCCATTCTCAGAGAAACCCCGCCGGACAGCCCAAACCGGCTTTCTTTCCATTGCCGTTCCATAGTCAGATCTGTCTTTTTCGATTTGCTTTCCGACATCTGGAGGATACGCCCGGCAGGTTTCCCAGCGGCTTTCCCGATATCCATTATTTCTGACGTTTCCTGATGGCACTTTGTGCTCCCTGATTCCCCGGATCCGTCAAAATTCCTGTCTAAATTCATGAACGTACTCCAGCTGCAGCTACTTTCTCGCCTTCATTTCCCTCCGCTGCTGCAGACACTGCTGTCTCTGCACTTTTTTCTGCAGCATCTTCCGTCAAAGCCTCTTCCCACTCATAGTGAGTGCCAAACTGCTCATTCTCAAACTTTTTCCAGTTAAAGACTGCCTCGACCGATGCGATTCCGACCTCGATCATGGAGTCATCCGGCTCCTTCGTCGTCATATGCTGCATCATCATCCCCGGGCGGCTCAAAAGATTGATCACTTTGTTATCCGTGCGCCCCGCCAGCTGAATGAATTCATACGACACACCGGCGATCAGCGGCAAAAGTGCGAGTCGCAATATCAGCCGCCACGGGCCTTTGCTCACATGAAACACCGCAAACAGTGGAATACTGAACAGCATAATAAATATAATGCTGATGAACATCACAAGAAACAGAAAGCTCGTACCGCAGCGCTTGTGCTCACGGGAGCATTTCCGCACATTCTCTACCGTCAGCTCCATCCCGTTCTCAATACAATTGATACACTTATGCTCTGCGCCATGGTACATGAACGTACGTTGAATATCCTTCATCTGCGCAATCAGCACAAGATATAAAAAGAAAATCAGCAGCTTCACCGCGCTCTCAATCATCAGGAGCGCCATCTCCGACTGAATCCAACCCTTCAGCAGCCTTGAAAGGAAATAGGGAAGCAGCATAAACAGAACAACCGAGAACGCCAGCGAAAAGATCACCGTCACCGTCATAATCCAGTCATTGTCGCCGGATTCCCCGCCTGCCTCATTTTCCCGCTCGATACGCTTTTCGCACTTCTCAATCACTTTCTGCGCCGCGTCCATCTTCCCCTTCGCGCGCAGCTTCTCCGATTTCTCAATCGCTTTCTTGCGCTCCTTCGCCTCCCACTCGGCGTGCTCCTCCTCTGTCTCCTCCGCGAAAAAAGTCGCAGAAAACATCAGCGTCTTCATGCCAAGTACCAGCGAATCAAAAAAATTCACAACACCGCGGATGATCGGCAGCCTTACAAACTTCTTTTTCTGAAGCTTTTGGCTGGAGCATTCCTGCTTGTCAACCACAATCTTCCCGTCCTGCGTCCGAACTGCCACCGCATAATGGCCGCCATTGCGCATCATGACGCCCTCGATGACCGCCTGACCTCCTATGCCAGATGGTTTCATATGAAATCCCTTCCTAATCAAAAAACAAAATCCTTTTATTTCGATGCTATTCCGCGCCGCCTGTTCCAACCTGTTTTTCTATAGAACGAAAACAGGTTGAGATTACAAGAACCTCAACCCACGCGCTTCTATCCTCAATTCTATGGAAACGCCCCCTCGTTCCACTCGGCGGCAGGTCGCACCGCATTCTGTAAACGCTTTGCGTTGAGGCGGCGCTACTGAAGACCATACTTTTTATTGAACCGCTCAATACGTCCGCGTGCGGCAGTCGCTTTCTGCTGTCCGGAATAGAACGGATGGCACTTTGAGCAAATCTCCACATGAATGCTCTTCTTCGTAGAACCTGTCACAAATGTGTTCCCACAGTTGCAGGTCACTTCTGCCTGATAATACTTCGGCTGAATCGCTTCCTTCATATTATTCACCTCTTCTTCTCTATTTTGTGAACTGCTGATCTTCCGTCTGGGAAAACCAATTCCCGGTCAATGCCGCTCGACTGTTACCACGGCAAGTATCCCCGGGCTATCCCTGCAAGTCCCTGCAGTTGCGCGTACAGGCACCTTTCGTCCGCCATCGGTGTCACCATACGCAGAATCTCTTTACACAACAAACAGAGAATAGCATAGTTCGGCTGTAAAAGCAAGGATTTTTTTACACGCCCTTCTGCCTCCGCACTCTCGTCACAAAGTCACGGTTATCCCTTGTATGCATGAGCATATTCAGAATACTCTCGACCGCGTCATCGGATTTCATTCCGTTAAGCGCACGGCGCATATAGTAAATCGCTTCCTGCTCTTCGCGGTCGAGCAGCAGATCTTCACGGCGCGTACCGGATTTCGGAATATCAATGGCCGGGAATACGCGTCTCTCAGAGAGCTTTCGGTCAAGGACAAGTTCCATGTTGCCGGTGCCCTTGAATTCCTCATAGACCACATCATCCATCTTACTTCCTGTGTCAACCAGCGCAGTCGCCAGTATCGTCAGACTACCGCCCTCACGCATACGCCGCGACGCGCCAAAGACACGTGTTGGGATAGGCAGCGCCGCCGGGGCAATGCCTCCGGCACGGGGACGTCCACTGTTCGGCACTGTCAGATTATATGCCCTGGCGAGGCGTGTAATACTGTCAAGCAATATCGTGACATCCTGCTTCTGCTCCACGAGGCGCTTCGCGCGCTCAATCACCATCTCAGACACGCGCTTATGATGCTCCGGCGTCTCGTCAAAGGTGGAATAGATAACCTCCACATTCTCTCCACAGATTGCTTCTTTGATATCTGTGACTTCCTCTGGACGTTCATCAATCAAAAGGATCATCAGGCGCATTTCCGGATTGTTTTTAAGGATCGATCTGGCAACATCTTTCAAAAGGGTTGTCTTTCCAGCTTTGGGCGGGGAGACAATCATTCCGCGCTGTCCCTTCCCGATCGGGGAAAACAAATCCACAATCCGCATGGCGATCCCTCGCGGTTCGCGCTCCATGCGCAGCCGCTCGTTCGGGAAAATCGGCGTCATATCTTCAAAATTATAGCGCTTCATTGCCTCGGACGGAACCAGGCCATTGATTTTCTTCAGATACAGCAGGGCACTGAATTTCTCCTGTTGGGATTTAATTCTTGTATTCCCGGAAATAATATCACCGGTCTTCAGGTTAAAGCGGCGAATCTGAGACGGAGAAACATACACGTCATTTTCGCCAGGGAGATAATTGTCGCTGCGGATAAAACCATAGCCGTCCGGCATAACCTCAAGTATACCGCTCACAGACTGTCCACTGTCCAGCTGGGAAAGCTCCGCAGGTGGACGATCTGCGTCCGTAAGTCGTTGTTCCACACCGGATGCGGCCTCCGGTACGCTATCCGAATTCTCGTACCCACCGCGTGTTTCTGAAACGGTATTCTGATTTTGATAATTCCGCCGATTATCTGCCAGTTCCTCCTGATCGCCATATGAGTTCATTCGTTCTCCATTATTTTTTCGGCTATCATACGAACTATTGGAATCGGTGTAAGCCCTGCGATTGTCGGATGCGTTGTCCTGATCGCCATAATTCCGGCGGCTGTCAAAGGAATTGCTTTGATCATTGTAATTCTGACGGCTTTCATAGACATTGCCCTGATCACCATAATTTCGGCGGTTATCAGATGCATTATTCTGATCACTATAATTCCGACGATTGTCATACGAATTACCCTGATCGCCATAATTCCGGCGGTTATCATAAGAATTGTTCTGGCTGTTATAGCTCCGACGGCTGTCATAAGAATTATTCTGGGTGCCATAGCTCCGGCAATTATCATAAGAATTGTTCTGCTCTGTCCGCGTTCTGGAACGTTCATACGTACGACGTTCCCCATTTCCACGGTCGTAGGAAGACCTGTTCTCATTTTCCGTAACGCGTCTGCGACGCTGTATATTCCTTCCCTGGTCATCCGTCTGCCCCGCAGTCCGTGTGCTTCTGTAGGTTCTCTCCTCTGAACGTCCTGGCTCCGTGCGGTTCCTGACTGTCTCATTCCGGTAAGAGTTCTTTTCCTGAGAACTTTCCCGGGAATTCTCCCGTGCTGTGTTTTCTCCTGTTCCGGCAGATGTCGTTTCCGCTTCCGCGATGCTTCCTTCCGGCAATGATTCTTCCTCTCCTGGCACCGCAGAAAATGGCTCTTCCGCTCCTGACGCCACAGGCAACGATTCTTCCGCTTCTGATGCCGCAGAAAACGATTCTTCCGCTCCTGATGCGACAGAAAATGATTCTTCCGCTTCTGATACGTCAGAAAACAGCTCTCCCGCTTCCGCCGGATAGGGTTCACTCACTTCTGGTTCAGCAAACACATCCACCCATTCCGGTTCAGACACCTCCGAATCCTTTGCTCCCCGCTTTTCTCCATATGGGAACTCCTCTTCCTGGTTGTCCTTGGCGTCTTCCGCTTTCGTCACAATCCCATCTTTCTCATCCTGAGCCACCATAGCATCAATCAGCTGGGCTTTCCTCAGGGTAGAGATACCTTTCATTCCTCTGGCTTTCGCAAGATCTTTCAGAATTGCCAGAGATAATGTTTCATATTTTTCTCTCATAAACACCTCTTAGATATACAGATAACTTTAATGAATTGAAATCAATGTGGTCTCATTCCCATTTTTTCGAAATAATGGGGCATTCACTTCACGGGAAAACTAATTGTCTGATTAGACAGAAACGTTCACGTTGATCAAAAATACGATAGCACAGTTTTTCTGGAATGTCAAACACAAAATGAGCTTTGTATTATTCCGTAAAATACAGAAAATCCGCGCATGGCCGCTCATAGTCGTTGATCAGCTGATTCATAACCTGTCCGTTAAAATACAGCGTGGAGGAACCTCCACCATCCAGGTTATACGCATACTGGCAGCCATAGGGCTGAAAGATACGAACCAGATCCGAGTGGTTCAGTCCCGTATAATTGCCTGTATCTGTAACCACAATTACATAATCATTTTTTGAAACCATACCGATCGCTGTGCGTGGGTAGTACTTCTGCGTCTCCGCAATAGATGGCTGCGCGACGCCACCGCTGATCAGCACCGGACCGAAATTGTAAGTATCCTTTACACCATCCGCAAGCAAGTCTGCCCCGCTCAGCCCCTGTGCCGGCGTATAAATCGTGCCATCCCACTTTACGGCCATTACTGTGTAGTTGGTCGTGTAATCCCCATAAATCACGCCGTTTTTAATACACATCCCCAACGGAGACGGCTGGCCAGTGGAATAGCTGAAGGCGCTCCCATTGATTCCAATAATGCCGCCATTTGACGATACAGCGCCTGAAGTCGTCTGACGCGTTCCCCCATAGGTGCCATATGAAAGAGCCGATTTCAGCTGGTCAGCACTTGATGTTTGGATATGCGCAACCCAATAGGAAACTCCATGTGTCGATTTTTTCAACAGTTCGATATTCAATGTGGCACTTTTATAGGTATATTTTGTTTTAGCCTTATTTGATGAAACAACCGCTCTTGTCTCGGATGTTCTCTGTCCTTTCTCATTTACATAATAGATTCCAATCCATTTATCCGTCGCCAAAACGCCATCTGAATCAAAATAGTAATAATATCCCCTGATTTTTTTCCAGCCAGTCACCATTCTCGAATTCGCGTTAAAATAATATTTATTTCCATCCAAAGTAAGCCATTCTTTGGTAAGGGCTTTTCCAGATTCGTTCAGATAATATTTTTTGCCTGATGTTGTAGTCAGCCAGCTGCTTTGCAGCATAATTCCTGTCTTTTTTGAATAATAGTACTTCGCACCGCCGCGTGAGGCAAAACCGGTAACCCGCTTGCCATCCTTCGCGCTGTAATAATAATTTCCCTTATATTTAATCGAACCATAGCGCAGACACCCCTTCGAATCATAATAATACCAGTCGCCGTAAAGCTGAATCCAGCCCGTCTGGTTTGATGTGATGCAGACAGTCGTATCAGACTGTTTTACATACTTCGCAGCCTGAGCGGGTAAACTCCGCGCGATCCAGCAAAGGCTGATCAAAATACAAGTCAGAAGAACGTACTTTCCTGCATTTCTCTCTGCAAAGAAATCATATTTTTTCGTAAGTTTTCGGTTGTTCATATACTCCGCCTCGCTCTCTGTGATCATGGTTTTCTCAAAAACGAAGGTGACAGGTAAAGAGCCTGCTTATAGAAAAAAATCCATCTGTATGAACAGACGGATTTCATTCATCTCTTATAATGCTTCAATTACGAGAAGCGTGGCCCTGTGAATCAAACAAGCTCAAGAACAACTGTCTCAGCTCCATCGCCTCTGCGCTGCCCAATCTTTACAATTCTGGTGTAACCACCATTACGATCTACGTACTTCGGAGCGATCTCATCAAAAAGCTTAGCCGGAAGATCAATTTCTTTGGTGTTCTTTTTCTTTCCAGCCGCTTCTGTCGGAACTTCTTTCACCGGATACAGCACTTTCAACATCTGACGACGAGCGTGCAGACGGCTCGGCTTATCCTTTTTAATCTCTTTCTGTACTTCATCATACACAGTAACCTTCTTGCCGTCCTGCACCTCTTTCACGCGCTTGCCGTCTTTATCCTTGCGCGGTACTTTTGCAGTAACAGTAACGGTCTCGTAATTATCTTTCTCTCTGACAGCCAGAGCGATCAGATGCTCCGCAATTCTGCGTACTTCTTTTGCTTTCGCTTCCGTAGTCACGATCTTGCCTCTGTAAATCAGCGCGGTCACCTGATTGCGCAGCAGAGCTTTTCTCTGAGCAGAGGTTCTGCTGAGTTTTCTATATCCTGACATTGTGGTTTTCCTCCATATTTCGTCCTTCATCCGCGTCAGATAAGAATCACCGGCCCCAGGTTATTTACAATTGTAAATGACATGGATCCAGGATGGTTTCTCATCTCACCGAATGGATGGCACATGTCCTGACAGCCCTTTTTGGGCTGCACAGTCTGCGCGAACACACCGTCACGCTCTTCGGGCTTACTGGCGGCATGTATATACCATATCAATTTCTTACAGTAATAACGCTTCCACTCCTGCCCATGCAACAAAAACATGGGCGGGAGGGTGAACAATCACAATCCTTATTCATCACTGGGATTCAAAGACAATCCCAGCTCTTTGAGCTTGCCAAGAACTTCCTCCAGAGACTTACGGCCGAGGTTACGAACCTTCATCATATCCTCGGAAGTGCGGTTGCAAAGCTCTTCAACGGTATTAATCCCGGCACGTTTCAGGCAATTGAATGAACGGACAGACAACTCCAGTTCATTAATGTTCATCTCGAGAACCTTCTCTTTCTCATTGTCCTCTTTCTCGTTCATAATTTCAACCGTCTTCGCGTTCTCAGAAAGATCAATAAAGAGCCCAAGGTGTGCGCTCAGCACTTTTGCAGCAAGGCTGACTGCCTCGTCTGGCTCCAGTGTCGCATTTGTGTAAACGTCAAGAGTCAGCTTATCATAGTCGGTCACCTGACCCACACGAGTATCCTCAATGGTAAGATTCACACGTTCAACCGGTGTATAAATCGCGTCCACCGCGATCACACCGATCGGCATGTCTTCGCTCTTCCCCTTTTCCGCGCTTACATATCCGCGCCCTTTCGTAATGGTCAGTTCCATGAAAAGCCTGGAATCCGGACCGCCATTCAGCGTCGCGATGACCTGATCCGGATTCATGATTTCGATATCCTGGTCAACCTGGATATCTGCGCCTGTCACTACGCCTTCACCTTCAAACTCGATGTACGCAATTTTCGCCTCATTCGTTTCACTGGTGTTTTTAATCGCCAGCGATTTGATGTTCATGATAATCTCTGTAACATCTTCTTTGACACCAGGGATAGAGCTGAATTCGTGCAGTACGCCTTCGATTTTGACCTGACTGACGGCTGCGCCCGGCAGGGAAGAAAGCATAATTCTTCTCAGAGAATTGCCAAGCGTCGTTCCATAGCCTCGCTCAAGCGGCTCAACTACAAATCGTCCAAATCTCTTATCTTCTGACATTTCTGCGATTTCAATTTTCGGTTTGTTAAAATCCAACACTATATAGCCCCTCCTTTATGGGTTTAATGACTGAGGGTATCTTATGATGCGTACTTATTACTTCGAATACAACTCGACGATAAGCACCTCATTTACCGGAACGTCGATTGCTTCTCTGGACGGAAGCTCCTTCACAGTACCTTTCAGTGCTTCTGGATCAGCCTCCAGCCATTCCGGAACCAGGCGGCCATTTGTTGCCTCAAGGATATCCTTATATCTCTGGGAGCTCTTGCATTTCTCCTTGATCTCAATCGTGTCACCGGCTTTTACCAGGTAAGAAGGAATATTCACCTGCTTGCCGTTCACAAGAACATGCTTGTGGTCAACGATCTGACGAGCCTCTTTTCTTGTTCTCGCAAAGCCCAGGCGGAACATCACATTGTCCAGACGGGACTCCAGCATTACCATCAGGTTCGTACCAGTCTGTCCCTGCATCTTATCCGCTTTCTTGTAGTAGTTGCGGAATGGCTTCTCAAGAACGCCGTAAATAAACTTTGCTTTCTGCTTTTCGCGGAGCTGCAGTCCATACTCACTGACCTTGCGGTTGGATCTTTTCAGCTCTCTATTTGATTTCTTATCATATCCCAGATACATCGGCTCCAGGCCAAGGGATCTGCATCTTTTCAGAACAGGAACTCTGTTAACTGCCATTTCTATAGACCTCCCTGATTAAACTCTTCTGCGCTTCGGTGGACGGCATCCATTATGCGGTACCGGTGTCACGTCGCGAATGCTGGTAACTTCAAGACCGTTCGCAGAAAGCGCACGGATCGCCGCTTCTCTTCCTGAACCCGGTCCCTTTACGAATACATCTACCGTCTTCAAACCATGAATCAGAGCTGCCTTTGTCGCAGCCTCCGCTGCCATCTGCGCCGCATACGGAGTGGATTTTCTTGAGCCTCTGAAGCCAAGGCCGCCGGCACTCGCCCATGATAAAGCATTGCCCTGCGCATCCGTCAAAGTAACGATTGTATTGTTGAAGGATGACTTGATATGAGCCTGTCCGCGCTCGACGTTCTTCTTCACACGTCTCTTTGTCACTTTTTTCGTAACTTTTTTAGCTGCCATATCTGAATTAACCTGCTTTCTTATTAAATTCTGGTAAATGACATCCTGTCATCTACACCCACGCGTCTTATTTCTTCTTGTTAGCTACTGTTCTCTTCGGACCCTTACGTGTTCTCGCGTTATTCTTGGTATTCTGTCCACGTACCGGAAGGCTTCTCCTGTGGCGAATTCCTCTGTAGCATCCGATTTCCTGAAGTCTCTTGATGTTCAGCGCGGTCTCTCTTCTGAGATCACCTTCCACCATGTACTCCTCACTGATCACATCCTGAATCTTACGAACCTCTTCGTCTGTCAAATCTCTGACGCGCGTGTCAGGATTTACATTCGCTGCGGCCAGAATCTTGTTTGAACTCGTTCTACCGATTCCGTAGATGTAAGTCAAACCGATTTCCACGCGTTTTTCTCTTGGTAAGTCTACACCAGAAATACGTGCCATGTAATTGTTCCTCCATTTCCCGTAATGCTCCTGCGCACAGAAGCGTTACCGCGCATCCGCCCAACGTCCTGCGTTCTTTTTTGCGAATGCCCTTTTGATGTTGTTTCTAACTGGGGCGGATCATAGCCGCCCAGCCACGAATCCGTGGCCTTTCCGACTCATTAAGCTATGGCACTTATCATTCATTTGCGAAGCATACCTTCTCCGCCTGATCTGCCTTGCGCGGCCTCGCCTCTCCCGCGGCGGTTTTCATGCGGGAGCTCACGTAGAGCCTGATCCTGTGCCGGTATTAAAAGCAATATCGCAACGAAATAAAATCCTTCCTTAAATAAGAAAGCATGACTACTTTGCAGATTTCTATATAAGTAAGAGTGTATTCCCGCTGCCTTCTGCTGTTGTATATCTCTTTCCCATATACAACACCGGATCTTGCGGGTACTCATTTATTCCATCGTTATATTGTCCTTCGACAGCTTCTTATTCTGCTGTCCTTTCCGCCTGTTGTGCGTGTCAGCCCTGTCTTTGTTTGTGCTTCGGATTCTCGCAGATAATCATGATTCTGCCTTTTCGCTTGATGACCTTACACTTTTCACAGATGGGCTTCACTGATGATCGAACCTTCATGGCTAATCCTCCTTTCGCTCACTCCGCTTTTTGATTTTGCCAGGCGAGCCGGTATTTTCCCGATCGTCGGACCTGCAAACCACGATAAGCAACGCGATTCACGTGTAAAAAAGGGCACAATAAACCTATCCCTTCCAAAAAGCCTGTTTAGTATAGCACGCAGATATTGGAAATGCAAGCATTTTTTGCCCACTCACGTGCATTTTCCGGCGATTTTTCTCATTTCAATTTCTATTTCTCGTTTTTCCTTTTTTATTTGTCTCTCCAGATAATTCTGCCCTTTGTCAGATCATAAGGGGACAACTCAATTGTCACTTTATCGCCTGGAAGGATGCGGATGAAATTCATGCGAAGCTTACCGCTGATATGGGCAAGCACGACATGCTTATTCTCCAGTTCAACCCGGAACATTGCGTTCGGGAGCTTCTCAATCACCTTTCCTTCTACTTCAATGACATCTGCCTTTGACATATATACCTCCAAACTATTCTGATTCACATTTCGTATCTGTTTCTTGCCTTAACAGCACCCATATTTTTTATTCTCTGACGTTCCCATGCAATCTCTGATACGCTTTGTATTCTTTTAATATTTTACGCACATGTGCGTCAAGAGTGATTTCCCGCATCTGGCAGGAAAGCGACTGGGGCAAATGTGTGATCATCTGCATGTGTTTCACTTTTTTCTTCTTTGGGTGCTCCAGTGTACGGCGCCTGCCATCTGACAGCAGTAAATAATCCTTCTCGCCAGATGCGGCCGGAGTTTTTCCTTCCTTTGAGGCGGACGCACTCTCTGACATTTCCTCGATCACCACATAAAGTGTGCCCTTGTCGTGTCCAGCCAGGGAAACAGCAAGCCCTCCTGATGTCCACGTTTTCATGTCGTTCGTCCTCCCTGACTCTGTTTCCATTCCTCGCCCCTTGGGAATTCCCCGGCTTCTTTTTCACTCCACAAAGATGAAACTCCCATTTTTCCTTCCTTTACGGACATCGCTCAAACCGTCAAAGACAGGATCTCGGGTTCTCCATCTGTGATCAGAATCGTGTTTTCATAGTGAGCCGCAATGCTTCCATCCTCGGTCACCACGGTCCAGTCGTCATCCAGCCATTCGACATCCGGACGTCCCATCGCTATCATCGGCTCGATTGCCAGAGTCATCCCCTTCATCAGGCGAATTCCCTTGCTTTTCTGTCGGAAGTTTGGAATCTGTGGATCCTCATGGAGTGCGTGTCCAATCCCATGGCCAACCAGATCACGCACAACTCCATATCCGAAAGACTCTGCATAATCCCCGATCGCCGCTGAGATTTCATGAAGGCGATGCCCCTCTTTTGCATAAGCGATGCCTCTGAAAAAGCACTCCTTTGTCACATTCATCAGCTTCTGCGCTTCCGGAGTAATCTGCCCCACCCCGTAGGTACGCGCCGCGTCCGAATGCATGCCTTTATAAATGAGGCCGGCATCTACACTCACGATATCACCTTCATGTAAAATCCTGCCCTTGTGGGGGATCCCATGAACCACTTCTTCGTTAATTGAAATGCAGAATGAAGCCGGAAATCCATTGTAGTTTAAAAAGTTTGGTATACAGCCATAGCTGCGAATCACCCGCTCACCGATCTTATCGAGCTCCCATGTCGATATGCCCGGGCGAATCGCTGCCGCCAGTTCCTGATGTACGATGTTCAGAACCCTTCCGGCTTCCCTCATCAGTTCAATTTCGTGTTCGGACTTGATTGTTACCGCCATTTCACGCCTCCAGAATCGCGGCGATCGCGGCAAAAACATCATTCATATCCCGTGTGCCGTCTACAGACTTCAAGATACCCTGATCCGCATAGTAGTCAATAAGGGGCTGTGTCTGCTCATGATAAACGCTCAGTCTTTTCTGCACCGTTTCCGGTTTGTCATCATCACGCAGTATCAGCTGATCCCCACACACTTCGCAGATATCTCCCTTTTTGGACGGGTTGTATACAATATGGTATGTCGCGCCACAACCAACGCATGCTCTTCTCCCGGACATTCTGGTAACGATATTCTCATCCGGCACGTCTACATCAAGCGCAAAATCCAGACGCTCGCCTATTTTCTCCAATGCCGCGTCCAGTGTTTTCGCCTGCGGAATGGTACGTGGAAATCCATCCAGAATATAGCCGTTCTTGCAGTCTTCCCAGGATAAACGGTCAATCACAAGATCAACGGTCAGATCATCCGGCACCAGCAGCCCCTGATCCATATATTCTTTTGCCTTTTTTCCAAGCTCTGTACCATTCTTAATATTTGCCCGGAAAATATCTCCTGAAGAGATATGCGGCACCTGATATTTTGCCGCAATCATTTTCGCCTGCGTACCTTTACCCGCTCCCGGCGCCCCCAGCATGACAATCTTCATTCTGATTCCTCTTTTCTAAATATACAGGCAACGACGTAAGTCGTTTCAATTTTCCCCTAAACCCAGTTTAGTGTACCCCCATTCCACCGGGAACAGCCCCGTTATGGAATTATGAGAGTACACTGCTTTTATTCTGGCAGAGTCCACGGCTGTTTTCCAGCCAGAGGATCGGTCTGCAATTATTCTGATAAAAAGCCTCTGTAATTGCGAACCACCATCTGCGATTCGATTTGTTTAATCGTTTCCAGTATTACACCAACAATAATGATAATCGAGGTGCCACCGAAGGAAACTGATGCGCTGAACACTCCGTTAAAGAAAATCGGAACAAGAACAACGATAATCAGTCCCGCTGCGCCGATAAAGATCAGGTTTCCAAGCACTTTGTCCAGATACTCGACAGTCGGCTTTCCGGGACGGATACCGGGGATAAAACCGCCCTGCTTCTTCATATTATCCGCCACTTCAATCGGATTGAACGTGATAGAAGTATAGAAATACGCAAAAAACACGATCAGGACAATATACAAAATCAGGCCAACGGAATACTCCGGATGGCTGGGGTTGAACCAGTTACTCTGGCTTAACATACTGATGATCGTCGAAGCTGCACCTGTGGTCGTAATTCCGGCAAAGGAAACCACCATGGATGGTATCGACATCAGTGAAGACGCAAAGATCACCGGGATTACACCCGCTGTGTTGACCTTCAGTGGGATATGTGTAGACTGACCGCCTACCATCTTTCTCCCCTGCATTTTCTTCGCGTACTGTACCGGAATTCTTCTCTCGCCGTCGTTCAGGAAAATAACCAGGACAACGGTTATGAGAACAACCGCCAGGATAATTACCGCTGCCAGAGCTCCACGCGCAATGCTCTTACCCGATATAAACAATTCATACAGGCTGACAAAATCAGACGGCACACTTGAAAGAATATTGACCATCAGAACAATGGAAATCCCGTTTCCAACACCGTTCTCTGTGATACGTTCTCCGATCCACATCAGCAATGTACTGCCGGCAACCAGAGCCACGACTACGACGATACAGTTCAGGGCATTGTACTCCTCGAGCAGGCCGCTCCTGCCAAAACCAATGGTCATGGCGATACTTTCTACCAGTGCAAGTCCAACCGTCGTATAGCGCGTGATCGCGGTAATCTTCTTTCTGCCATCCTCACCATCCCTGTGCATTTCTTCCAGTGCCGGAATGGCAATGGTTAAAAGCTGGATGATGATGGACGATGTAATGTACGGGGTGATGCTCAGTGCAAAAATAGACATATTTTCGAACGAGCCACCCGTAAATGCGGAAAAGAAGTTAAACGCATCGTTGGAGTAGGCTGAAAACCATGACGAGAAATAATCCCTGTCTACGCCCGGTACAGGCAGCTGTGACCCGAAACGGATCACAACAATCATAAGAAAGGTGTAGAACAGCTTCTTTCGGATATCCTTGATCCGGAACATGTTTTTGAGTGTCTCTAACATATCAGATCACCTCTGCTTTTCCACCGAGCTCCTCGATCTTCGTTTTTGCGCCCTCACTGAAGGCGTTTACCTGTACAGTCAGCTTTTTCGTCAATGTGCCGTTGCCCAGTACTTTTACGCCGTCCTTCGGACTCTTAATAATTCCATTTTCGAGCAGTGTGTCGATTGTAACAACCGTACCATCCTCAAACCGCTCAAGCTCGCTGATATTAATTGCTTCAATATCAAGCGTATTTCTGTTTGTGAATCCCCTCTTCGGGAGACGTCTGTACAGCGGCATCTGGCCGCCCTCGAAGCCGATTCTCGGAGCTCCGGAACGTGCTTTCTGGCCTTTATGACCCTTGCCGGCCGTTTTTCCATTTCCGGATCCATGCCCGCGTCCACGTCTGAAATTGTTGCTGTGTACGCTTCCTTCAGCCGGGCTCAGATTTGATAAATCCATAGCTATACCTCCTGTAAATGTCCCAGATACACGTCTGTGGATCGGGGATGCAGGCCGTCATATTCTGTGCAGTTATCTCTGCCTATGACGGCTCACCTCATATTATGTCGCAAAACTCACAGGAGTTTTGCGGCGCTGGCCGCCGCATTTATGCAGTGGCTCTCCTTTGCTTTTTATGCCTCTTCGACTTTGACCAGATGAGCAACCTGTCTGACCATGCCTTTCGTAGCGTCGTTGTTCGGAAGCTCTACTGTCTTGTGCATCTTCGTAAGGCCAAGAGCCTTTACCGTCGCGCGATGCTTCGGAATTGCGCCGATCGGCGATTTAACCAATGTAACCTTTACCTTGTCTGCCATTGTGCTTCCTCCCCTCAACCGAGAATCTCTTCTACAGACTTGCCGCGGAGTCTCGCAACCTCTTCCGGAGACTTCATCTGCTTCAGTGCTTCCAGTGTGGCCAGGACAACATTCTGCTTGTTGTTCGAACCAAGTGACTTTGTACGGATATTCTTTACACCTGCGATCTCCAGGACACTGCGGACCGGGCCACCGGCGATGATACCAGTACCTTCCGGAGCTCGCTTCAGAAGAACGCTTGCACCGCCGAATTTTCCAGTCATATCGTACGGTACGCTTGCTTCTGCGCTAAGCGGGACTGACATCATTTTCTTCATAGCGTCCTCTTTGCCTTTGCGGATTGCTTCCGGAATTTCTACTGCCTTGCCAAGTCCGGCACCAACATGGCCATTGCCGTCCCCGACTACTACAAGAGCGGTAAAACGCATGGTGCGTCCACCCTTTACTGTCTTGGATACACGCTTAATAGCCACTACCTTATCAGTCAGTTCTTCTCCGAACTGCTTCGGGTCAATGATCTCACGTTTCATGTGTTTTTCCTCCTCTTAGAATTCCAGTCCGGCTTCTCTTGCCGCCTCAGCCAGTGCCTTCACCTTGCCCTGATAGATAAAACCACCTCTGTCAAAGACCACTTCCTTGATGCCCTTTTCCAGAGCTCTCTCAGCAATCACCTTGCCAAGATATGCAGCAGCAGCTACATCGTTGGTTTTCTCAAGCTCTGCTTTTACTTCTTTCTGAAGGGTGCTGGCAGACACAAGAGTATTTCCTACCGTGTCGTCAATAATCTGAGCATACATATGGTTGTTGCTCCGGAATACGGCAAGACGCGGTCTTTCAGCGGTGCCGCTGAAACGATTGCGAATTCTTTTGTGTTTATTCAAACGAACTTCAGTTCTTGATTTCTTACTAACCATTTTCGCACTCTCCTCACTTATTTTTTACCAGTCTTACCAACTTTGCGTCTGATAACCTCATCCGCATATTTGATGCCCTTGCCCTTATACGGTTCCGGTTTTCTCTTTTCCCGGATTTCCGCCGCATACTGGCCTACTTTTTCCTTGCTGATACCGGATACGATGATCTTATTGCCATCTACCTTGGTCTCAATTCCTTCCGGATCTTCCATATCTACCGGATGAGAATAGCCCAGCGTAAGTGTCAGCTTCTTTCCTGATTTTGCAGCTCTGTAGCCAACACCATTGATTTCCAGCGTCTTCGTATATCCTTCACTTACACCGATTACCATATTATGGATCAGGGTTCTGGTAAGTCCGTGGAGAGATTTCATCTTTTTCAGATCATTCGGTCTGGAGACGATCACATGACCATCTTCCACTTTAATATCCATTTCCTTCGGAAGCGCCCGTACGAGCGTCCCCTTCGGTCCTTTGACCGTAACTTCATTTCCTTCCGCGACCGTAACAGTAACTCCTGCCGGGATCGCAACTGGCATTCTGCCGATTCGTGACATGCCATTTTCCTCCTTACTTAGATTTTCGGAAGGGACTGTGCGCCCCCTCTGTTTTCAGTAATTCTTGCCGCTTGAACTACTAAGGTTCAAGCGGATTCCCGCATTATTTGCAAAGCAAATTTGCGACGTAGGCCATCGCCATAGGCGGTGGCTCACCTCTACTTTTTGCGCAGCAAATGTGTGACACAGAATGTTCCGATTTACGCAGTAAATCGAGAACACCCAGGCCGCCGCGCAGCGGTGGCTTAACTTTACTACTACATAAAAGTAGGCTAATTACCACACAAACGCGAGCACTTCGCCGCCTACCTGCAGCTTTCTTGCCTGCTTATCGGTGATTACACCCTGGTTTGTTGACAAAATCGCGATTCCCAGACCGCCAAGGACTCTCGGAAGCTCATCCTTGCCCGCGTATACGCGCAGACCCGGCTTAGAGATTCTCTTCAGACCGGTAATGACCTTCTCATTCTTATCTGCGCCATATTTCAGCGTAATATGAATGGTCTTGACAATTCCATCTTCTTTCAGATCATATTTCTTGATATATCCCTCATCTACGAGGATATCCGCGATTGCAATCTTTATTTTTGATGCCGGCACATCTACTGTGTCATGCTTCGCTGTATTTGCATTGCGGATTCTTGTGAGCATATCCGCAATCGGATCTGTTACTGTCATGTAAGTTTCCTCCTCATTCTTCAGACTTTACATGCCATGTCGTATATTTGCGAAGCAAATGTACGACGCAGGCCGAGCCTTCACGCGTAGCGTGAACTTGCATGGCGAGGCTCTCCTTTATTTTTTTACCAGCTTGCCTTCTTTACACCCGGAATCTGACCCTTGTAAGCCAGCTCGCGGAAGCAGACACGGCAGATGCCGTATTTTCTCAGTACAGAATGCGGACGTCCGCAGATTCTGCAGCGTGTATACGCTCTTGTAGAAAACTTCGGTGCGCGCTGCTGTTTGATTTTCATTGAAGTCTTTGCCATGGAACTTCCCCTCCTACTTCATAAACGGCATATTGAACAGTCTCAGCAATTCTCTCGCTTCCTCGTCGGTCTTGGCGGTCGTTACGAAGATAACGTCCATGCCTCGTACCTTGTCGATCTTGTCATACTCGATCTCCGGAAAAATGAGCTGCTCCTTAATACCCAGTGCATAGTTTCCTCTGCCGTCAAATGCGTTCGGATTTACGCCTCTGAAGTCACGGACACGCGGCAGTGCGAGGTTGATCAGGCGGTCTACAAAGTCATACATCTTCTCACCGCGAAGCGTTGTCTTGCAGCCAATTGCCATGCCCTCTCTGATCTTGAAGTTTGCCACGGAATTCTTTGCTTTCGTCTTTACAGCCTTCTGGCCGGTGATGATCTCCATGTCGCTGACAGCGGAATCGAGAGCCTTTGCGTTCTCTTTCGCTTCGCCGACGCCCATGTTGACTACCACTTTCTCAAGCTTCGGGACTTCCATGATATTCTTATATCCAAATTTTTTGATCATAGCATCTACGATCTCATTCTGATAAGTCTCTTTCAGTCTGCTCAACTTGTGCACCCTCCTCTCTCAATTAATCAATGACGTCTCCGGTAGACTTCGCTACGCGGACTTTCTTGTCTCCATCCATCTTGAAGCCAATTCTGGTCGTCTGGCCCTTATGGAGGTACATCACGTTCGACGCATCGAGGAAAGCTTCCTTCTGCATGATGCCGCCCTGCTGATTTGCCGCTGACGGCTTCGCATGCTTCGTCACCATATTCGCGCCTTCAACAAGGACTTTGCCATCCTTCACTGCCAGAACCTTACCTTCTTTGCCCTTATCCTTGCCGGCGATTATTCTTACCTGATCGCCTGTTTTAATCTTATTCATGTTCCGGTCCTCCTTATAATACTTCCGGTGCCAGAGAGACGATCTTCATAAACTTCTTGTCACGGAGCTCACGCGCTACCGGCCCAAAAATACGGGTTCCGCGTGGAGTAAGGTCATCCTTGATGATGACTGCCGCATTCTCGTCAAATCTGATATAGGAGCCATCCTTGCGGCGGATGCTCTTCACGGTCCGAACCACAACTGCCTTCACCACGTCGCCTTTTTTGACAACACCACCTGGCGTTGCATCTTTGACCGTAGCAATGATCGTATCGCCAACTGACGCATATCTTCTGGTGGAACCGCCCATAACACGGATGCAGAGGATCTCCTTCGCACCGGTATTATCTGCTACTCTGAGTCTGGTTTCCTGCTGAATCATGCCGATATACCCCCTCTGTTATTTAACCTTCTCAACGATTTCCACAAGTCTCCATCTCTTATCCTTGGACAGAGGTCTTGTCTCCATTACTTTTACTGTATCGCCGATGTTGCACTCATTGTTCTCATCGTGCGCTTTCAGCTTATATGTCTTTTTTACAATCTTGTTGTAGAGCGGATGCATTACGTGATCCTCTACAGCCACAACGATTGTCTTATCCATTTTATCGCTGACAACCTTACCCGTACGGGTTTTTCTAAGATTTCTTTCCACGGAAATTCTCCTTTCTTCTCCCGGAATCACTTAAAATCACGCATTCGCCTTTTCTGTGATAACAGTCTGGATTCTTGCGATGTTCTTGCGAACTTCCTTGATTCTGCCCGTGTTATCCAACTGATTCGTCGCGTTCTGGAATCTCAGATTAAAGAGTTCCTTCTTAGCAGCTACCAATTCTTCCTGTAATTCCGCTGCGGATTTATTCTTCAAACCATCTACATACTTCTTACTCTTCACTGTTATCACCGCCTTCTAAGTCTGCACGAGAAACGATTTTACATTTGCAGGGTAATTTGTGCATAGCGAGACGCAGCGCCTCACGGGCAACATCATCCGGTACTCCGGCCAGTTCAAACATCACACGGCCCGGCTTCACGACTGCCACCCAATACTCCGTGGTACCTTTACCAGAACCCATTCGGGTCTCAGCCGGCTTCGCGGTTACCGGCTTATCCGGGAAAATCTTGATCCATACTTTACCGCCACGCTTGATGTAACGGGTCATTGCCACACGGGCTGCCTCGATCTGATTGGACTTGATCCAGCACGGTTCAGTCGCCACAAGGCCATATTCACCGTAAGTAATCGTGTTGCCCCTCAAAGCCTTTCCTTTCATGGAGCCACGGAAGTCTTTACGATGTTTTGTTCTTTTCGGCATTAACATTATTTATCGCTCCCTTCTTTTTTAGATGGAAGTATTTCGCCCTTGTAGATCCATACCTTTACGCCAACTTTGCCGTATGTGGTGTTTGCCTCGGCGAATCCATAGTCAATATCTGCTCTCAGTGTCTGAAGCGGGATTGTACCATCGCTGTAGAACTCGGAGCGCGCCATATCCGCGCCGCCCAGACGTCCGGAAGCCGCTGTCTTGATTCCAAGTGCACCGGATTTCATGGTTCTGCTCATCGCAGACTTCATCGCACGGCGGAAGGAAACACGGTTCTCCAGCTGCGCGGCAATATTCTCCGCCACGAGCTGCGCATCCTTATCCGGTCTTTTGATCTCTTTTACATCTACAATCAGCTTCTTGGAAATCATTTTCTGGAGGTCTGCTCTGAGCTTTTCGATCTCAGCGCCGCCTTTACCAATCACAACGCCCGGCTTCGCCGTGTGGATGATCACCTTCACCCTGTCAGACGCTCTCTCGATCTCAATCGTAGAAATTCCTGCGCTGTACAATCTTTTCTTCAGATATTTGCGGATCTCGTGATCCTCTACCAGGCAATCAGCGAAATCGCCTTCTGCATACCATTTGGAATCCCAGTCTTTGATGATACCCACTCTAAGACCATGCGGATTAACTTTCTGTCCCATGCCAGTCCTCCTTACTTCTCATTCAGCACGATTGTGATGTGGCTCATACGCTTTTCGATGCGGTATGCTCTGTCCTGTGCCCTCGGTCTGATTCTCTTCATTGTCGGACCCTTATTCGCGTAGCACTCCTCGATATACAGGTTCGAAGCGCTCAGGCCATTATTATTCTCCGCGTTCGCGATCGCGGACTTAAGCAGCTTCAAAATAACTTCTGATGCGTATCTTGGATTGTATGTCAGAATGCCGAGTGCGCTCTGAACATCTTTTCCCCGGATGGCATCTAAAACGTAGCATGCCTTGCGGGTAGAAACACGCGCATAGGAAACCTTTGCGGACGGCCTCGTATCCTTCTCGGCATTTCTCTCTCTCTTGATCTGGGATCTATGTCCTTTTGCCATTGGATTTATCTCCTTTCAAATAATGTTCCGATTTACGGAGTAAATCGAGAACTCAAGAATGTTCCGATTTACGGAGTAAATCGAGAACTTAAGAATGTTCTGATTTACGGAATAAATCGAGAACTTAAGAATGTTCCGATCCTTCTTCCGCTTAGCGCGCACGGGACTTCTTCTCGTCTTTGCCATGTCCTCTGTAAGTCCGCGTCACTACAAACTCGCCAAGCTTATGTCCAACCATATCCTCTGTGATATACACCGGAACATGCTTTCTTCCGTCATGGACCGCGATGGTATGTCCAACCATCTGCGGGAAGATCGTGGAGCGACGTGACCAGGTCTTGATTACCTGCTTGCTCCCCGAAGCGTTCATCGCATCTATTTTCTTCAGCAGACTCTCATCAGCAAACGGTCCTTTTTTCAGTGAACGAGCCATTGTTTACCTCCTCATATTTTCCTATCTACATCATAAGCGATTCTTTCCCGCTTATTCTGCTGCATCCGCGGGCTGCCAGGCAGCCCTTTCGCGGTTGTATGCATCTCAGACTGCCTTGCCGTCTCTTCTTCTCACGATCAGCTTGTTAGAAGCCTTCTTCTGCTTTCTGGTCTTCAGACCCTGTGCAGGCTTGCCCCACGGAGTGCTCGGACCCGGACGTCCTACCGGAGCTCTGCCTTCGCCGCCGCCATGCGGGTGGTCATTCGGGTTCATAACAGATCCACGAACCGTCGGACGAACGCCCATGTGACGCTTTCTACCAGCCTTACCAATATTGATCAGGTTGTGTTCTCCATTGCCCACAATGCCAACCGTCGCGCGGCAATCTGCCGGTACCATTCTCATCTCACCAGACGGAAGTCTTAATGTCGCGTACTTGCCTTCCTTTGCCATCAGCTGCGCGCCATTTCCGGCGGAACGAACCAGCTGTCCGCCATGTCCCGGATAAAGCTCTACGTTGTGTACCATGGTACCAACCGGTATCATGGAAAGTGGCAGGCAATTGCCTACACGAACTTCCGCTTCGGGTCCATTCATAACCGTCCAGCCCACCTGCATACCCGCCGGAGCGAGAATATAGGACTTCAATCCGTCCGCATAGCAGATCAGGGCAATGTTCGCGGAACGATTCGGATCGTACTCGATCCCAAGTACCTTTGCCGGAATGCCATCTTTATTCCTCTTGAAATCAACCAGTCTGTATTTTCTTCTGTTGCCGCCGCCGTGATGTCTTACTGTAATCTTGCCCTGGTTGTTTCGACCTGCGTTCTTCTTCAGAGATACAGTCAGAGACTTCTCTGGAGTCGTCTTGGTGATCTCAGAAAAATCAGAACCGGTCATATGCCTTCTGGAAGGCGTATATGGTTTATAGGTTTTGATTCCCATAATGTTTCTCCTTTCTTAGTAAGGAACGACCTTGTACCGTTCCTTACACACCAGCCGCCATAATGCCAAAACAGCTTCTCTGTGCGGCCGTGTGCGTCTATTATCCTGCCTTGTCCTGTCATTAATCCCGTCAGGGATTTGTGACGTAGGCCGAGCCTTTGCATTCAGCGCGAACTTAAATGGCGAGGCTTTCCCGGCAGATAGGGTACAACGCGTCGGAGCGTGTCTTTCATCCGCAGAGCGGAACAGCTTCCGTTCCCGCGTCATAAAAGGACTTTACAGCCCCTCAAAGATCTCGATGTCCTTGCTGTCTTCCGTCAGCGTCACAACCGCTTTCTTCGTCTTTGCGGTCTTGCCATATGTCATACCGCGGCGCTTCGGCTTTCCTGCCTGATTCATGGTGTTGACCTGCTTTACCTTCGCGCCGTCAAACATCTTTTCCACCGCCTCTTTCACCTGAGACTTTGTCACATCCGGATGTACCAGGAACGTATACTTTTTCTCTGACATCGCGTTCATGCTCTTCTCTGTGATCACCGGTTTCAGGATCACGTCATAATACTTAATATCAGTCATTACGCGTACACCTCCTCGATCTTCTCCACAGCCGCCTTTGTGGCCACTACCGTATTGTATTTCAGAATATCATACACATTCATTGTGTTAATCAGAGCGGTCTTTACATCCGGGAGATTTCTCGCGGAAAGAACCACGTTTTTATCATTCTCGTCAAGAACCAGAAGTGCCTGACTTACATTTACCGCATCCAGAACCGCCTTCATGTTCTTTGTCTTAATCTCAGAGAGCTTCAGCTCGTCGATAACAATCAGCTTATTCTCCTGTACTCTGGATGTCAGCGCTGATTTCAGAGCCAGTCTCTTCTCTTTTCTGTTCATCTTAAACGTGTAATCTCTCGGAACCGGAGCAAATACTACGCCGCCGCCTTTCCACTGCGGAGCACGGATTGAACCCTGTCTCGCGTGGCCAGTGCCCTTCTGTCTCCACGGCTTCTTTCCGCCGCCGGAAACCTCAGAACGGGTCTTCGCCTTCTGCGTACCCTGGCGCTTTGCCGCCAGCTGGCTCACAACCGCGAGATGTACCAGATGTTCGTTGACTTCCACGCCAAACACGGCGTCGTTCAGTTCCATCTGGCCTACTTCTTTGCCTTCCATATTATAAACAGATACGTTTGCCATCTGTGTTCTCCTCCTTTCCTGTCAATGGGCTTACTTACCGGACTTCACGGTATTCTTTAAAGTAACAAGTGCTTTCTTCGGTCCGGGAACAGCGCCCTTTACCAGAATCAGATTCTCATCTGCATCTACACGAACGATCTCAAGGTTCTGAACGGTAACCTGCT
This sequence comes from Clostridiales bacterium, assembly GCA_020860365.1. Lineage (GTDB taxonomy): Bacteria > Bacillota > Clostridia > Lachnospirales > Lachnospiraceae > Choladousia. Next base: position 2,042 of record JAJBUL010000171.1, on the reverse strand, counting down.
CGCCGCCCATGCGTCCCGGCATCGCTTTGCCCTTAAATACACGGCTCGGATCAGAGGAAGAACCATTGGAACCCGCATGACGATGATACTTGGAACCATGTGCCATCGGTCCTCTGTGCTGTCCATGTCTCTTGATCGCGCCCTGGAAACCTTTGCCCTTGGAAATGGCAGTCGCGTCAACCTTCTCACCCGCTGCGAACACGTCAGCCTTGATCTCCTGCTTTACTTCATAGCTCTCGGCGTCATCTAAGCGGAACTCTCTGACGTATCTCTTGTAAGAAACGCCCGCCTTGTCAAATGCACCCTTCTGCGGCTTATTGACAAGCTTCTCTCTCTTGTCCACAAAGCCAACCTGAACTGCACTGTAACCGTCCTTCGCTACCGTCTTAACCTGCGTCACCACGCACGGTCCGGCCTGAAGAACCGTTACCGGAATCAAACTTCCGTTCTCGTCGAAAATCTGTGTCATTCCGACTTTGGTTGCTAAGATTGCTTTCTTCATTCCTTTACCTCCTGTTTTTCTACAGCGGATTATGTCGTGCATCTGCGAAGCAGATGGACGACGTAGAATGTTCCGATTTACGCAGTAAATCGAGAACACCCAGGCTGCCGCGAAGCGGCGGCTCATCGTTCCACGCTTGATGCAGTAGCGTGACACAATCATCCTAGTCCATGGAGTGTTCTATCTCAACCTGAATAGGATTTGCCTCATTACCACAGCAGAATTATTTCTGCTTCATCTTGATATCAATGTAAACACCAGCCGGCATCTCCAGTCTGGACAGTGCGTCTACCGTCTTCTGAGTCGGTGCGATGATATCAATCAGTCTCTTGTGTGTTCTCTGCTCGAACTGCTCTCTGGAGTCCTTGTACTTGTGTACCGCACGAAGGATGGTCACAACCTCTTTCTTCGTCGGGAGCGGCACCGGTCCGCTTACCTGTGCTCCATTTTTCTTTACAGTGTCGATGATCTTCTTCGCGGATGCATCCACCAGCTGATGGTCATACGCTTTCAGTGTGATTCTCATTACCTGAGTTGCCATAAAAAAAGTCGCCTCCTTATTCGCACTTTTATGGAGAACCACGTCAGTAGGATTTGCGCTCTCGCGCGGACGTGGTCTGCGCCGCACATCTGATGCTCAGATACACGACGTGCTTCAGTACGACAAGCGGTGACTGTACACTCACCCGTGCGTGTCATGCGCCCGCACGGTGCCCGATCATTGAATCGGAACCATTAAAATTTTGTACAGTGACTTGTCGCCAGTTTTATAAACTTGACATTCGCTCCACGGAAAACCTGCGGCGCACACCGCAGCAACCTCACGCTTCTACGCTATCAAGGTCACAACAAACTACATTATACAGAAAATCCCCGATCATTTCAAGAGCTTTCTTTTCATTTCCTTCGCTTTTTTGCAAAAAATATTGTATTTTTTTCAGTACAATCTTTTTTTGTTGTCTTATATCTTTTTACAGCCACATTTCCACCCGACCCCGGGATTGGAATCTTAAGAGAATCTTTTGATTTCATCTCTTCCTATTATTATAGAAAAGTATTATACTCAAAAAGGAGATTATTTCCAGTTTTCTAACCATTCTGGAAACGAACGCAATACTTCAAGGATAAGGAGAAAATGTATGAAAAAGAAACGATGTACGTTGCTGCCCCTTTTTCTGCTGACCGTATGCCTTTGTGCATTCGCTCCCGTGTCAGCAGCGGAACAGACAGCAGCTCAGGATTCAACCCCGTCCACCACCGACACACAGGAATCGTTCAATGGTTATGTTACCGTGGACGGAAAGACCTATTATTACAAAAATGGCCAGAAACATACCGGACGTGTCAAAATCGATGACACCTACTACTATTTTCTGGACGGTATTATGCAGAAAAGCTACTGGTATACCTCCAAAAGCGGGTCAAAATACTATTTCCGCGCCAACGGCCAGATGGCGGTTGGACGCGTAAAGATCAAGGATACCTATTATTATTATGGAAAGAATTACTTTATGGTAAGTTGAACTGGCAAATTCGCAGA
>JAJBUL010000263.1 GCA_020860365.1 Clostridiales bacterium | reverse complement strand
CGATGTCCTGATTATTCCAGTCCTCGCCGAAAAGAATGTCATCATTAAAGTGAGCGAAATCCGGTGCGAACTCGCCAAGAGAGTTACGTCCTGCTGTCTGTACAATTTTTTCCATCATCGATTTCCTCCAATCTTCAGATTTTCTGATTCCCGGTTGACCATACATGGCTTTCTTTTGCAGCGGCGGCAGTGTTCTGCGCCATCACGCCCACCAGTGCATGGGGAACATAAGGCTCCTCCAGCCAGGCAAGTTCTTCGTCAGACAGTTGTAAATCAACTGCCTTTGCTGCGCCTTCGATATGGTGCAGTTTGGTAGCGCCCACCACAGGAGATGTCACCTTTGTCAGCAGCCATGCAAGGGAAACCTCTGTCATGGATACCCCGTGGCGCTCTGCCAGTTCTGCCACACGTTCGATGATTACGGCATCCTGTGCTTCGGTGGCATCGTATTTGAACTTTGCGTAGCTGTCCTCCTGAAGGCGTTTGGAGGTTTCTCCCGGATGTTTGGATAAACGTCCGCTGGCTAATGCACTGTACGGTGTCATTGCGATGTTATCTGCCCGGCAAAGCCCCGCCATTTCCCGCTCCTCCTCGCGGAAGATCAGGTTATAGTGTCCCTGAACGGAGACGAATTTTGCAAATCCGTTTGCTTCCGCCAGCGCGTTTGCTTTCGCAAGCTGCCAGGCAAAGCAGTTGGAGATGCCGATATATCGGGTTTTCCCCGCCTTGACCGCCTGGTTCAGGCCATCCATGATGTCATACAGGGGCGTCTCGTAGTCCCACATATGATAAATATACAAATCCACATGATCCATGCCGAGGTTTTCCAGACTCTTGTCGATCATCCGCTGGATGTGCTGTTGGCCGGTGATCCCCGCCTTGATTTCATCCTGCGTGCGCGGCAGAAATTTTGTTGCGACAACCACGTCATCACGCTTTGCGAAATCCCGCAGCGCACGTCCCACATACTGCTCACTGGTGCCGCTCTGGTAGGCGATAGCCGTGTCAAAGAAATTGACGCCAAGCTCCAGCCCTTTTTTGATGATCTCACGGGAATGTTCCTCGTCAATCGTCCAGCTGTGCTGACCGTTCGCCGCATCCCCAAATCCCATGCATCCCATGCAGATACGGGATACACGCAAATCCGAATTTCCTAACTGAATATACTGCATTTCGTCCTCCTGTTCTTGTCATGGATTTTCCCGAAAATCCATGATGCAGACCGCGTCATTGCCGACAGGCAATTTTGCATGACGCGGCTCTCCACTATTACTCTGCAAGCCCGATTTCGTCGAGCCACTGTGAAATATCATCTGCTGCGTCAAAGGCGTCAGTACCTTTGACAGACAGTCCAACCGACACCAGGGCCTTTCTGTTATCGTCCGAGCTGCTTTCCTGCCCGGTAAGCCTCGTCCATTGCCTTTGTTCCAAGTACCTCGCCTTTTTTCCAGACCTTTTCGCCCCAGATCACAGGATTGACGTGGTTCCCAAGATAGTTAAAAATGTCCACCAGGTCTGTTGCAGTGCGTTTCAGTCCTGCCTTTCCATCATGCCCGGTGACGATCACATAGACCTCTTTGCCTCCGAGTCCCTGCCATTCCGGGAGCAGACGGTCGATGAAAATCTTCATCTGTCCGCTCATGGTCATGAAATAAGTAGGAGAGGCCAGAACCAGAACCTCGGCCCGCTATTTCATTTCCTTTTCCCAGTAGCGGATCAGGTTCAGCCCCAGAGAATCCGCAGTGCTTTCCAGGCTTGCAATTTCATCTGTTGTCAGCGTGATATTTACGGCCTTCAGAGCATCCTCCACATGGGAGACTTTTGTGACTCCGATAATCGGCAGGGTTCCCTTGCCGATGGCCCATGCAACAGGAATCTGAGCAGGAGCCACCTGATACTTGTCAGCCAGTTTTTTCAGTTCCGCATTCAGCACTTCAATTTTGTCCAGAACCGGATTATAAGTCCTGGCACGGTCAGAACCGGCAGGCATGGGGTGCTTTGTATCGTACTTGCCGGACAGCGCTCCCTGCTCCAGCGTCATGTAGGAGAAGAATACGATCCCGTTTTCTATGCAATAATCCAGAATGCCGGAATCCTCCGAAGAACGGTTGATGATGGAGTAATGATTCTGGACAGCGGAGAGCTTCAGGCCGTGGCTTTTCAGAATCTCGTCAGCCTGCTTAATTTCCGCGAGATTGTGGTTGGAAACGCCCAGCATTGGGACGTTCTCTTTGCCTTCAAAATACTCCGCAATGGCGGTAATCCACTTGACGGCATCCACAGTATTATGGAGCCAGTAAATATCCATGTTTTCGATTCCAAGGAAGCCAAGCTCCGTTTTTAACATATCGCCAACAGGGTCAGCCGCGCCATAGTCCGCACACTGCGGCGTGAACTTATCGGAGATGAGATAGCTGTCCCTGTCAAGTCCGGCAATCAGGCCACCCAACATCTTTTCGCTGGTACCCATGCCGTAGGCAAGGGCCGTATCCCACAGGTTCAGGCCATTTTCCATTGCGGCGTCGAAGACCGGTTTCATCTGCTCCGGAGTGACTGCATTTCCAAAGGTGCCGTCATTTCCCCATGCCCAGGCACCCAGTGCGATTTTCGGTAAAGTCATTTTATTCATCGTGATGATCTCCTTTCGTTCGTTTCTGTTTAATGTTCTTCTTTAAAACTCAGGCATTTGCCAAGCACATCGCCTGTTTTCAGATACTCATAGGTGGGGAACTCAAACAGCACAGGTTTCATGGCGCGATAGCTGATTTTGCCCTTTTCATCCAGGTTTTCTTCTTCCACGTAGGTGCCGGTAAACTTCACGATGAAGTTGTCAAAATTGTTTCCGGCCTCGTAGTTATCCACAACTTCGCATTCAATGGAGAGCGGGGCAGCCTTGATGAGAGGAGTGCCGTTTTCGCTCAGCTCGTAGTCAAACACATCTGATTTGTTCTCCTTTGCACCGGTCACGGAGCCGACATAATCTGCCTGGGGCAGCATCTCCTCACTGACCATGTTGATGGACAGCTTACCGGCAGCTTTTATTTTTTCGTTAATGTAGTGCGCGCGAGACAGACTGACAAGAAGCCGGTCGTGGCCAATCACACCCACATGAGCTACCAGCGTCCAGGTGGGCTTGCCGCCGTCCATCGCACCAATCACAGTCAGCGGCATCGGGTACAATGTCAAAACAGAGCCTAGATTTTTCTTCATGAATAAGTCCTCCTTATAATAAATCTGTGTTTTTTCATTGTTTGGCGGAACGGATGCTGTGGCGCAGATAATCCAGACGATCCAGCTGTGCTTCCCGGAAGTGGATTTCATCCAGTGCGCTTTTGCGCCGCCGGTTCAACATGGCCATCCGCTGTTCCTTCGTGGACTCTCCCTCTAAGAGCAGCTGCATATAGGTTTCCACCTCATGGTTCTCAAAACCGATATCGTGCAGCGTCATGATCATGCTCAGACGCTCAATATCTTCATCATCATACTGCCACGCACCCATTACCTTCTTCACGGTACCGCAAAGTCCCCAGCTTTCATATTCATGGAGAATTTCAAGCGGAATGCCGTAGCGTTCACTTGCTTCATCAATCGTCATTTGGTTACTCCCTTCTTTCCGTCACTGCCAGGATAAAATCCTGATAGTTAAAAAATGTAGGCATCCTTTATTTATCCTGCATCGTTTTTTTTGATGCAGGATGCTGACAATGTCCCGATTTCCTCTGGAAATCGAGGACGCTACCACGCCTCGCGCTTATGCGCGACTATAAATGGCGTGGTTCTCCATAAGGAATACCTACATTTTACTCGGAGCAAAGCCTAATGTCTAATGCCTATATTACATAGTCAGGAATGCTCAAATTGTATTTTTACTTGCTGGATAAACTGAGACGTTGCAGCAGCCAGCATCTGGCTTTTCTTCCACACAAGAACAGCACCTGTTTCCAATTCGGGAGACAATGGAATGAAACAGAGGTCTTCATATATCGCTCCCAAGTCAAAACAAAGCGCAATGCCTACCTTGCTGCGAACCATGGCTGTAGCGTTGATGATCAGATTATAGGTGGCGGTAATATTCAGATGTTCATAAATCTCTCCGAACCAGTTGCCGATCTCATTTTTGACCTGGTCACGCTGTGGAAGCAGCAATGGAGTCTCTGCCAAATCTTCTGGTGTAACTGCCCGCTGTTGGGCCAACACCGAATCTTTGCGGGCGAGAATTCCCCATTTTTCTCTGTATGGCATACGAAGGAATTCATACCTGCCTACATCCACAGGCTCCATTAAAAGCCCGATATCCAGCAGACCCCGTTCAATCCGTTCCTTGATGTCATCTGCTGTTGAACTGTGGATATGGAACCTCACCAGAGGGTACTCTGTTTGAAAAATGGCAATCTGGTCTGCAAGAGCTGACATATTTCTGGTTTCTCCGCAGCCAATTGCAATCTCCCCTGCAAGTGTATCATCTTTGTGAGAAAGCTCCTGAATCGTTTTATCCGACAACTCCACAAGCTCCTGTGCGCGGCGCTTTAGGAGCATACCGTCCTCCGTGAGCGTGACATTGTATTTCCCGCGATGAAACAGCTTGACACCCAGTTCTTCTTCCAACTGCATCAGCTGGCGGGATAATGTCGGCTGCGTAATGTGCAGAAGACTGGCGGCTTTTGTAATATTTTCTTCCCGCGCCACCATCAAAAAATATTTTAATACCCGCAATTCCATAGTCTGCGCCTCCGCTCCATATCTTAGCCCATTATATAGCACGAGTTATTGAAATTCAACATAATGAAGACCGAGATATGCCTTTTCTGGCATCATATCCTTTTATCGCTTTGACCATCTGATCTATAAAGGACATCGTTAAACGTGAATTTCGTTTTCGATTTTATTGATAAAGGCAGCAACGGTTTCCGACGGATGCTTTGCGTAAATAATCCCGTAGGGCATTTTGTAATCCCACGTCATCG
>JAJBUL010000235.1 GCA_020860365.1 Clostridiales bacterium | reverse complement strand
AGATGAGGAACCAAACACCTTAGATATCATCCCCACCCCGTGAATAGTAACTTGTGTAAAACCGCGGGGATATCGTTTTTCTTTGGCGGCAGTCTGGCAAATTTGACCATACTGACTTATCACTGAAAAACGCACAGCCCCTGTTCTGGGGCTATGCGTCTTTCTATGTTCCCTGTTCTGATACTGCCCGTCATGATTCCGTACTTTTCTTTAAAAAGTTTCACTTTATTTTTTCTTCGTCCGGCTCATAACCACACTCTGGATAACCAGAAACAGGCAAAGCATTCCGGCGATCGTGATGTCAGTCCACCAGGCGTCATCCAGACCGATCGAGGATACGATGTTCTGGATCGTGTTCAGGGAGAGCACACCGAACAGGGTACCTATGACATTGCCGACGCCGCCGGTGAGCAGTGTCCCGCCGATGATGGAGGAGGCGATTGCGTTCATCTCCATGCCGTTCGCGTTGGACGTCGCCGCACTGCCGATATGTACAAAATACACAAACCCGCCAAATCCCGCCAGCAGACTGCAGATCAGATGCGACATGAATTTCGTACGTTTTACGTTGATGCCGAGCATCAGAGCGCTCTGTTTATTGCCACCGACCGCATAGAAATTGCGGCCAAATTTCGTATAGCGAAGCATCAGGAACATCAGAATCACTACTATGATAGCGACTACTGACCCCAACTCTATGGTCGTGTTGATGTAAGTACCCTTTTTGTTGTAATAGCCGAGTCCTGGCAGAACAAATTCAATCTTGCGAAGTGCTTTAAACGCCTCGTTCGTCACGCTGATTGGGTTCGTATGAATAATCGTCGTCAGACCTTTTGCGAAATACATACCCGCCAGGGATACGATAAACGGCTGAATCTCCAGATACGCCACAAGAAAGCCCTGTACGACGCCAAACGCCAGGCCAATTCCCATCGCGATCAGGAATGCGGTAAAAGGAGTGCCGTTCTGCAGCTCCAGATTCACCGCACAGCTCATGCAGATAAGACGCACGACGCCGCCGATGGAGATATCAATTCCCTGTGTGATCATAACCAGGCTCATGCCGCAGGCCGTAATCACCAGACCGGCGTTTGCGTCCAGAATGTTAAAAAACATCTGTGCTTTCCGGAATCCGCTCCCCAGAAAGACCACCGCGCTGATATACATTACAAAGAAAACGACAATGGTGATCAGCAAAAGAAGATTCGCGTCAGATAATGTTCTCTTTTTCTTATTCGCTGGCATATCAGCCCACCTCCTTTGCCGGTTTCCGCACCTTTTTCCCGATCTCCGCCATTTTTTCTTTCACAACCGGAGCAGAAAAAACGATCAAAAGAATGACAACAACTGCCTTATAAGCCGGCAGCGCGTCCGACGATACCTTAAATTTATAAAGCGTGGTCGTCAAAAGCTGGATCACATAGGCTGCTACAACCGACGCCCAGATATTGAACTTTCCTCCGCCCAGACTGTTGCCGCCAAGAGCTACCGCCAGGATCGCGTCCATCTCGATGTTCTGTGCTACAACGGAATAGTTGATCGTCGAGGTTCGGCTGCACTTAATCAGCGCCGCCACTGCTACGCATACACCCAGGATCACAAAGGAGAGAATCTTGATAAACGCCGGTTTCAGGCCGTTCAGCTTCGCCGCATTTTCATTGATGCCGACTGCCTGCGTATAAAGGCCAAGGTTTGTAAATTTCAGCACCAGCGCCATGATAATAAAGCACAGCACAGCGATCAGGAACGGAGTCGGCATCGGAATTCCCGGAATAAAACCTCCAAAATAGGTAAAGGCATTACCCGGAACAATCGGAAGCTGGTTGTTGTTGATCCAGGCCGCGATGGAACGGCCAGCCGTATACAGAATCAGCGTGGCAATCATCGGCTGAATCTTAAACGTCGCCACCAGGACGCCGTTAAACAGACCGCAGAGCATACCTACAAGCACAGCCACCAGAAATCCAAGAATGATCGGCGCGGCAAGTGTGGAGGGGCTTGACTCCGTCCCGCATAAAATACGGAGCATGGCGCTGCCGCTGATCGCGATGGTCGCGCCGACGGAGATATCCTGCCCGCCCGAAGCGGCCGTGACCAGTGTCATACCGATTGCCAGAATCGCCAGCTCAGAACCATTGTTAAGCGCGGAAATGAGATTACCCGACAAAACCGGATTCCCCGCACTGTTTGTGCCGAGCGTTATCTTAAAAAACGTAGGATCCATCAGAAGGTTAAAACCCAGAAGCAGAACCAGCGCCACCAGCGGGATCATAATCTGCGAATGAAGCAGACGGTTAAAGGGATTCTGTTTTTTCACTGCTGTTTTTTCCATTATGCTTCTTCACCTCCCGCAATTGTACTCATGATTTTGTTCTGATTCAGGTCGTCGCCAGTGAGCTCGCCGACCACTTTACGGTCACGCATCACCACCAGGCGGGAGCAGGTACGCAGCATCTCATCCGTCTCCGAAGAAATAAAGGTAACACTCATTCCCTCTGACGCCAGCTTTAGCACCAGCTTCTGAATCTCGGTCTTCGTACCAATGTCAATGCCCCGCGTCGGCTCGTCCAGAATCAGATATTCCGGATGCGCGAACAACCAGCGGGCTACGATCACCTTCTGCTGATTTCCGCCGGAAAGAGACTTGATCGGCGTCTCCTTTGACGCTGTCTTAATCCCCAGCAGCTTTATATACTCGTCCGCTGCCTTTTCCGCCTCTGCTTTCGAGAACGGGTGGAAGAAGCCTTTGAGTACCTGCGCCGCGAGGATCAGGTTCTCCCTCACGGAAAGATCGCCGATGATGCCATCCCCCTTGCGATCCTCCGGCAGGTAGGCGATTCCATTCTGCATCGCCTCCAGCGGATTGGTGATTTTTGCCTCTTTCCCATTGATCTTTACTTTTCCGGATGTCACATGATCCGCTCCGAAGATCGCCCGCACACTTTCGCTTCGCCCGGAACCCAGCAGGCCGGTAAAACCATTGACCTCCCCCTTTTTAATGTAAAAATCAAATGGCTGAATACCCGCATTGCTCTGCAGATTTTCTGCTTCATAAAAGACGCTTCCCGCACCCTCTCCGGTGTATTCCTCGCTCTCACTCTTAATATCTGCCATGTCGTCCAGGTCTTTGCCAAGCATCTTCGACACCAGCATCACACGCGGAAGATCTTCAATTACATATTCCCCGACCAGCTGCCCGTCGCGCAGAACCGTGATTTTATCGCACACCTCATACACCTGATCCAGGAAATGCGTCACAAAAATAATTCCTACGCCCTTTGCGCGGAGGTCACGCATCAGGCCGAACAGCTTTTCTACCTCCTGCTCGTCCAGAGACGAGGTCGGCTCATCCAGAATCAGCACCTTGCAATCCATATCGACCGCCCGCGCAATTGCCACCATCTGCTGAATCGCAATCGAGCAGCTCGAAAGCTGCTGCGTCGCCTTTGCCGGAATGCCCAGCGACTCCAGAATCCGGTTCGTATCCGCATTGATCTTCCTCCAGTTCTGCCGCCATCCCTTCTCACGTCCAATGTACATATTCTCCGCAACCGTCAGGTTCGGACAGAGCGTAATTTCCTGATATACGGTACTGATCCCCAGGTTCTGCGCTTCCTGCGGAGAACGGATGGAAACTGCACCGCTCTCCCCTTTCAGGTAGATCTCGCCCTCGTCCTTTCCATAAACGCCGGTCAGAACCTTGATCAGCGTCGATTTTCCGGCGCCATTCTCCCCCATCAGGGCATGGATTTCTCCTTCGCAAAGCTTAAAATCTACATTCTGCAGGGCACGTACCCCGGGAAAGCTTTTCGAGATATTTTTCATTTCCAGTACGACATTTTCACTCACCCGTGTATCACCTCTTTCTTCTTCCTGAAAAAGCGCGGTGCAGGCCGCTGCACCGCGCTTACAATTGTTGCTGTTTCTTTTGTCCCTTGGATTATCAGATGCCGTAGTTATCTACGTCTTCCTGGGTGATTGTCGTAGCGTCAAAGCCAACTTCTACAGAGTAAATAATCTTCTCTTCCAGCTCTTCGCCAGCTTCCAGCTGCTCGATGATGCCTACGATGGTCTCAGCCTGGAACGGGTTGCACTGTCCGTCATAGTTCCAGTTGCCTGCAAGCAGCTCTTCCAGAGCCCACTGATTGCAGTCAAAACCCATGATGATGACGTCGCCGTCAACGCCATGTGTAATACCAGCCGCATCGAGAGCTGCTACAGCACCCTTCGCCATGTCGTCGTTCTCAGCATAAATAACATTGAAAGATTCACCGGAATCAATCACAGACTGTACGATCTCCTGTGCGGTCTCAGCACTCCAGTCAGCAGCCTGCTGAACTACATAATTCCAGTTATCATTTGCTTCCACTGCTTCATCCAGAGCGGTCGTACGGCCAATCTGCGCGTCAGAACCCATCAGACCCTGGATGTGAATGATGTTGTACTCGTCAAGCTCCTGAGACTCCATCCATGATACAGCAGTCACGCCTTCTTCAGACATATCAGAAACAACTGCCGCTGCGTAAAGCTCTTCGTCTGCATCCAGCATACGGTCAAACAGAATCACGGTGATGCCCATCTCCTGTGCGGATTCCAGAACATCATCCCAGCCTGTGGTATCTGCCGCAGAAATCAGAAGATAATCCACCTCATCCTGAATGAATCCCTCTGCTGCCTGAATCTGCTCTTCGTTCTCAAGGCTGTAGAAGAAAGAGGTCTCGAAGCCATACTCATTGCCTTCGCCAAAGTATGTTTCAAAGTCAGCTACATTCGCGGTACGATAACCAGACTCATTCGGGTCATTGTTGATGATGCCGACGGTAATGACGTCTTCTTCAGCGGAAGCGATCGTTGCGCCGCTAATGACGTCTTCTTCAGCGGAAGCGATCGTTGCGCCGCCCATCAGACCCATTACCATTGCAGAAGCACACAGAACTGCCATAAGTTTACGTTTCATGTTTTAAATCCTCGCTTTCTTACAAATTAT
>JAJBUL010000152.1 GCA_020860365.1 Clostridiales bacterium | reverse complement strand
GAAGCTTTCTAAACGATTAGGTTATATTTTTAATTTACTGTGAATAGTAACAAAATATCATTTTCTGATGTGCAGGACATTCATTTTGGGATAGCTTTTACTCCTCAGGTATGCTATAGTGGCAATATCTGCCAAATGGGAAGAGATGAAATTACGGGGAACGGTGTAATCAGATAGATTACCTGTTGAGCGTAAGCGAGAAAAGGAGGAGATAAGATGCAATTTACAACCTATCCGAAGGTCTTCACCCGCAAGGACTATAAGATTGAGGATGAGCAGACGACACAGAGGAAGATCGATGCTCTGGTGCGGACGATGACGTTTGAGGAAAAGTGCCGCCTGCTGGGTGGCGCGAAGGAACCGGCGGACAAAGGCAAGATTGGAAATGCCGGTTATCAGTGGGGGGTTCCGAGGCTTGGCGTCCCGGAGGTGGTGATGTACGATGGACCGGCCGGGATTACCGGTATTGTGGAGACGACCGGTCTGCCACAGCCGAGTCTTCTTGGCTGCACCTGGGATGATGAAATGGCGTATCAGTTCGGAAGGGTGGCCGGATCGGAGGATGCGGCCTGTTCCGGCAATTTTCTGCTGGCTCCGCAGGTGGATGTGATCCGCAGTCCACATTTTGGGAGAAATAAGGATATTAAGAGCGAGGACAGCTTTCTGGCCGCGCGGCTTGGCGCCGCGGAGACGAAGGGGGCGCAGGACGAGCATGTGGTGGCGACGATCAAGCATCTGGTCGCCGGCAATATCATGGGTTCTCCGATGGGAGACCACCCGGTACGGACAATTGTGGATGAGCAGACGCTCCATGAGAATTATCTGAAGCCTTTTGAAGAAGCGATTCGTAAAGGCAATGCGGGCAGTGTCATGGACGCCTATAATGTGATCAATGACGGCTATATGACCGCCAGCAAAGAGCTGAACGTGGATGTGCTTCGGGATATGTGGGGCTTCAAGGGCAGTATCATGTCGGACTGGGGTGCAGTGCATGAATTTACGCTGAATAAAGGAATGGATATGGAGATGCCTTATCCGGCATACAATGACAGCACGAGAATCGCACGCAATATCCGGCGCGGCACCTTCAGCTGGGAGCAGCTGGATGAGAATTGCCGCCATGTGCTGTATGGCATGTCGGTAGTCGGCCTGTTGGGGCTGGTTGAGCTGGATGAGGACGGCAATGTAAAGGCAGAATTGAACCGCACGGAGCCCATCCAGATGGAGTGGTATTACGAGGAGGCGGTAGCAAACGGCCTTTTGGATAGAAATGCGGCGCTTGCAGCGGATATGGTTCGCGAGGGAATCGTTTTACTGAGAAATGAGAAAGAAGCACTGCCGTTGCGTGAGGAATCGTTCGCTGGAAAGGTGATTCTGGCCGGTCCGGGAGCAAAATATCCGCTCTGCGGGGAAGCACAGGAGAGGAGCTTCGGGCGCCTGGAGCGTATGATTGAGCCGACGGAAGCATTGCGGGAAATAACTGGAGAAGCGGTTCCGGTTTACGCGGGCATTGACTATGTGGGAGAGGCGGTTCCGGCCGAATTTCTCTGGCAGGATGAAAATTGCCAGGCGCAGGGACTGAGGAGAACCTGGGGGATTTTACCGGAAGAACGTGCGAAGGTGCAGACTGCCGCTGGTCCCGGCGGCGCAGGGAGGGCTTTCTTTGGGGAGATGAAGCTGGATGAAGACGGAGAGCCGGTCAACACAGGGCTTGCCAGCTACGCGACCTCTGGGGAAAAAGCGGTGGACGAGAAGCTGTTGGGTACTCTTGCAGCCATTGATGCCCAGCTTAATTTTACCTGTGGGACGGATGCGAAGGGGAATCCCATGAAACATTATCTTAACGGAGAAAATGGAACCGCGTTTACGGATGGCGTCTCTTATACCTGGAAGGGATTTTTGAAAGCACCCGAGGACGGTGAGTATACGCTTCTTCTGGAATGTGTCGGCGGTGAGGGCGTATTCCTGTTACAGGTGGATGGACAGTGGCAGGTGATCGGAAACGCACAGTTCCGTGAGTGGACCCAGTGGCCATGGGAACATGTGGCACACACACCGGAGGGCATGGGTATCACAGGACAAAAGATTATGCTGAAGAAAGGGGAAGCCTATCCGATGGTTGTCTTTGGCCGACAGGCGGTTAAAAACAAAGATCTGCAGATCCGGCTTGCCTGGTCCACACCGACCCGGAAAAAAGAGCGTTATGACGCGATGATGGAGGCGGTCTCCACTGCGGATACAGTGATTTATTACGCCTGCGATACCTGGGATGCGAAGAGCCCATTTGCAGATATGCTTGAAAAGAAGGATGGCAGCTACATCGAGATTTCCAGGGAGCAGACTGCGCTGCTGGAGGACGCGATCGCTCATCGCAGGGAGAATAGTAAATTCATCGTTGTTTTGCAGACTTCCAACGCGCGCGCGATCGGCAGATGGGCGGATAAGGTGGATGCGATCCTGTGTACCTATATGCCTGGACAGGAAGGGAGCCGGGTGATTGCCGAGATTCTGACCGGGAAGACGAATCCTTCAGGGAAGCTTTCTCAGACCTGGCCAGCGTCGAATGATGACACGCCGGTATCAGATACGCCGGAACATCTGAACCATCGTCAGATCGGTGTTTCCATCGGAGATGATCGGATTGCGGAAATGTCCGAGGGTATTTTCAGCGGTTATCGCTGGTACGATCGGGAAGGCCGGAAGCCTCTGTATGAGTTTGGATATGGACTAAGCTATACGACTTTTTCCTACGAAGGACTGGATATCCGGAAAGAGGGAGATGGATATGCCGTGTCCCTGACCGTGACCAATACCGGAGAGGTCAGCGGCGACGAGATTGTGCAGGTGTATCTTGGCGCGGCGGAGGTTCCGGCGCACATCCAGATGGCCAGGAAGCAGTTGGCGGGATATGCCCGTGTGAAAAACCTCGCGCCGCAAGAGAGCCGTCAGGTGACATTATTTATCGAAGAGAGGAGCCTCTGTTACTGGAATCCGGCTATGGTATTGCAGAACCGCCCGGATGGAACGAAAGACAAATGGGTGCGCGCGACCGGTCAGCGAGACGTGTATGTCGGTGCGTCCAGCAGAGATATCCGTCTGACGGGGACGATCGAAGTAGACTGAGTGTTGCATCAATAGTACATTTTTTCACCTTTGGAGCATTGCGAAGCAATTTTTCATGCGAGGCTTTCCCGTAGCGCGGTGTAATCAAAGGTGTAATCAAAGATGCAGGAAAGGCCAGACGGGAAACTGTCTGGCCTTTGGTTTTGTTTTCTTTTTTTAGCGAAGCTTCACCCCCTCTTGCTTTTATCGATGAAGAGGTATATACTTTGTATATACGAAACGTTTGGTGCTCACAGTTGCGAAGAGAAAACGGTACAGAACGATCTGCTTTTTTCAGACGCGGAAAGGAGAAGGAAGCATATGGTAGCACAGGTAAAAGCATGGGGGAACAGCCAGGGAATCCGTCTGTCGAAAGAATTATTGGATTCGCTGGGGATTCGCTTAAATGAGTATCTCGATGTCAAAGTAGTAAATGGAGAAATCGTACTGTCTAAGACATTCCGACATAAGACTCTGGAAGAGCGGGCGGCTGAATTTGGCGGTAAAATTGGCCCTTACGAGGAAATGTCATGGGGAGAGCCGACCGGAAGGGAGATGTGGTGATATATGTTTACGATTTCACAGGGAGATATTTTAAAAGTCGAAAAGCTCTCTTTCCCTGTTCTTGTTGTCAGTAAAGATTTTTTTAACCGTTCGGAACAGATCATTGCCTGCCCAATTCAAGAACGTGCCATAGCTGATCCACTTCATATTCCTGTTGCCTGGAACGATACGGAAGGGATTGTCCTGTGTGAACAGCTAAAATTGTTAGATCTGCGAATTCGTGGTTATAAGAAGATTGGGGAGCTGAAAATAGAGAGAATCATGGACATTACAGATGCTATTCAGAGTATTTTTGACTATTATCCTTATACTGGGCAGTGTACCCCAAAAGGAATATAGGTTGAACTGCATTTTAATAGTACCCGACCATTTCCGCTCTATGAGAGTGAGACGGAGAAGTGCCATACGGGACGGATATTGATGGTGGACATTGGATATGGTCGGAAGAAGAAGGAGCATCGCTGCAAAATAGAGGTTTTGTAGCGTGGATGTATTCAAAGACGTTGGATATACAGGCAGGACGGGCGGCAGAAACATTGCAGATACAGGATGAGGTATGACACGAATGGAAAATGGCAGTGATGATAAGGTGTCTGGAGAATTCAACCAGGTAAACGACGAACAAAAAAGATGGAAGCTTATGTAAAGCGGCTTGAAACGGAATGTGAGCAGCTCCGGGAGCGCCTTGCGCTGGCAGAAGAAACGCTCGGAAAAGCGCTGGCGGAAATGGGGAAGGACAGCATTGTCGATGCGAATACACAGGTTAGGACTCAAGTCTGTCACACGTATGGCTCATGAATCTGGCTCCGCTTATAAGGTTGGTAAAAAGGTATTGATACGGAGAAGCATTTTTGTAGAATATCTGCGGAAATATAGAAAAAATCGTACGATGCTATTGACTGAATCGTACGATTCTGCTATGCTGATATTAGAAATAAACAGGAAGGAGGCTTTTGTATGTCTATCACTGCTACAGAACTGAAATCAAACCTCAGCAAGTATTTGCTTTTGGCTGCGACAGAAGATGTGTTTATTACTCGTAACGGAAAAACAATCGCAAAGTTGACATCACCGTATCAGAATAAGCTTGGTATTGTAGACTCCCTTTATGGCAGCATTCCGTCGGATATTACCCTGGAGGAAGCTCGTGAAGAAAGGCTGGACAAAATATGAAAGTGTTACTTGATACCTGCGTCATTATCGACTTTCTGCAACGCCGGGAACCATTCGATCAGGAAGCTGTGCGCATTATGAGACTGGCAGCGACAAATCAGATTTTCGGTTTCATTACAGCAAAATCGGCGACAGATATCTACTATCTCAGCCACAGAGCTACGCATAGTGATAAGGAAAGCAGGTCGAAGCTGAACCAGCTCCTTTCGATAATTGGGATGTTAGATACATCTGCGGAAGATGTCTTTCATGCGATTAGCTCGGATACGTCCGATTTTGAGGACGCAGTAATGATTGAAACGGCCATCCGCTCCGGTATGGATTGTATTGTTACCCGCAATGGTAAAGATTATGAAAAGTCAAAACTGATAGTTTATAATCCGGAAGAATTTCTCGAATCATTAAAAGAAGACAATACAGGAGCTTCACGCTGAGAATGAGTACATCTTCTCAATTAACGGCAAGCCGCCTATTTTGCATGGCGAGGCTCTCCATAACATGAAAAAAACACCGCCCCCGATACTCATGGTCATCGAAAACAGTGCTTTCCGTGCGCGATCAGGGGCTCGAACCCTGTATAGAAGCTGAGAAACCCCAGAAAGTGAGGGATTTTGACACGTCGTCCATGCGGGTGTATTCAAGGGTGTATTCAAAAAATAGTGAGAAAGACTGAATGCTGGGTGCCAGACAAGAAATGTATAACAGATAAAAATACTGCGCGTTTAATTAAAAAATGCTCGGAGTGTTTGCTATTGGTGAAGGAGTAGAGAGACATAGTTTAAAAATTTTATATTCTGGATTGTAACCGTTTAAGTGATTTTGACTTGAACGGTTTTTTTATGCCTGTTTTTATGTCAAGGACAGAGTATGGATAACGATAGGCTATCCTGCAGAGAACTTGATGAGGAGGAAAAATATGTTAAGTCATTTTATTGCTTTTTGTTTGGGCGGCTTTTTCGGAGTCGCGACAATGTGTATGTGCTTCGCAGCAGGAGAAGAGGATCGTAGGAATGGATGTTATGACGAAAAGGGGGATGCAAAGGAATGAATACACAGATTATTTGCCTCGCAAATCAGAAAGGCGGAGTAGGAAAGACGGCTACATGTGTGAATCTGGGAATTGGTTTGGCAATGCATGGAAAGAAAGTCCTAATTGTGGATTTCGATCCCCAGGCCAGTGCGACAATCAGCCTGGGGGTTTCGCGTCCGGATCAGCTTCCAGTTACGGTATCAACGATCTTAGGAAAAATTTTGACGGATCAGCCAATTAGTCCTGGAGAGGGAATATTGCATCACGCGGAAGGGGTTGATCTGATGCCTGCTGATATTCAGCTATCTGGTATGGAAGTATCTCTGGTGAATGTGATCAGCCGGGAAACAATTTTACGTCAGTATCTGGATACTGTGAAAAGCCAGTATACGCATATCCTGATTGACTGTCAACCATCGCTGGGAATGCTCACAGTTAATGCCATGGCAGCTGCTACACGTATTAATGTGCCAGTTCAGGCAGAATATCTTCCTGCCAAAGGACTAGAGCAACTGCTACAGACGGTGGGAAAAGTCAGGCGGCAGATCAATCCAACATTACAAATAGACGGGATTCTTTTGACAATGGTAGATAAGCGGACAAACTTTGCGAGAGAGACAGCATCTCTAATCAGAGACGTTTATGGAAGAAAAATTAATGTATTTAACACAGAGATTCCGTTTTCGGTAAAGGCAAAAGAAGCAACCGCGGCAGGTGTGAGTATCTATGCTCATGACCCCAAAGGAAAAGTGGCGGGAGCATACATGGAACTGACGAAAGAGATGATGAGAGGGAGCGAGTGCAGGAGATCGCGATATCCGAATTGCATCCATTTAAGGATCATCCCTTTAAAGTCCTGGATGATGAAAAAATGATGGAAACCGTTGAAAGCGTACAGCAGTACGGCGTTCTGGTTCCGATTATTGCAAGACCTTCGCCAGAGGGTGGATATGAGATCGTTTCCGGACATCGGCGGCATAGAGCCTGTGAACTGGCAGGGAAAGAGACAATACCGGCGATTGTTCGTGATTTGGATGATGATGAGGCTGTTTTGCTAATGGTAGATAGTAATCTGCAAAGAGAAACAATACTGCCGAGTGAAAGAGCGTTCGCTCTAAAGATGAAACTAAATGCTATGAAAAGGAAGAGCGGGAGACCCAATAAGGAAAATGTGTCCCAAGTTGGGACACAAAAAAGATCGGATCAATTGTTGGCTGAACAAATGGGAGAAAGCCGGAATCAGATCCAACGCTATATTCGCCTAACGGAACTGATTCCCCCGCTCTTAAATATGGTGGATGAAAAGAAAATTGCATTTAACCCGGCATATGAGCTGTCATTCCTGAAACCGGAAGAACAGGAGATGCTGATTGAAACGATGGATTATGAGCAGGCGACGCCGTCGCTTTCCCAGGCGCAGCGTTTGAAACAGTTCAGTCAGGAAGGGCGATTAACGGAGGATTCTATGCTTGCAATTATGTCTGAGGGGAAAAAGCCGATTCAGGACCGGGTGATGTTTACATCGGATGTTCTGAGAAAGTATTTCCCGAAAGACTATACACCGAGGAAGATGGAGGAGACGATTATTAAGCTGCTGGAACAGTGGAAACAGAGACGACTGCAGCAACAAGATCAGCAGAGACGCCATAATTCCCGGTGATGAGGGTATATTGCAGCGAGAAACGGAAGAAAAACGGAAAGGAGAGTTCGGATATGTCATATTCAATTTGCAATGCGGTGATTGATGAGGGGAAAGACGATATTTTATTCAGGGATGAAGAACATGAACTATTTTGTCTGCAGGCGATGGAAAAGTGCAGATGGATAGACGGCTGTCATGAAGCTTTGGTCTACTGCCTTGGAATCGACCAGAATACGAGAAACCATGTTGACCGTATCTATGATTTTGAAACCGGGGAGGTGAAGCCGGATTGTCTGCGCGAGGCCTGGCAGACAATCCGCAGTATGAGGGTTGTGCGTATGGCATTTAATCTCTATTGCGATGGTACTCCGAGTGTAGATAACCTGAGTAACGAGGAAGACAAGCTGCGGGAGTGCTGTGAATATACAGTGAGCGATTTGTTTTGCTGTGGTTACGCAAGATACTTTTGGGAAGCGGTAAAAATTCGCTATCCGGAATACTGCGCCTGAAAAGAGAAGCTCCACTATTCGGAACACCGGAGTGGTGTGCGCGGTTTTCAACCAGTGTTAAAGGACAATGCTGGTTCAAAAAAGCAGAGAACCATTTACAGAAATGGAGAAGTGAGATGGAAAACAAAATAGAATTTGATTATTTCCATGAGCATGAATCGGAGCAGTTTTCTTTTTACCGTATCCCGAAATTGTTGTTTACGGATGAGCATTTTCATGATCTGTCCTGTGAGGCAAAAGTGCTGTATGGGCTTATGCTGGACCGTATGTGCCTTTCGTTGAAAAATCATTGGATTGACCGGGAGAAACGAGTTTACATAGTTTTCACACTTGAACAGGTCACGGAATATCTGAACTGTGGCCGGGACAAGGGAATGAAAATCCTTGCGGAGCTGGACTGCAAAAAGGGGATTGGGCTGATTGAGCGGGTAAAACAGGGATTTGGGAAACCGGATGCGATCTATGTAAAGAATTTTATCGTGAAGCAGAACGAACAGCCGGAACAGGAGACGGCGGAAACACCAGAAAATGAAACGTCAGGCAGTGAAACATCAGGCAGTGAAACACCAGAAAGTGTCGAGGGTAGACAGGAACAATTTGAAGATGCGTTTGCGGACAATTTGGAAGATATCGGGACGAATCATGAACATCTGAAAGATAGGAGCCAATCAGCCAAGCCGGAGAGGGTGAACCTGTCGGGGCCGGAAAGTCCGACTTATCGAGGTCGGAAAAATCGACCTGTCGAGGTCGGAAAAACCGACTTATCGAGGTCGGAAAAATCGACCTGCCGGGGTCGGGAAAGTCCACCTGTACAGGTCGAAAAAACCGACCCTAATAATACTGATATTAATAAGACTGATAGGAATGATACTGATCTTATCAATCTATCTGTGCGCGCACGCGCAAATCCGCCGGATGAGGCAGATCGGATAACTGAATACGCGGATATCATCAGGTCAAATATCGAATATGAGTATCTGGTGATGGATTCCACCCCGGAGGAGAGGAAGCTGATAGATATGATCGTCTCCCTGATGGCAGAGACGATTGGGGCACGATGTGAAACAGTGGTTGTCGCCAGGGCGGAATATCCGTATGCGTATGTAGTGAATAAGCTTCTCCGGGTGGGCTATTTTCATGTCCGGTACATAGTGAGCTGTCTGAAGCAGCAAAGGGAAAAGATAAATAACATCAAGGCATATGTGCTTGCCTGCATCTTTAACGCGCCGACCATGATGGATGCTTATTACCGGTCGGAAGTCAGGCAGGGGATGTATGCGGAATCCGGCGCGTAAGTGAAGAAGTGGAGGAAAAAATGAAAAACGGGAAAAAACCGACAAGGGAACATATGGGTATCATGAAAAAGCATGGGTTAAACCCGGAGAGCTGGCTGGTGGTGAAGAACCTGCCGGACAGCCTGCTGGTGGTCCGCCGGATGGCGCTCCATTCAGGGAAAAAAGCGGATTTCAAGATACTGCCGAAAATGTAACACTGTGGTAACTGGGAAGACATGGAACTGTTACGCTCTGTGCTATACCTGCACAGGGAGAGGTGGTCAGGATGCATTTTTTGGATTTTGAGCCAATGGACGAGGGGGACATGGTGGAATATCTGGGGGAGATGGAACGCATGGACAAAAGGATACAGGAAATGCTGCGGGAGGAATACTCGAAACTTGAATCGTTTGAGGAATGCATTCGCCGCAGGTCATTTCGGAACGGTGTATCAGAATTGGGTACTGGAAGCCAGTCGCATAGTACGAAAACGGACACCGTTTATAACATCCTGTGTTCCGTGCAGAGCGACATGGACCGGCAGGGGAGGGAGATCGCGCAGCAAATACTAAAGATCACGGAAGGGCAGGAAAAACTGAATTATGTGAGATTCTGCATCCGCTCCCTTCCGCAGGAACAGGAGGAATTGATTCTGCACGTTTACGTGAAAGGGGAGGGGCAGGTGGCCTACGCAAAAGAAAAGTATTTCAGCAAAGCAACGGCAAGCCGCAGGACAAGGGCAGCTATGGGAAATCTTCTGGAGCTGTATAATGGTCGGTTTGCCAGTAACAGAGGAACCGACAGGGAAAGGATGGACTGATTATGAAAAAAACGGAATTGATTTGTGGAATCGCTGCTTTTATCCTGCTAATTGCGGGAATTGCAATGGCCTTGCGGGTGTACTTCACCTACCAGAAAGGCCGGGAAACGTATGACGAGATGGAAGCTGCATTTACCATTGATAATCCTCCAGGAGAGGAAAGTGAAGATACGGAGCCTGCCGCCGGGGATGAGACAGGCAGTGAGACGGATGATATGGAAAAAAATACCATATCTGAAACCGGGTCAGAGGTTCTTCCGGAAGACGCACCAGAGCGCATTGTGGTAGATTGGGATGCTTTGTCGGCAAGTTACGATGATTGTGTCGCATGGATTCAGATTCCGGCTGTGGAGATTTCCTATCCGGTGATGCAGGCAGAGGACAATGATTATTACCTCCACCGCTCACCAGATGGCAGTTACATCTACGCCGGAAGTGTTTTCATGGATCACCAGAATGATTCTTATCTGGAAGATTACAATACGGTTATTTACGGGCATAACATGAGGGACGGGAGTATGTTTGCAAAGCTGAAGCGGTTCAAGGATTCAGAGGTGTTGGTCTTCTGCCCCTACTTTTGGATTTATACACCAGACAGGGATTATCTGTACCGTATCTTTTCGATTCATTCTGTTGATGCAGATGGCAACGCCTACGCTTTGGAGTTTGATGGATATGAGGGGTATACGGAATGGTTTTATGAGATGCTGGACACTTCTGAAATAGATACGGGCATTACAGCCCTGGTCGGAAAGAAAGCGGTAACACTGTCTACTTGTAATGGGAATAGTGCTACGCGCCTGGTAGTACAGGGTGTCCTCGTGTGGCAGGATGTGGAAAGTGAAGATGATTGATAAGTGGGGAATACATTGGGCATCTGACAAAGTTGCAGAGAAAACCGGGATATACGATAATATCTGCGGCAACCACGAAACAACAGCAAAAAACAGGAGGAAAAAGAACATGAGCGTTATGGAAGCTATTTTTAACGGGCAGGTATATCCGCTGGAACAGGTTGTAGCAGTTCCGCCGAAAGTCGGTGAGATGGAAAAGTCGATTGATGGTATAACGAATGAACTACAAAACCGGATAGGGAATGACGAGATGGACAGGCTGACGAAAATCCGTGAACTGTTCCTTCAGGAAGCCGATGTGATTGCCGTAGAATATTTCAGATGCGGCCTGTCTCTGGGGATCGAAATGACAAAGGAATCAAAGGATGTATTGAATTATTTTAAGGTTGAAAATGGTTTGGAACTGGGAGAAGAGAAAACAGAAAACCAGGCGTAAACCAGGTATAGAGGAGGCAGTCAATTATGAGCAGAGAAATTCAGGATATTATGGAAGAGTTTTTTAACGGAAAGCTTTATCCAGCGGAACAAGTGGTATCAGAATCTCCCAGATGCAAAAATATATCGGAGGAGATCTGCCAGAAGATGATGGGGATGGAGAAAACGCTGGAGGCTTCGGTCTATAATGAGATTGAAGCAGTCCATGACCTGTTTGCAACGGAGGCTGAAATTATGGGTGTGGAATACTTCAAATGCGGATTTTCTCTCGGATTGCAGTTTATGCAGGAATCGCAGGAGGTCATTCATGATCTTTAATTCCGTTTAGATAAAGACAGAGGTACTGAAAAAGATTAGTCCATGCTTTTTTAACACAGATAATATATGGAGAATCAACAAAGCTGTAAAGATAATTGTGATATACGGTAATACGAATGCAGCCATTGAACGACAACAAAAAATAGGAGGAAATAAGAACATGAGTGTTATAGAGGCTATTTTTACCGGACAGGTAGATCCGCTGGAACAGGTTGTAACAGCTTCACCAAAGGTTGGTGAAATGGAAAAGTCAATTGACAGCGTGATGAATGAACTGGAACCCCGGATTGGGATGAAGAAAATGGATATGCTGACGGAACTTCACGACCTGATTCTCAGGGAAGCAGGTGTGATCGGCGCAGAGTATTTCAGATATGGTTTGTCCCTTGGAATTGAGCAGCTGAAAGAATCAAAAGAAGTTTTAGGTTATTTCAAGATAGACAGCCTTCTGGAGTAAGTGGAGAGGAAAATAGAATATGATGAACGGGTACAGCACAAATAATTAACGGCTGTACCCGTTGCTCATTTTAGGGTCAAACTATGTAGTTGATCAAAGCGCCATTAATGGTTTCCATTCAGCAAACGATGCTGGATAAAACCAACGTCTTCTCGACTGCACCGGCAAAAATCAAGCAGATATGTTTCTACATCCGAATATTTCTGATGAAAATATTCGATTGTGCGCTCCATGTCCTCCGCTTTTGACTGTAGCATATAATCTTTAATCTCAATCCCGTTCGCTTCTGCCTGTTCTTTCTGCCGGACAAATACGTCTTTCATATAGGTTTCCGTTACGCTGTAATCCGCAATAATGTACTCTTTTGGAACACCAGCCAGTTCCAGAAGAATCATGGCGATAATACCCGTGCGGTCTTTTCCAGCGGTGCAGTGAAATAAAGCAGCCCCTTCTTTTACTTCCGCCAAAAGATGCATTACCGTACCAACCTGCTCTGCTGAATCATCCAGAAGTGACTGGTACAAAGCGTACATGGATTCCGGACCTTGTCCTTTAAAACTTTTTGAATTCATCTGGTCCAGCATCCCGACATGGAAATACGCCATATTACCCACGCGGTCAGGCATATATTCCTTTTCTTTGTCGCTGCGCAGATCAATCACCTGGCAGACGCCATAATCAGCTAATTTTTTCAGGTCATTATCACTTAAATTCTGCAGCCCGTCCGCACGGAGATAAAATCCCTCTGCTGTCGTGCCGCCCTTGGCAGGATAACCGCCCAACTCCCGCACATTCTTTGCACCGTCTAATTGCAATGGTTCCGATACTCTGATGTTACTCATCCGTCTGACCTCCCTGTTTATTCTGTAGTAATCTTTTACCTTATAGCTAACAGCATATTATTTCTTTGGCAACCTGGTCTATCGTTTTCCCAGTTGTGTCAATTTTCGCGGTATTCAAATTCTGGTATAAGGGAATTCTCTGAAGGCTTTTTTCAATAATATCTTCCTGACGGATTCCTTTCTGTACATCATTAAGCAGCCTTTCTCTAAGAGCCTGCTCACTGCAAAAAAGGGAGAGGGTCTTAATTTCGCAATCAGTTCTATCAAGCTCATTGAGAATTGAATCTATAATTTCCTGTTCATGCATAACCCAGCAAAAGACTATATTTTGATATGCAGAACAATGGATAAACTGGTTTAGCAAAAAACATATATTCTTCCGCACCATCTCTTTCGTTTCTTCATTGACCTGAAATGGATCAGAGTCCCAACACCAATCTCCATCCAGAAAAACACAGTCAGCCAATTCCATTTTTAATTTTTGGCATACTGCCGTTTTTCCTACTCCCATAGTTCCGCCAATTAAATAAACTTTTTTCATTTTTACCTCACTTAAAGATGTGTCTCGTATTTTTGATGCTCTCGTCGATAATCTGGAAATTAAAGTTTTAAGATATATTTTTGCAGAACATAAGGCTGATCATTACGCCTATCTATCTTTTCCTTACTTCCAATTATCTGAAATCCAAGAGAACAGGCAAACTTCTTTGATGCTTCATTTGCTTCTCTTTGATACGACCATTATACATCATCCAGCTTCTGCTGAACAGATGAAACTCCGTGAAACTTTGTGAAACCGGATGGAACTTTTTGAAACAAATTGAAACCCGCTGAAACGAAAAGTGTGGTAGTATATATGCTGACAGCAGTTGGCTGAGGGATGACAGAATCGTATCAGTCATTTGCGAATCGAATAGGTAGCCGGAGTTGGGCGCAAAAAGGCATGAGAAGAGGACTGTAGTGGCAGTCTTTTTTTCTTGCCTTTTTCGTTCAAAAGAGATCCGGCTCCGAAAGAAAGGAGTGATAGAAAATGTAAACGAAGCGCCCGACAGAAGAGGGCTGGAACGAGGCAATATGTTGTAGGAAGAAGATGCGGCGGTTGACCACAGAGTGAGAGAAAGTGAGGACTTTATGAGCAGCTTGATAAAAAAGAAGATTAGACGTGCGCTTGCCGGGATTCTTTCCGTGGTGAGCGCTTTTTCGTTGGAGGGATCGCCGCTTGTGGCTTATGCAGCGGGAAGTGCAAATGATTCATCTGCATTGGAGGCGGAGGTTCCGGAGCTGGAAGATGTCCTGGAGAAGCTGGATGAGGATGAGATTGTGACCGCAGAAGATATTGTGGTCGGGTATGGCAGCAGCTTTAACCCAGAGGAGGATTTTGACGGCCTTTCTTATAAGGAAGAAAAGGTGGAGATCACGCTCCATGAAGCCAAAAGTGAGAGCGGCTATGCCTTCACGACCAACCGTGCTGACACATACCAGGCGGTCTATTATGTGGAGCCTGTAAGTGGCAGTCCAACTTATCAGATTTCACGTGTGATTACTGTAAAAGAATCAGAATCAGACAGTGCAAGCGCTGTTTCTGATGAGGGAAGCGGCAGTGACGACTCCGAAGATTCCGATGATGGTGACCCTGATCCGCAAGTGGGTACGTCAGGAGGAAGTATTGAAGTTTCAGCGGAGAGTGCTTCCGTGGCAGACACCGAAAGCACAGCTGATTCCATTACGGATGCTTTGACAGGAACTGAATCAGCAGGTTTAGAATCAGGCACAGCATCTGAGTCAGAGGACACATCTACGGAATCGGATACCCTGGCGGGACTGTCAGAATCAGATACGGTGGTTACTGTTGAAACAGCGGGGGAAGCGCAGACGGATCAGGTATCTGATACAGGAACGCAGGCTGAGACAGACAGGAACCAGGAATCCGATGAAACCGGGGCTGAGACGGAGGCTGCGGATACAGAATCAGGAATGGATAGCAGCACGGACGATTCGGAATCTGAGATGGAGACAGAGACGGAAGAGTCACTGGATGGGGAGATCATGCTTCTTTCCCTGGAAGAGGAAAGCACCGGCAGCGGCCTGAATGAGAATAAGAGCTATGTTTCCGGTCTGGCGGTTAAGAGCCTGAAGGACGGAACTGCGCCGTTTGATTCGGATGATGAGGCGGGTAATGACAGCAGCGCCAGCAACCACATCGTGCGTACCTTTGATTATGTGAATTATACGCTGGAGTATACAACCGCCCTGATGAATACATCCCAGACGGTGGATGAGGCGTATATGATGGTAGAGTTCACCCTGGACTGCGACCCGTCAAAGGCAGAGTTTAACACGGATACATTGAACTGGTGCGTGGACCGGGTGATCACGTATGTGTATGCGGACGGGACAACTTCTACCTCCTGGGACAGCAGCAAAACGGTGAACGCGCAGATCCTGACCGGGAAACGTTATCTTTCCCAAAACGGTGACAGCAACGCGATTCCGGGTGCCGGTACATTGAGCGTTGGTATTTATGTAAAAGCGGCGCAGAACGGAGATGTGCTCCAGCCGACTTTCACGGTCTGGATGGAAGGGAATGAGGAGGACCTTTCCCGCACGATCACCGGGGATTCCGTGACTGTGACGGCAGCGCCCCGTTATAATGTCAAGCTGACGAAAGCCAGTACCTGTGACTACCTGGGGTATTTTAATACGGAAACAGGAACGGCAAGCGACTCTGACACGGAGGGTTCCGTATATGGCCGTCTGGAAGGCTATGCGTTGACACTGCAGCTTTACAACACTTCTTCGGATAAGGGACTGAAAGGGATTGAGCTTCCCACAGGGGAGTTTTCCTTTGACCTGACGGTGACGGAATCCCTGGATAATGAGGATGTCACCGGGGAAGAGAACTATACGCCGATCCTTTGGGATTACAGGGAAAACGCAAGTGGCGGGCTTGGTACAACCGGTACCCTTGGCCGGCAGATGGGAGTGGGCGGGAAATCCACATCCACGTATGGAACCTGGGCGCAGCCGTGGAACAGTGGGGGCGCGACAGATACAGAATATGCCTGCTATGACGGGGGCAGCTGGTCGATCAGCCAGGATTCACAGAGCTCGAATGTTTACCATGTCACGGTATCCGGCTATTCCTTTGACCTGGAAGACCTGGACTTTCCGACCAACAATTGTGGCAATACATCCGGGACGATTGTATACGGAGCGAACGTTGGCTGCTTTTCCGCTGGATATGTGCAGTTTGTTGTCCAGTTTGCCCGCAGCGTAGATACCACTTCCAACCTGTATTTTACGATTGAGACTGGAAACGTAAATGCGGTATCTGCTTCTGGCCAGGTGACAACGGAAGATCAGAACAGCGCGGATGATAGGAGTGGCATGAATGTGACGCTGTATCCGAGCGGCAGCATTTCCAAACGGAACTATTTTTATACGGAAACAGGCGGTCAGATTGCTTCCGTGTGGTCCTATGGGGATTCCTATGCCTATAACGGCCAGATGCTCCGGATCAGCTCGACCCTGGATTACAGCGGGGATGGATACCTTTCCTCTGTCAATATTTTACAGAAGTTTGATGATGAGGCGTTTGAAATCCCGGCGGGGACAACCACATACGCATCCACGTATGTGACAAATGCAGAGAGTTCTGTAGGGCGTGTGACGGTGCTTTTTGCTGCGAAACCGGATAAGACGGGGTGGACAAGCGATGCGGAGATGAATGCCACCCGTGAGGAACAGCTGATCTATTTTGACAGCATTGACGCCCTGAACGCGGCCGGGTACACCTGCGTAGGTTTCCTGTACGAGGTTCGGGACAGCAAGATTTATCAGGGCGCTTCAGATGCATCTGCGTTGAATTTCCAGATGTATGTGCAGGTGACTTCCGATGCAGAAATCGGCACGGTTTACCAGACAACCAATGATGTGCGCTGCTGGGGCGAAGACATCGACGCCCTTTCCTGGACGGAAGTGTCCTACGGGAACGGGGCGTACGGCCTTGGTGATTCCTCCTTTAGCGAGGGAAGCTACATCGATGGATATACCGCGCCGACCTACAAGCTGTATACCGATTATGGTAAATCGGTATATCAGGATGGCAGTATCGTCTCCGGCCATTCGGGCGGATATATTTATGGAAATTCCTGCCTGATCATCGGCTGTAAGACGGGTGTTTCCATTAAAGTAGCAGATACGACCACAACCGCGGGCGGGACGACGACGAAATCGGTCTATGACCTGGATGCCGGGGAACGGACGGTGACTTATGTGATCCATCCGTCCGTGTCAGTGGTTTCGGCAAATACTGAAGTAGAGTCTTCCACAGATACAACGGACGTGACCATTACGGCTATCTTGCCTTCTGACCTGAGCTATGTCATGAACAGCGCAAGCCTGGCCCCGGCTTCCGTTGTGGAAAACGAGGACGGGACGAGCACCATTACCTGGCTGGTGGAGAACCAGACGATTGGGGAGGCGATGGAGGATATCACGCTTTCCTGTCTGATTGGTGAGGCCGGAACCGCGAACGACGTGCAGAACAATGACACGCTTACGATCGCAGCAACGATTACTTCCGACAAGGATGACCGTTCCATCAACACGGCTCATGGGAATTATTCAGAGACGACAATCAGCGTGATCAAGCTGGCGACTTCATCGGTTTCGAAAGCAGTGGAGAGTGCCCTGGTGGAAGAGGGCGATTCGATCACTTACATCATTCGTTATGGAAACAGCGCGGAGGAAGATGTGGATGGTGTTGTCCTGTATGATATTCTTCCGTACAATGGGGATGGCAGGGATACTTCGTTCAGCGGCAGTTATGCGGTTGACAGTATCACGGTAGATTTTTCCAATGCAAAAGAAACTTACAGTACGGTAAAGGACAGCATGGAAATCCGCTGGACGGGGAGTGAATCCGCGAGGGACACCTCTCAGGCGGAGACAATTCTAAAAGGGTCGGACAGCCTTTCCTGGAAGACTGTAAGCGGCGGTTCCACAGATGGGACGACGGTTACTTATTCCGGACTCGCGTTAAGCGATGTGGCAGGGCTGCTGTTTGACATCGGGACGGTGAAAGCACAGGAGTATCTGAAAATTACTGTGACGCTGACCGTGCAGGATGGCTCTGGAAATTTCCTGATGGATGCAGATGGACTGTCACAGAATCCGGGCGACCTTTACGCAAACTCTTTCTATGAGCACGCGACCGGACAGGTGGCCATGGTAGAGAGCAACACGGTTGCGGCGCAGGTTGTGCAGCGCACGGTCAGCGGCCTTGCATGGGTGGACGCAGACAGCGATGGAATCCGTGGAGAAACAGAGGCTCTGTTCTCCGGAGTTACCGCTACGCTGTACCGGACGAACGTTTCCGGATATGCGTCATCGAAGAAAGCAGCGGTGACCATCAGTGGCGCGAAACTCTATACAGCATACGATGTCCTTGGAAATGAGGTGGCTGCGGTTACCACAGGCAAGGATGGCGGTTATCAGTTTACTGACCTCGAAGCCGGGACATACTATGTTGTTTTCTCCGGGATGGATGGCTATGGCCTGACTGCGCAGGATGCCGGGGAAGATGATACAGTGGATTCGGATGCGACCGCTTCTGTTTACGAGGATGGCTCCGGGATTGCGTACGCTTACATCAGCGGTATTACCCTTCCGGAACTGGATGAGATGTATGCTTACTTTTACGAGAGCAGCCATAACGACGCAGGCCTGATCGCATTTACATCTGGCTTTTCCCTGAAAAAAGTGGAATCAGGGACAGGTACGGCATTGAGTGGAGCGGTCTATGTGCTGAAAAACGCAGATGGGCAGTACCTGACCTTTGAAAATGGAACCTATTCCGGGACGAAAGAAAAAGTCAGTGCTGCCTGCAAGCTGACGACCGGATCAGACGGCACTCTGGCGGTGAATGGCCTGCCGTTTGGCACCTATACCCTTGTGGAATACCAGGCGCCGGATGGCTATGAGTCATCTGCGGAGACGTGGAAAATACAAATCCTTGGAAAAACATCAGAGAGCGGCTGGGTGAGTTACCTCACGGTTGACGGTGAAACACTGGACGGGGAACTGGTGATTGAGAATGAGAGTGCAGAGACTTCCGTAACCGTGGAGAAAGCCTGGAAGGATAACGATAACCAGGACGGCCTACGCACGGATGTGACCGTCAACCTGACCGGGACAGTGGTAAATGAAAATGGGGAGACAGTCACCGTCGTGACAAAATCCGGGACGATCCGCGCCAATGCCTCGAAGCAGGGAGTGACATTTACTGGCCTGCCGGCTTATGCTTACGGAAAAGCAGTTACCTATTCCGTAACGGAGGAAGAGGTTGCCGGATATACGGTGTCTTATTCCGCACTGGATGGCACGTGGAAAGACGGCTACCGCATTGTAGTGACCAATACCCACACAGCAGAAACCACAGAATATACCGTCTCCAAGGTCTGGGACGATGACAGCAACCGCGACGGTGTGCGTCCGGACAGCGTGGAAGTGAAACTGATCGGCTCAGATGGGTCAGAGCGCGTAGCAAAACTCGCGGAGGATGACGGGTGGAACTATACCTTTAGCGACCTGCCAGTGTATTGGAACGAGGGGACAAAAATCAAATATACGCTGGAAGAAAGCCCGGTAAGTGATTATGTTCGTGCGGTAAGCGAAGCAGACAGCGAGAACCATTTCACGGTGACGAATACCCACGAGATCGCTACTATTGATATTCCGGTCGAGAAAATCTGGGATGACGCAGATGACCAGGATGGTGTGCGCACGGAAGAGATTACCGTGGTCTTGACCGGGTCAGACGGCACGGTACGGGAAGCGGTGCTGACAGCATCCGGGGACTGGAGTTATACGTTTAAAAGTCTTCCGGTTTACTGGAATGAGGGTATAGTTATCACCTATTCGCTGCAGGAAAAAGAGGTAGACGCTTATTCAGATGAAGTCATTGCGGGTGAGGACGGTTACAGCTTTACCGTGACCAACAACCATATCCCGGCAGTGACGGATGTGGTAATCGTAAAGGCATGGGATGATGACAGCAACCGTGACGGCATCCGTCCGGAGACCATCCATGTGGTGCTTTCCGGGACGGATGGAGGAAGCTATGAGGCAGATCTGACGAAAGAAAACGGATATTCGTATCTTTTCACCGGCCTGCCCGTATACTACAATCACGGCACAACCGTTGTGTACTCGGTAAGTGAGGATGCTGTGGAAGGATATGAAACTGCGGTGAGCGTGAATGAGACAGGTTATATTTTCACAGTCACAAATACGCATGAACCGGCGACAATTTCCATCCCGGTGACGAAAACCTGGGATGACAACGATGATCAGGATGGCCTGCGCCCGGAGAGCATTACGGTGACGCTGAAAACGAGCAGCGGTGTAAGCTATGAGGCGGAGCTTTCTGCTGAAAATGGCTGGGCTTATACCTTTGAGGATGTTTTCGTGTATTACAACGAAGGCGAGCTTGCAGAGTATTCCCTGGAAGAAATGACGGTGGATGGATACGAGACGGAGATCGCAGCAGGGGAGGAAGGCTATAGCTTTGCGATTACCAACACGCATGAACCGGAGACTACCGAGGTGAATGTGAAGAAAATCTGGAATGACGATGACAACCGTGATGGTGTCCGCGCGGATTTCCTGCATATTACCTTAAATGGCTCGGACGGGAAAAGCTATGAAGCCGACCTGACTGAGGAAACCGGCTGGGCGGCGGTGATCACCAACCTGCCTGTATATTTCAACCATGGGGAAAAGATTACCTATACGATTGCTGAGGATAATACGGCGAATTATGATGCGGAGCTTGTGACGACAGAGGATGGCTATGGGTTTACCTTTACCAACACCCATGAAACCGCAAAAACGGATATCACAGTTACAAAGACATGGGAGGACGCGGAAAACCAGGACGGCGTCCGTCCGGATGAGGTGGAAGTGGTTCTGACCGGTTCAGACGGCAGCCGTTACAGCGCGGTGCTTACAGAAGAAACCGAATGGACATATACTTTCACAGATCTGCCGGTTTACTGGAACAAGGGTGAGCAGATTGATTATTCGCTGCAGGAAACCGCGGTGGACGGCTATTCCGATGAAATCCTAAAAGGGGAGGATGGTTACACATTTACGGTGACAAATAACCATATCCCTGCGGTGGTTGACCTGGTTATCTGTAAGGAATGGGCAGATTACAATGACCGTGATGGCATCAGGCCGGACAGCATTTCTGTAACTCTGACCGGGACAGACGGCAGTGTGTACGAGCTGGAACTGACCGAAGAAGGCGGTTTTGTTGAAATTCTCACCGGACTTCCGGTTTATATGAACGAGGGTGAGGAGATCCTTTACACGGTTACCGAAGAAGAAGTGGAAGGATATGAATCAGCCATTGACGCAAGCGCGGACGACTATACGTTTACCATCATAAACAGCCATATGCCGAAGAACATTGTCATTATCAGTAAGAAAGATATTACAAATGAGGAAGAACTTGCAGGTGCCTCCCTGGTGGTAAAAGATGAGGATGGCAATGTTGTGGATGAGTGGACGTCAACGGATGAGGAGCATACCATTGCTGGGATGCAATCGGGGACATACACGCTGACGGAAGTGACAGCCCCGGATGGATACGAGCTGGCGGAAACCATCACCTTTGAGGTGGTTGATTCGGCGGAAGACCAGTATGTCACGATGTACGATTCGCCCAAAGAGGCGACGGTTGACCTGACCGGAAAGAGCAGTACCAGCAGCTTGTCGGGCTCGCTTACGTCATCATCCGTGAATACCGGCGATGGATTCCGCTATCTTCCGGCGCTTCTGGCAATGATGGCGGGAGCGGCGCTGCTCGTGGCAGTTGCCGTAAAAAGAAGAAGGAGAGTCTGAGTTTTTGCTCAGGCTTTTCATATGTACAGGCTCCCTGCAGGGAGCCTGTACTGGCTAAAAGTGAAAGAGGGAATTTTAGATTATGATGAACAAAAAAGCATTCCAGAAAATTGGAAAGGGGTTAAAAAGCGCGGCATCAAAGGCATTGGCTGTGGCTCCGTTGGCCGCGGTGACGGTTCAGAGGACAGCTCACGCTACGAGTGTAGTGAGCCAGATCAACAGCCTTAATTCATTTGTGCTTTCGATTATCCAGGCGGCTGGGGTGATCGTTACGGCGTGGGGCATTTTTGAGTTTGCGAATGGTTATCAGTCCCACGACGGGACGCAGCAGACTTCTGCGCTGAAAAGGATTATTGCGGGGCTGATTATGGTCGGCGCCGGAACGCTGATGAGTATGCTTGGGGTTTCGGTTTCCTGATGAAGATGCAGCAAAAAGGCCGATATTGCGGACAGGAGTGAATATACCCTTATCCGATCGACAATTTTTTGAGAGGGGAGGTTACCTGCCATGGGACTGATAAGCAATGCGATTAACTCCGCCTTTGAGAGTTTTGGCAGTTCTATGATGAATGTCGGGGAGTGGATGATGAGCGCGGGGTACAATGTTTGGAAAGGCAGCGGAAGCATTGCCCTCCAGTATGCGCAGAAAGATCCGATGAGTGTTTCCAACGCCTGGGGGACGGTGACCGGAAGCATTTACAGCACCATGCTTTCGGTTGCGGCGGCCCTGGCGGTGCTGTTTTTTGTGCTCGGATGGCTGAATGAAAGCATTGATATCCGGACGAATTTTACGTTGGAAAGTATGTTCCGATTTTTTGTCCGGTATGTAATTACGGCGTCGCTGATCGTAAATTCCCTGACATTGGCAACAGGGATTACGCGGTGCGCGACTGCCCTTGTTTCGACCTTATCAGCGGAAGTTGAATCCGAGGATGCGGACGGGCTATTTGATGAAATGAAAGAGGAGCTGGAAAGTTCCGATGCGGACGGCGGTACATGGTTAGCTTATGGGATTGTGGCAATGATCGGGGGCGTGATCGGTGGGCTTGTCATTATCGTATGCGCGGTTCAGTTGATTTTGTCGGTTTTGTCGCGGCTATTCAAGATGCTGCTTTGTATTCCCTTTGCCGCGGTTGCGTGAGCCGGGTGTGCTGGCGGACGGGTGTGTTCACAGGCCGGGAGTGCGTGGGTGAGAACGTATATCGGGTATTGCCTGGAAGCAGTGGTGATTATCCTGGCAATCGACATCAGCTACGGATTGTTCCAGGACACGTCAGCATTCGGGAGCGTCAGCGAAGTGGTCGGCGTAGTGCTTGGAATCTGTGAATACTGCCTGCCGATGATAACGGCGTGTGCCTGTGTGAAGGGGGCAGATACAGTAGTGCGGCGGTGCCTGGGGCTGGGATGATTGCGTGAAATTTTAAGAAAATTTCCTGGTGTGGAGCTTTTATATTTTCATGACATCATGAAAATATGGTAATGTCGAAAACTGATATTTCCGGGAAAATTCTCTTGGATGAATCTGTGTTTTACCAGAAACGTGGTCAATGTATGTATTTACATAATCATTGGCTTCCTGAACGATAGTCGGAAGGTTCCTGATCATTTCGTTATATTCGTCCTGGTCTATGACAACTGAGGTATCTGAGTCGATATATTCAGAGTCTTTGATAATTACGATTTTTGAGTAATCCAACCCAGAACTTGTCCTTTTTGAACGCTTTGTTCCGGAGAAAAGGAAAGAATTCTTATGTCGGATATCTGAACGAAAAGGAACGCAGATAAAATAATCCTCATGTGAATCTATGAGTAAGCAGGTGTAAGGACGTCCCTGTTTATGCATAAGTTCAGGGTACGTGGAAGCCGGGTAGTCTGTTATAAATTTAGATGATAAAAGATATAAACCGGAATCAAATTCCATTTTGAATACCTCACGTAAAA
Organism: Clostridiales bacterium; assembly: GCA_020860365.1. Classification (GTDB taxonomy): domain Bacteria; phylum Bacillota; class Clostridia; order Lachnospirales; family Lachnospiraceae; genus Choladousia. The sequence continues at coordinate 16,061 of JAJBUL010000152.1, read as the reverse complement.
AGCGGGGATGGATGATTAATCCAACCCCGCCGGATTGTTCTTCGCCCGGTCAATTTTTATTTTACCGATGTGTCAGAACCGTCACACATCATCTTCGCTCGGTCAGTTTTTATTTTACCGACGAGTCAGAACCGTCACTCGTCATCATTTAACGAAGACAAGAAGTTGTGTCTTCTTGTACTTTTATTATATGCGAATTGAGTGAATTAAGCAAGGACAATTTTAGTAAAATTTGCAAGAGAATGGCAGCTTTCAATATTATAGAAGATGATGGAAACGGAGGAAAAATATGCAGATACCTGTAAATAAGGATATTGATGATTACAAGGATGATTTTTTTAAGGGAATGACATTGCGGCAGACTACGATGTGTGCGCTTACGCTGGCAGTTGGTGTGGGCTGTTATTTCCTATGCAATGGCGTGCTTGGGCTCCCGCAGACGGTTTCGCTTTACCTGGTGTTCCCGGCAGCGTTGCCGTTCGCGGCTGCGGGATTTGTGAAAATAGACGGGGTATCCCCGTTTGAATATCTGAAAAGGCGGCGGGCAGTGACCAGGAGACCATTGTATCGATATCAGCCGATGATATTTAGGGAGGCGGATGCCGGCTGGAACCTGCAGCAGGAAATGCAGCTGCCGGACGGCCTGGGGAAACCTGTAAAACCAGGCCACATTAAAAAGAAGGAACGGAAGAATCTGCTGGGGCCATATGAAGGAAATGGGGAGATGGCGGAATGAAGATGCAGGATTACAGGAGAAAAACAGAAAAGCCTTATAAGATACCGGAAACGGTGCAGGATCTTATTCCGGTCTGCCGTATCAGCAAGGACGGTATTTTTGAACTGGAAGAGAAACCGGACGGGGCGAAGAAGCTCTATGACCGGGCCTACCTGTTCGAGGACGCCAATTTTGCGACTATGGACGATTATGAAAGGGAAGATTTTCTGAAGCTATACTGCGGGATGCTGAACAGCCTGAATGTTTCGTTTAAGATCTGTATTATGAATAATAACCGTGATATGGACCAGGTGCGGAAGGAAGTCTTTCTCCGCTGCCGGAACGGACAGCTGAAAGAGCTGGTGGATTCCCTGAACAGCCATATCGAGGACTCCCTTGTGCAGGGACGCGCCGGGATTGAGCAGGCCAGGCTGTTTGTGATCAGCTGCCAGAGGGAAAATGAGGGGCAGGCAAGGGATTATTTTCATTCCCTGGAAGCAAACCTGGCGCTCTGCTTTGGCCGTATGAAGTCGGCACTGGTTCCGCTGAATGCCGCGGAACGCCTGCGCTACCTTTTTGCGTTTTATAACATGGGCGATGAGGCGGAATACCAGTTTGATTTTAAGGAGGCCGGGTGGAAGAAACTGGACTGGAAAAGCTATATTGCCCCGATGACGGTCTGCCATTGTCAGGATGAATACGGAAGATTTGACGGGATGACCATCCAGATTGACGGGCGCTATGTACGGGTATTATATCTGCCGAAATTTCCGAATACTATTGATACTTCCGTCATCCAGAAGCTGATGGGCGGCTCGCAGCACGTGATTCTGACCATTGAAGCTGCGGCAATCCCACAGGAGGTCACCCGCAAGGAAATGGACCATCTTTACCTGCAGAACAGCAGGGCGATTGAGAAGCAGCAGGAGGCGAGGAACAATGCGCGGGCCTGGTCGTCGGATATTACCTACGAGCGGCGCAGGGAGAAAGAGGAACTGGAGTCCTACATGGATATCCTGAATGAAAACGACGAGAAGATGTTTTATGTCGGGGTTTACGCGATTCTCACGGCTGGAAGCCTAACGGGTCTGGAGAATGACGTAGTAGCGTTTTACCAGACAGCGGAGAGCGAGGGCTTTGTGTTCCGCCCGGCAAGGTGGATGCAGATAGATGCAGTGAACACGGCACTGCCGATCGGGACGCGGTTCTGTACAGACGGCATGAGGCCGCTGTTTACCCAGCCGCTCTGCGCGATGACGCCGTTTGTTGTGCATGAGCTGTACCATCCGGGCGGGCAGTTTTACGGCATAAACCAGGTGTCAAAAAACGTGCTGGTCGGGGACCGGAAGCGTCTGAAAAATGGGAATGGTTTTGTGCTGGGGACTACCGGTTCGGGAAAAAGCCTGTATTCGAAACTGGAGATTACTGAGGTATTCCTTCAGCTTGAGGATGAGATTATCATTATTGACCCACAGAACGAATACAAGGGAGTTACGGAATACCTCGGCGGCCAGTATGTGGAGTTTGGTTCCGGGGCAGGGAATTATATCAATCCCCTAGACATAGATACCCTGGAGTTTATGGAGGCGGACAAATTTCTGGTCGATAAAACACAGCTGATGTGCAGCCTGTTCACGCAGATCAAGGGCGAAATTACCGGGCAGGAACGTTCCCTGATCGGTCGGTGTGTGAAAAGGGTTTATGGGGAAGTGCTGAAAAGACGTGGCAGACGGTCTCCTGCGCCGACCCTGCTGGACTTTTACGAAGAACTGGGGGAACAGGATGAACTGGTGGCGCAGGAACTGAGGCTTGACCTGGAGGTGTTTGTAAATGGCGCGCTGGATATGTTTTCGAAACCGACAAACGTGAACGTCAGGAACCGCCTGACGGTATACGGGATTGCAGACCTTGGGGAGGAACAGAGCGGGATCGGGATGCTGATTATGCTGGAAGGAATCCGCGCCAGGATTGCCCGGAATGCGGTAAAAGGCAGGGCAACCTGGCTTTATGTGGATGAGTTTCATAACATGGCCGCGCATCAGTACACGGCCAATTTTTTCGAGAAAATATGGAAAGAAGTGCGAAAAATGGGCGGAATCTGTACGGCAATCACGCAGAATATCGCGGACTGTCTGGCATTGAAAACCATCGAGACGATGCTTTGCAATTCCGAGTACATCGCCTTTTTTAACCAGTCGGAAATCGAGATGGAAATCCTGAGGAGTACGCTCCGGATATCGGACAACCTTCTGGAATATGTACAGAATACCTCGCCCGGCTGTGGCCTGCTGAAATTTGGCGGCGGGACATTCATTCCTGTAGACGCGCGGATACCGAAATATTCTGAAATGTACCGGCTTGCGAATACCAACTTCCATGAAATTCAGAGGACAAGGCGGAAAGACCGGGAAAAGATGAAAAATAGTGTGCAGGAATTACCGGAGGATGTACTGGAAAGTATCCGGGATGATCCGACTGAACTGGAAAAGGTTTATCCGGTGGATGATTGACTGAAGTTGAATACCTCACTTCGGATGCAAGGTATATATAAAAATGATTCTGAATGCTGCTTTTCCGCAGAAAGAAGGTGACGCAGATGCAGATCAGGCAAAAAGAAGAGACGAGGGATATTGATACCAGGGATGTCAATCTGCGTGCCGTTGGCAAAACGGCCTTTTGGGTGCAGCGGGGAGCTTCACCTTCCGCGAAATACGGAAGTGCTGTGGTGAGGGGAGGCAGCAGAGGCGCAGGATATCCGGCAAGTGCTGCAAAATATGCATCTCTTTCACTGGAAAGCAGAGCGGCGTTGTCTTCGCTTTCGCGGGAACAGAAGAAGCAGTGGAACAGCTACAGTCACCATGAGCAGGTGCGGATTCTGACTGTAGTAGAGAAAAAGGTAGAGCGCCGGACAAGGTACCAGAGCAGTGGGGTGGCGGAGACTCAAAAGCCGGTCTATCAGAATCGAGGAGTACAGCAAAACCCGATTTATCAGAAACAGGAAGAAGTAAGTCTTGCGTACCGAATATCAGATACCGGACAGAGGCGGATACAGAACCGGACTGGACGGCGGGGGCAAAGTATCCGGCTGACGGGAATGGCTGTGGAAGCCGATGGTAACAGAAGTATCGAATATGGTGCAATGGCGCAAAAACGCAGATCAGATAGATCGGTTCTGGAAAGTCAAAATAATCCGAATGTAGAAAAGGAGCTGGTAAAACAAAGCGGCAGGGAAGAAGTATTCAGAATGCCAGTAAAGATTCGCCGTGTGGATGATGATGCATTCAGTGTTCATCATAGCCACGCCAATCAAATCGGTGGAAGCCTCCAGAGGAATCAGTCATTTAGAACTGACCAGACTGAACAGGGAAACTCGTCAGATAAGGAAGAGCTGGTGGTGGGGTGGGACACCGATAAGGGGATGAACGCCCGGGAAGCGGGTGCTATCCTGACTGAGCGGAAATTATTGCAGGATAAAGCTGATACAGATGAAGAAATCTTTTTTGAAACGGGCGTATTTTTTTCACAGCAAGCGGAATCATCGTTTTTCTCAGGACAATGCTCAGGGCAGGATCAGGCTATTCCTCCTGCGGCTGTGAATGTGGGAGAAATACGTACATTATCAGAGCGCGGAAGAATCCGCCGGGTAAAGGGTGATGAAGTATTTGTTTATATAAACCCTCGCATTTCCGGGGAAACACTTGAATTGGTTCGGCGTAGTCAAGCAATGAAAAACATTCAGCAGGAGAAAACGCCGCCGCCTCGAATTACGGGGGCATTTCAGAGAAGCCCGATGGGTCAGGACAATGCAGGAATACAGGGAATCCGCCTGCAGAAGATGGCTCTGGTTCAGCGGGAAGAAAACCAGTCCGCAAGTATGGGTGAGGTTTTGCAGAAGGAATTGGACAGGCTGTCTGGCAGATCAAAGGCTCATCGCAGAGAGAGTATCGGAACCGTGCGAAAAAATGGAAAAGAAAGCGATGTCAGGAGCCATGATTCTGGTGAGGTTGTTTACACATCGTATTTGCGAAAAACGACGAAAAAGGAAGCCATTCTTGAGCACAGGGCAGAAAAAGAACTGAAGAAAGAAGCTGTGGCGGAGAAAAGGCTTTTTGTACGTGAACTTGGCAGTTTGCTTAATCAGGATGCAAGAAAGCGGGAAGCTGTCAACAAGATGCAGCGTGAAGAGATGATCGGGCAGGCGGAACTGGAACGGGAGACTGCTGCAGATGCAATCCGGACGGCTGGTCTTCCAGCCAGAATCCGGATGGCGCAGATTAAGGGGCAGCTGCAGCAGAAACTGGATGGGGTAGCTGCCGGGATCGGGAAGTATCTTGCCATATTTGGGGGAGTGATTTTTATGCTCCTCTTTCTTATTGCTTTTTTTGCGGCCCTGTTCGGGAGCCTTGCCGGGGAAGAGGAAGAAAACAGTATGCAGTATTCCGTGTCCGGAAGTGAGATTGTCGAATACGCGCAGTCCTGGATTGGGATTACCCAGTACTCCTATGGAGCTGGGCGGGGCTCGGCAACAGACTGGCAGGATTATTCGGATTGCAGTTCATTCGTACATGGGGTTTTAACCATTTCGGAATTGAGACGGGCTGGACAACAACGGCCATGGAGGATGATGGAACGCTAGTGGAAGGCGGATTAAGCGATGCACTGCCGGGAGATATTATCCTGTTTTATACCGGTTCGGTTCATTCCGGGGGCAGCTCCCATGTCGGTATCTATGCCGGAAATGGAATGATGGTACATAATTCCGTGAGCAGGGGTGTCTGTATGTCGAGTGTGGCATCCGATGGCAGACCTTATGTCGTTCGGCGGATTATCACAGGGACAACTTCCGGAAACAGTACCGACAATACGGTTTATACGCAGGCGCAGATGGAGACGATCTGGGCAATCGTCTGCCAGGAGGACGGCGGCAGTTATGCCGGTGCGCTCGCAGTGATCAGCACGGCAATGAACCGTGTGGACAGTGCGCAGTGGTCTTACCTTGGCAGCAATGCCTACGCGCAGCTGACCGCGCCGGGACAATTTTGCTATAGCATTGATACTTACTGGCAGCGGTATCTGAACGGAAACGTGCCGGATTATGTCAAACAGGCGGTTAGTGATTGTCTGGAAAACGGAATCCGGAATCACAGTTATACAAGCTTTCGAAGCTATTATACGGAGGGTTCCGTACAGATCGGCGGCGGAAACTACTACTTTGGGTAACAGTCCAAAACAGCAGCTTCTGCGTTTTGAAACATTGAAGGGGATTGGGATTATGGATAAAAAGAAACTAAAGTTATATGTTATTTTGCTTGTACTTCTAATCGCAGTTTCTCTTTTACTGCCTTGTGTAATAAATGCGGTTTCGGATGTGATTGTAGGAAAAATTACCGATCGTTCCGCAATAGAGACAGAGGCAGAGACGGAATCGGAAACGGAACCAGAGACAGGGTTGGAACTCGAATTGATTTTTGAAAGTGAGGCTGAATCAGAAATGGATTCGCAGTCGGAGTTGTCGGATGAATCTGAATCAGAAACAGGTTTAGAAACGGAGATAAAAGATGTCGGCGGTTCGGAAAATGATGCGGTAGTAGCTACAGAAACAGATACGAAAATTGAAGACTCAGATGCAGCGGAGTCGTTTTTGGCATCATCTGGACTGACTGGGACTGTGAACCAGGAGAAGATGCAAAGTTCGAGTGAAGGAAAATCAGAATCTGCTGATCTGGCGCAATCGGAAAGACTAAATGAGATGGACGCATTTGTAGGTTCTTTTCAACCGGATATCTCAATATCTGATGCGGCTGCTGATAGCTACACGGATTTTCTTAGTGACAGGGAAGTACAGTTCCTTTCGGCAATCGGGGAGTATATCTATTCTATTTATGATGACCTGGTACAGGTTACGAGAATTGAGGTGGTTGAGATGGTGAGAAACAATGAGGAGGAGTGTTCCTGCCAGATTGAACTGTTTACGGAAGACGGAAACTCGGAACTGTTTATTTGCAGCTATAACAAAAAATGGGATTACTATGGGGTGTACTCCCTTTACAGCGTAGATTGAAGCGCCTGCAGGGCAGACGCGAAGGTTTGGAGGAAAAATTATGTATAAGAAGAAAAGCAAGAAACCAATCTATATTACGGCCGCGGCGGTCATTCTGCTGGTTGCGCTTCTTGTAATTGTGCAGTCTGGCCTGTCAAGACAGATCGGGCAAAAAAAGACCACAGAGACGGAAACAGAGAGTGAGAAAACTGCGGAGACAGAGACGGATGTACCGGCCCATAATATTCTGCTGTATAAGAGCAGTTCCGGGACAATTGAGTTTGACGCAGGCTGGCTGGTATCAGATAACGATTCAGATGCCGTGCTGCAGGTGGAAGAAAATATTCTTGTGACCATGCTGATTACGCCGTCAGAGGGCAAAGCATTGGAGAGTGTGGATGTCCTGGATTATGATATGCAGACGGTCAGCAGTGTGGTGCGGTCTGTGTCTGGGACAGAGGATGCGAGCGGGCAGATGAGGCTTAGTTTTGTCATGCCAGACCGGGACATCTTTATCAATTTTAACTTCATAGATGTTGCATCAGAGACAATAACTCAGACCGAAACAGCCGAGACAGAGGAAACAGCGCCATATGGCCTTACCCTGCACGGAGTTACCAATGAGGTGATGAGCAGTTATAACGGGGCGTTAGACGAGCAGAAATTTCTCCAGGCAATCGGTGATGCGCTCCAGATCGATTCGGAAGAAAGCGAGTATCGGATGGTGACGGACGTGTATTTTGGCGATTCCGTAGACGCTGGCGATTCCGACACGCCGAAAGTCTGCTACTACATTTATTTTAACGGTTACGAAACCTGGAGGGTTCTCTCGACATATTATGTGGCGGAGGATTCCTGGGTATTCACGAATGTCACGGGTGAAACAGAGGCAGAGACGGAAGCAGTGGCCGCAAATATTATTACAAGTGGTACATCAGAGACAGATGCGGTAATCAGTGTAGATTCCGGCACAGGTACAAGTACGGGTACTGGAAGCTCAGATACAGGCATTTCTACATCCAGTACGTACAGTTCAGAAGGTACAACTACGACAACAACGAGTTTTGATATCCTTTCGGTTTCAACGGTTTTTTTAAGCTATGTTGGGGATGAAAATGCGTTTTATCAGGCTGCTTTTGAATATATCCTTGGCAAGGGATATACAGGCAGTATTACCGGAACTATGTCATCTTATGAGATTTCCCCTGAAAACCAGACTGCCACGATCCGGATCATGCTTAGTACAGGCGGGACAATCACAGGGACATATAATAAGTCTGCGAACACGTACAGCTTTTCCGGGCTGTGATGGGAGGTCAATATGAGTAAGAGAAAAAAGGCAGGTGGCAGAAAGCAGCTGACCGAAGAACATCTGGAGGTTCAGGTGGAAACGGTAAATGACAAACAGACAGAAACCGACAATGAGATTCTGACGGAGACCTTTCCAGAAAAAGAAGTAACGAATGACTCAGATGAAATTGCGCCAGAAAAAGATGCTGTAGAGGAAGATGAACAGGACGATCTGAAGGTGGAATTTGCTGCATTTGAGGAATCAGTGATCGAAAAAAATGAACCAATAATCGGAGACAATAGTGCCGGCCAGAAGAACGGAAATCATTTATGCCAGTGGCGACAATGGCTGACATGGTTGCTCTTGATGATTTTTGCAGTAGTGTATCTTCTCAATAATGGCTCAAAGAACGCGGGAACGAGCTTGCCACAGGAGACAGAAACTGTAACAACCGAATCAGAGTTCGAAACTGCCATGACAGCTCAAACTGTTCAGGTGACTGGCACGAGCGAAAGGGATGAGGTGGGTATATCTACGGCAGGAACAGAGGATGCAGCAACTGAAGAAAATCAGGGAGGAACAGACAATCAGGATGGCATAGCATCTGAGACGGAAAACGCAAGTGGAACCATGGAGTGGCAGAAGACTATTTTCGGAGAAGCGGAAAATACTGTTCTGTCATCTATAAAGGTTTCCGGTCTGACAGAAGAACAAAAAGAAAAATCCGGCTACCGCGAATCGGATTTCCTCACTGCTCTGTCAGCGTTTTTGACAGACAATGGACTGACCGGGGTGACAGAGGTGATATTTGAAAATGAGCTTTCCTGCTCTTCGGATGGAGCAGTTGCATACAGCGCGAGGTTGGATAATTCAGAAAGCAGGATTATCATTATCATGTATCCCGATTATCCAGGGCTGTACATTTTACTACTTGAAGAGACATCGGATGCTGCGGAAGAATCTGAACTTGTGGAAGAATCGGAGAGGCAGACTGAGAATGAAGCAAATGAGCGGGCGCAGGAAACGATTGAGATTCAGAGTGGGCAGAACTCCAGTGAAACGGGACGAAAGTACGATGCTACGACACTTTCCGTGACAGGGATTCCGACAACATTGCTGAATTATCTTTCAAACCGTTATGAACTGCAATACACACTCTATGATTATCTGTACCGGAATGGCTACAGTGATGTGACTGCCGCGGCAGTTAATTCGTATGAGATCGATGCGGACGCTCGGACAGCGACGATTACATTCACGTTGTCGGATGGCAGCAGCCTGACTGGAATTTACAGCCGGGACGACAATTCCTATTCGTACCAGTAGAAAATAGAATCTTGTGATTGCAGTCCGGTGAAAATCTGATATAATGATAGTGTCACAGGAAATCAGGAGAAAAGCTTTATGAGAAGAGACAACACGAAGGCAGATGTAAGGCTGAAAGACTTCTGGCGCGACAATGGTCGGTTTGCGGACCTTTTCAATGCAGTCTTATTTGATGGACAGGAGATTTTGAAACCGGATGCGTTGGAAGAAGCAGATACGGATGTGTCAGGTGTTATTCAGCTGAAAAAGTATCAGGAATCACTTGTGCGGGCAAGGGATGTGGTTAAGAAGACGGCATATGGTGCAGATTTTGTAATTTGGGGAATCGAGAACCAGCAGCGAGTACATTATGCCTCCCCACTTCGGACTCTCTTGTATGACGGTCTGGGATATCTGAAAGAATACAATGAGATTACCAGACAGCGCAAAGAGGATTCAGAACAGAAAACAGAAGATGAGTTTCTTTCGAAAATGCGTAAGGAAGACAGGCTTCACCCGATTTTTTCAATTACAGTGTATTATGGGGAAAAGGAATGGGACGGTCCGCTCTGCCTAAGAGATATGATTGTTGATATGCCGGAACCGATGGCGAATCTTTTTTCAGATTACAAGATGAATTTGGTTCAGGTTCGTGACAGCGACAAATATATTTTCAATAATGAAGATGTCAAAACGGTATTTGATATTTCCAGAGAATTTTTCAAGGGAGATGTTGAGACGGTTAAGGAGCGCTACAAGGATAAAAAACTTCAACCTGAATTAATAGCAGTGATTGGAAAAATTACGGATTCAGCATTTCTTATGCAGAAAGGCAAAGGAAGGAGGGAACTGACCATGTGTTCTGTGTTGGAGCAGTTTGAGCAGAAATCAATTGAGAAGGGTGAAAAGCTGGGGATTGGACAAGGAATCATGCAGCGCGACAGAGAACTGATTCATAAGTGGACAGCTCTTGGGTATAAGACGCATGAAATCGCTGACCTGCTTGGCCGTTCGGAAGAAGAAGTACGTGTGGTGCAGGCTGAAAAATAGCCTGACAGTCATTTGATGAAATCAATAGTTTTACAAGAACCGTCTTGTTTTTGCAGGGCGGTTTTTTGTTGCCTATTTTTAAAAAAAGAGATTTGCAAGATTTTTGGGGAAGGTATATCAATGGAAAAGATAATCACTGCTTCTGGGAAAGGGGTTCAGGCAGGAAACAGAGATTTTCCTGAAAATGTGCAATGCCTGCAGATCGTTCTATCTTTAGAAAAACTGCTTGGCGAGAAGATTCCGGGAAACCGGTTTGAAGCTGGCAGGATATTTTGCGGAAGAAAAAAGCAAAAACAGATCAAGAGACAGGTAAATGAGATTCGAAGCTGGGTGAGGTTTTTGCGGATTGGTGAGGAAGAGGTGATTGTGCTCACACTATCACTCAAAATATTGGATGAGAAAATTCAACCGCTTACATTGGATGACCTTGATGCTTTGCTCTTTGCGGATCAGAAAAAATCTGGATTCACTAACCAGACGGGAGGTAACTGAGAAATCAGTTGTTCTTTGTGGTTAACGGGGGACCGGGATTTTTGTATGTGACTCAGGACTTATTTTGATTTTTTACTTTGCCGTCTTTCGGACGGCGTTACCAGGGGTCTCAGGGGGCGCTGGACGTCCAGTGGACGTCCGTTTAGCGCGGACCGGAGCGAAGCGTAGAAATGAAGCGAAGCGGAAGAGTTTCCCTTGACAAGAGGCCGTTGTGAAACGAAAGTGAAACAGAAGTGAAACAACAGGCGTATCTTGCCATTTCCTTTGGAAATGTAGACTCCTGCAGCTCTTTAATTGAGGGTGGCAGCCTGAAAATTATTACAGAATTGTTACATTCGAAAATGAACAGAAAAGTTGTTACAAAAATGTCACAAGCCATTTTAGGGCAATCCCAAAATCTGAATTTTTGAAGCTGCCCCCGCGAAGCGGGCGGAAATGGAAAATGAAAAAAAGCACAAAAAGGGGGCAGGAGCTTATGGCGAACAAAACAGTCTGGAAAGCGTTTCGCTGCACAGACGAGGAAGCTGCGGAGCTTTCCAGGCAGGCCGAAAAAAATCGGTTGTCTGAGTCGGAGTACATCAGACGCAAGGTTTTTATGCTTCCGCAGGAGACGAATCTGCTGCTGCAGGAGCTGAAGCATTATGATTTAAAAATCGGAAATAACATCAACCAGGTTGTGCGGAGCTGCAATTCGAAGAAATTCATCAGCAGCTATGATTACCAGAAACTGGTGGAGTACCTCGAAAAACTGGATGAGAAATATTATGAGCTGATCCGGCAGTTAAAGGAACAGAATGAAAACAGATTTTATCTGGCAGGACTCACATATCAGCCGGGGAATGGGTATGAAGGAGAAGAGCAGAATTCCGATAGTGATTCAGATTCGGAAGAATGGATGGTGGGTGAGGATTATGAAAAAAGTACGGATTCTTCTGACGGAAAGGGTGGATAGAGATGGCGGTGACACGGCTCCTTCGCATCAAGGAGACAAAGGGGAGTAACAGGGCCTCACACCTGAAAAAGAATATTTTTTACATTTGCCGGGATGAAAAAACGGGAAACGGTCTCTGGATTGGGGGAAACGCGGGCAGGATGCCGGATGTGATTTACCGGACGATGGTGGAAAATAAGAAATTCTGGTGTAAGGAAGACGGGAGCCAGGCATTCCACTATATGCTTTCTTTTCCACCGGACTGTGGCGTTGATGAAGCGACAGCCTTTCAGATCGCGGAAGAATTCTGCGGGGAACTTCTGGGAGAGAATTATTATTATGTTTTTGCAGTCCACAATGACCGGGCGCATATGCACGTACATATCACGTTTGATTCCGTATCAAAAACCGATGGCCTGAAATTTCATTCCCCCAAGGGGGATTGGGAGAAACGCATTCAACCGATCACGGATAGAATCTGTGTAAAATATCATCTGCCGACACTGGATTATGATGAGGAGCGGCGCGGGAAAAATTACGGGGAGTGGAAAAAATCAAAACGGATGGAAAAAGGTGAGTATTACAGCTGGACGGATATCATCCGGGATGACATTGATGAGGCAATCGAACATTCGGATAACTACGAGGAATTTCTTATCTATCTGCGGGAGGATGGATATACGGTGACCCGTGATGGAAAGTTTTTGTCTTTGCTTCCGGCCGGAGCGGGGCGGGCTTTTCGCACGGGGCGACTGGGGAACGGATACGCAAAAGAAGAAATTATCCAGAGGATTGCGGATAAAGTTCAAAAGCCAAAAATCGAATATCGATACAAGACTTACGGGGACAGGCAGGAGATGCGGGAGGTGATTTACGCAAAACTTGTTCGCAGTCCGGGGTGGAAGATGACTCCGTTTCAGAAAAAATTCTGGAAGAGATGGAACAATACCTACTTTATCCGGAAACCGGATCGTATGACAAAAGAACAGCGGCAGCGGAATAAGCAGGATATCCTGGAAATCCGAAAATTGTCAGATGCCATCCGCTATATGATTGACTATGATATTGGCGATGAAGCGGATTTAGAAAAACGGAAAGCGGAATTGCAAAAGGAGCGGGATGCACTTTCCCGCGAGCTTTCAGCCAGTCAGACGAAATATTATAAAAAGCAGCCTTTTTATTCTGTAGCCCGGTGCGAGAGGCTAAAGAGAAAAAATCCAGAGGAGCGATCTCCTGAAGAGGAACAGAAGATAAAAGAACTGACGAAAATGGCTGAATCTGTTTGTCCGTATGAGGAAGCAGTTTCGATGTGGCGTGAGACGAAGGGAGAAATGGATAAATGCCGCTGTGCCATCCGGGATATCAAAAAAGAAGAAAAAATCGTCGATGATATTTTTCGGCTGCACTATCAGATGGAGCCTCCCATCCGGGAGATCGAAGTTAAGAAAAAAACGGCGGAACCGGAGAAATCTGCGAGAACGGTTGGTTCGCAAAATCATGAAAAGCCAGAGCGTGAAGGAAAACGGGAGCAATCCCGTGCTTCACGCTTTTTTTCAGAAACAGAAAACATGGATAAGGATGCGGATGTTGCGAGTCGCACGATTGTTACGATTAACAAAAAGCTATTCGTAAATATGGATGCGGGAGAAGGGTATCTCACCCGGATACCTTATCAGCAGGTGTTTGTCCGTATCCCGAAATCAGACGGGTATCTCTCAGAAAATGAGGAGATGCTGACTGTGCGGCTTCGTGATGAGCAGGCATATGAAATAACAGATGCGAAGGGAATTCTGTCCGGGACAATGGAAGGAAGAGATTTGAAGATTCATTACGAAGACAAAACAAAACGGAAAAGAAAGGAATCACGAAATGGAAGAAAATATAGCGGGAAAGAGTGGACAGCCGGCGGCAGCATCCGGAACGGTTAAGCCGAAGCCGGCTCAATCGCCAGAAGAAAAGAGGGTGATATTTGGCTGTGACCTGGAAGGGCGGGAGGCATCTGCTCAGGCCGCAGAGGAGAGAAAACGGGAGTTTTTACCCTATGCGGCGTATCTTTCTTCTGATGTTTCTTATTCCCATCACGTAGAGCAGCTGTACCTGATGTGTCGGGAAGGATTCAGTAAAGAGTTTATCGAAGCGATCTTCTGCCGCGGTGTAGATATGAGCCTTGTCAGTGTAGATGTGATGCGCTGTCTGGCACTTGTGGCGGGCGAGGATTTCGCGATGGAATATTATCGGAAGAAATTCACGCTGAAAGAAGCGACGGAGGCGCTTTATGACCAGGCAGCGCGTGAGAAATTTCAGATGTTCGACAGCATTGATAAACTTACCGGGGAAATGAGAACTACACGGGAACGGTATGATACGCAGATGGCATTTTTGAAAACGGCGTATGAAAACAGCAAAGCATATGCGGATGAGAGGATTCGGAGGGAACGCGAAACCTTCGAACAGCTCCGGGAAGCAGACAGGAAGCTTTATGAAGAAAAGCTGCAGTCGCAGAAGACAACATTCCATACAGAAAAAGAACTTCTGCAGTCGAATATGGATAAGGAGAAGGACCGTCTGGAGAATGCTGCAGGCCAATATTCAGAGAAATATGAGTCTGCACAAAAAGAGATGGAGAAGCTGCGCGGCCAACTGGAAGCGGAGCAGAAGAAGAACAGTGAGTGGCTGGCGGAAAAGAATCTCCTGATTCACGAGAATGAAAAAATAAAGGCTCAGTTAGAGACGATGACAGAGATCGCGAAAAAAGCGGGGGAATCACAGAATCAGAGTGATGCGATAACGGCTGCTTGTAGAACGGATTTGGCAAAAGCGCAGAGTCAGGATTTCTGCAGGAAACGGTTTCTTTCCCTTCCGCAGAAAGACAAAAGAAATAAAAAACGGAATGATTTTATTATCGCCCTGATTACAAATACGGCTTACTCGGATGAACAGTTTGAGATTATCTATCAGGCGGTAAAAGCGGGGCTTCCGCTGAAAGAACTGGAACAAATCTGCAATCCGAAGCTGCCGCCGCGGAATATGCAGATGCTGGCGAATTATTTTTTGAGACCGGAAGATGGAATTATCCTTGGAAAGGGGGCAGATGGACATGGAAGTACCAGTGAAATTACTTCGGCAGGAAGATCTGGCGAAGGAGCTTGAAAGTCTGAAGGAAGCGATACAGAATCTTCTGCGGAGCTATGAATCCATGAACCTGGCATTCCATCAATACCTTGCTGAAAATCCAGAACTGGAGGAACACTATAGTGAGTTCCTGACAGAGAATGGAAGAACGGATATAGATATTGTCCAGAAGCGGGAGGATGAAACGCCGGAGCAGACCGTTGAAGAATCGGAACCGATCAAACAGGAAGATACGCGGCCCCAGATAGAGGAAGAAGAAACCAGGCAGAGAAAAGCTGGCAGGGCATTGTAAGGGGGAGAATCGTGTGGCAAAAATAAATGAGGTTATAAAGCTGGCAGAGGATCATGCGGCGGAGATAACAGGGTCTCCGGCATCCTGGATGGATTATCTGGACACCGCGTCTCGCCTTTACCGCTATTCATTCGAGGATAGCCTGCTGATCCATGCGCAGCGCCCGGACGCGACGGCCTGTGCGGACTTTGATGTCTGGAATAAGAAAATGAACTGCTGGATCAGGCGGGGGTCAAAGGGAATTGCGCTGATAGACAAACAGACTGGATCGCGGCCAAGGCTGCGTTATGTATTTGACGTGTCTGATACCATTCCATCGAGGGATGGCAGGCATCCGGTCCTCTGGCAGTTGTATCCGGAGCATCGGGATGCACTCAGGGATCATCTGCTACAGGCGTATGGGATCGAGGAGAATTACTCTGAAAACCTGCAGACGGCTCTTTTGGGAGTGGCAAAGGTTCAGACAGAAAGCTACCTGGACGATGCAATTGACGGTTTGCTCGTGGAACCGGGAACCGCCGCCTTGGGCGATGATTCATCTGTTGTCAGAAAAGAATTTCGGTATCTGATGGCAATGAGTGTTTTGTATACGGTTTCCAAACGGTGCGGCCTCGACCCGGCAAATTTCCTAGATGCGGATGATTTCAAAGAGATTGTAAAATACCGGGACATCGGCCTTCTGGCTCATCTGGGGAACGCGGTATGGCAGGCGAGTGAACCGGTATTGATTGATATCGGGCGCACGGTGCGAAAAATTATTTTGGATGAGAACCGCGACAAACTTGCAAATCAGAATCGGGGAAGCTACAATAC
>JAJBUL010000108.1 GCA_020860365.1 Clostridiales bacterium | reverse complement strand
TCTTCGAATATCACGTATTCGGCGGTTCTGCAGGTGACGGACACACAGACGCTCAGCGGCGTCACTTACACGAGTTCTTCCTCGGACGAGAGTGTGATTCTGGTCTCTGACGGAGGCATTCTGACGATTTCGGATTCTATCCTGACGAAATCCTCCGGAGAGAGCAGCAATACGGAGAATTCAGAGTTTTATGGCGTAAATGCGGGCTTTCTGGTGCTGGAGGGATCGACGGCTACGATCACCGGTACGACGATCTCGACCTCGGCGACGGGCAGTAATGCGGTCTTCGCGACTGGTACAGACGCGAAAATTTATATCAGTGATTCGACGATTACGACGACCGGAAGCAGCTCCGCCAGGGGCCTGGACGCGACTTATGGCGGATATATCAATGCTTCGAATGTGACAATTGTCACGCAGGGAGGCTCCTGTGCGGCTGTAGCGACAGACCGTGGCGGCGGTACGGTGATCGTCACGGGTTCCGATTTGCAGACGAACGGTTCTGGCTCTCCGGTGATCTATACAACAGGCGATATCAGCGTGTCGGATTCGACGGGCTCTGCCACCGCGGCGCAGCTGGTGGTGGTGGAAGGAAAGAATTCTGCCACAGTCAGCGGAAGTACAATCACCGCGACTGGCAGCGGGAACCGCGGGACGACGGACGTCTGCGGCATTATGATATACCAGTCTCAGTCTGGCGATGCGGAAGAGGGCACCGGTACCTTTACTGCGTCCGATTCGTCGCTGTCGATCGTTTCGAATTCTACTTATTATAGCAGTGCTCCGATGTTTTTCATCACGAATACCGATGCAGTGATCAATCTTTCGAACACAACGCTTTCGTTTGGCAGCGGGATTTTGCTGGATGCGGAAGGAACCTCCGAGTGGGGAAACAGCGGGTCAAATGGCGGGAATGTCACATTTAACGCCACAAACCAGACGCTGGAGGGTGATATTGTCCTGGACGCGATTTCCACGCTGGCGCTGAACCTGTCTGGCTCTTCCTCTTATACGGGTACGATTAATGGAGCGAAAACAGCTTCCGGCGTTTCCCTGGTGCTGGATTCATCTTCAAAAATTACACTGACAGGCGATTCTTATGTGACGTCCTTAGCGGACGCAGACTCCACCTACAGCAATATCAATCTGAACGGTTATACATTATATGTCAATGGCGTGGCTCTCGAAGTGGATTCCACTGCGCAGACAGAAGCGGAAACTGAGGCGGCGACAGAGGCGGAAACCTCCGCGGACAGTACGACGGAGACGGACAGCAGCGCTTCCGGAGATACGAGCGGAACCGACAGCAGTGCTTCCGGAGATACAAGTGGAACCGACAGCAGTGCCTCCGGCAGTACAGGCAGCGACGCTTCCAGCACGATGACCGCCGGGACGTCTCTCACGGTTGGGACGCAAATCACCAAAGGCAGTTATGTGTATACCGTGACTGCCGCGAATCAGGTGCAGGTGACAAGCCTGACTGACAGTGGCAAGCAGAAAACAAAGCTGACGGTTCCGGCAACCATTACCTATGATGGCGCGGTTTATACCGTGACTTCCATCGGGAACCGGGCGTACAAGGGGCATTCGACGCTTACCAGGGTAGTCGTCGGGGAAAATGTGACGTCGATCGGGACTGCGGCGTTTGCAAATTGCGCGAAGCTCTCCAGTGTGGAAGGTATGGCTGGCGTGACCAGTATCGGGGCAAAGGCATTTTATGGCTGTACCTCTCTGGTGCGGGTTGGAAGTGTGAAAAATGCCGTGACCCTCACAAAAGTGAAAACCATCGGCGCGAGGGCATTTTACGGCTGTTCCGCGCTGACGGTGGTGAATCTTTCCTCCAAAAAGCTCGTCAGCATCGGGGCAAAGGCGTTCTGCAACTGTACATCCATGACAAGCTTTGTGAGCAAATCCGCGAAACTTGCGAGCATCGGGACAAAAGCGTTCTATAATACCGCAAAGCTGTCTTCTTTCAAAGTGTACACAACACTGCTCACCAGTGAAACGGTAGGCGCGAAAGCCTTTACAAAGATCTACAGCGGCTGTGTTTTTAAAGTGCCTGCTTCTGTGGCGACTACGTATACGGCGCTGTTCCAGGAAAAAGGAGCTGGAAAGAGCTTTGCCGTGAAGAAATTCTCCGCGTAAGGTCCGGGAATCTCCTGCTTGACTCATTTCTTCGGCGCCGCAGCGGAGGGTGTGTCGCTGGTGAGACTTGTAACTGGAAATTTTATTTTTCCAATAAAATACGCAAGGAAGACTTGTTTACAAAAATAAATGTGTTAAAATGGAGACACCGAATAAAATAAAGGAGAGCAAACGTATGGCTGAGGAAATGCAAATGAAAATCCAGGAAATGGGTGTGGTGCCGGTTGTGGTGCTTGAGAATGCGGCAGACGCCGAGCCACTGGCGAAGGCGCTTTGTGAAGGCGGGCTTCCGTGCGCGGAGGTGACATTCCGCACTGCGGCGGCGGAGGAGAGCATCCGCATGATGGCGCAGGCTTACCCGGATATGCTGATTGGAGCAGGTACTGTGCTGACAAAGGATCAGGTAGACCGCGCGGTCGCCGCGGGAGCGAAGTTTATTGTAAGTCCGGGCTTTGATCCGGAGATCGTAGACTACTGTCTGGAAAAGGATATTCCGGTGTTCCCGGGCTGCGTGACGCCGTCTGAGGTGGCACAGGCGGTGAAACGCGGTCTGAAGGTGGTGAAGTTCTTCCCGGCAGAGCAGTTTGGCGGCGTGAACACGATCAAGGCACTGTCCGCACCATATGTGGGCCTGAAATTCATGCCGACCGGCGGCGTCAACGCGGGGAATCTTAAGAGCTACCTCACCTGCCCGGCGATCATCGCCTGCGGAGGCAGCTGGATGGTAAAAGGCGCTTTAATCAAAGAAGGAAAATTCGATGAAATTCGCGCGATGACAGCGGAAGCGGCTGCCCTGGTAAAGGAGATCCGTGGCTAAGGTTTACCGGTCATACCAGTGGAGGCAGAAATAGCGTATATTATTTGTTCAGGATGTGGCCCGCAGCGAGTTTTCCGCATGGTGTGCGAGATGCCGCGGAGCAAGGCAGGATCGCGTACCGTGCAGGGATGCTGCGTGGAAGATGGGAAACGGAAGGGACACCTGGCATAAGGATAAGAAGGAGGGAACACCAGCATGGCTGAACAGGAAAAATATGTGGCATACGTTGGCACCTACACACATGGGAGCAGCATTGGCATCCATATTTACGATCTGGACGTGGAAGCCGGGCATATGACAGAGCGGGAAGTGATCCCGGTCAACAATGCGTCGCATATGACAAAATCTTACAATGGAAAGTACCTGTATTCGATTGCGGACGAGGGCGTGGAGGTTCTCAAGATTCTGCCTGATGGAGGTCTTGCTCCGATCAACCAGGTCGGTAATAACGGTATGCGCGGCTGCTATCTGTCCGCGGACCAGACCGGACGCTTCCTTTTTGTGGGAGGCTATCATGACGGAAAGGTGACCGTCGTGCACACGCACAGGTCTGGTCGCCTGGGTTCCGTGATGGACGGCGTGTTCCATAAGGGTCTGGGGCTTGGCAGCGTCGCAGGACGGAATTTCCTTCCGCACGTGAGCTGTGTGATTCCGACGCCGGATGATAAGTATCTCTGTGCAGTGGACAACGGCATTGACCAGGTCAAGATTTACCAGGTCAATGAGAAGACTGGCAAGCTGAAGCTTTTTGATATCCTGCGCTGCAAGCTGGATTCCGGACCCCGCCTGCTTACCTTTGGCAAGGACGGAAGATATGCGTACATCAACTGTGATATGACGAATGAGATCTGCGTTTATCGCTATGACGGTTCTGGAAAGTCCCCGGAGTTTGAACTGGTACAGACGGTGAATACCCTGCGCGATACGACAGGCATGGGAAGCGCCTGCTGCGGGATGAAGATGTCCCCGAGCGGGAAGTATCTGTATGCATCCAACGCGGGAGAGAATACGGTGGCAGTCTTTTCCATCGATCCGGAGAACGGGATGCTGACCAGGCTTTGCTGTCTGCCGATCAGCGGCGAATACCCGAAAGATCTCGACGTATTCCCCGGCGAAAAAACGCTCGTCGTGCTGAACCACGAGACCAACGATATTCGTTGCTTCACGATTGATTATGAGAAAGGGCTTCTGATTATGAAGGGACGTCCGCTGCAGATCGACACACCGAACTGTATTCTGATTTCGAAAGTGGAATAAGAGTTATCCCCTCGTCACGGAAAAGCCTGACGAGAGAGTGAGACAGCAGATTAAAAAAGTGAAAAATGAGAAGAAAAACTCCGTATCGTGCAGGGCACTGGTGTACGGAGTTTTTCTAAGTATTAAAGCTTCGCTGCGTACTCTGTCCTTTTCGCTTCAGGTACCCTCAGCGCTGCCATAGCCTGTTCTGCAGTCCATTTCATTGTTACCATAAGACTGCGAATATTTTCCAGCAGAGTCTTCTCAGAGCCTTCCGCTATACCCTGTTGCATACCCTGTTGCATACCCTGTTGCATACCCTGTTGCATACCCTGCTGCATAGCTCTCTGCCATACGCCTTCACTCAGGTTACACATTGATGAAATCCTCCTTTCTATCGATACGGTCATCGGAATATCAAAATCATCTTGCAGGACTGTTCTTTTTTCTTCCTGATTCAGGCTTTCTGAAAATAAAACATCAAGAAGCTTTAGCACACCGCTATAGTTCTCACCATCCGAGTCACCCAGGCAAATCATAACTGCCGTCATCAGATCATAATGCTCCACTGCTTCTTCTACATTACCGACCAGATTTTTTTCTTCTATCTTATAACGGGTGATACTGTTCTGTCGTTTTTCTGGCGGATTCATACAAATCCAGATACTGTAAACCTTCTTGATCTTCTCATAATGTGAATCCGTAAATTCTGTTCCATACTGGGACGAGATCATTCTGCTGCAGTAAAAGATCGCTCTCGTAACCAGTGAATACCCCGGATAGAAATCATTCTGTGCTTCAATATTTAAAATCAGACGGATTCCTTCTCCCGACTTTGGTGCAGTCGCATAAAACCGAATATCATAATAAACCGTACCCTCATTAACTGTTTTATCTTCTGTATTTGTTCCCGTAATTTTGGGTGACTTTACTTCATCTGGCATCA
>JAJBUL010000120.1 GCA_020860365.1 Clostridiales bacterium | reverse complement strand
CCGTTTATAATAGAGGAAATACTGATACAGTGTCATCACCGCCCGCTCCTCTTCCTGAACATAAAAGGAAGAATTCCGAAAATATTCCTCGGATACGAAATCAGCCAGCGAAGGCTGGAAGGTTCCGTACAGCTTATATATATACAGAAAATAGAAAACTGCCGGAAGATATACCGGAAGGGTGGCAAAAAAGCTTCTGTGAAACAAACGCTTCCAGCTTTTCTCACGCAGCAGGCAGACCACGATCACCACTACGCTCGCAAGGGCGGTCATCAAGCCCGCGGTCGTCTTCGTCAGCATGGTCGCCGTCACACCCACCGCGATCAGAAGATACGTTTTCCAGTCACGTTTTTGTTCCACGAACCGCAGAATTCCCAGAAAATAGATTGTCACCGTCAGCAGCGCAAGCGTATCGTTCGAGATTCCTCCGGCTCCATAGAGCATCATCGGCACGCTGGTGGTTATCATCCCGTATAAAAGATGCAGACAGGGATTCCGATGCTCCAGTCTCGTGAAGCCAATGTAAAAGATCAGCAAAAGAGCGAGCGCCGCGATCGCCATACTAAACCGGCGCAGACGGTCAATCCTGACCACACAAACCGTTCCGTAGCTTTCAAAGGAAATGGCATTCGCCAGTCTCATGATCTGGTAATACAGAGGAGGATGCCCCAGGTAATTTACCGCTTCATTGGTCCAGTCAAGCCTCCACACATCGTCCATGGCACTGTTTTCTGAGAAAAGAGTACCATAGGTCATCTCTGTGAAATCCGGAATCAGCACGTCTTTTTCTTCCAGATAAGCAATATAGGAGATATGCTGCATCTCATCCGGCGTTCTTCCGACATAATTCTCATAGTAAGTCATCTGCAGCAATGCATACAGGAACAGAAACGCATACACAAACAGGCACAGCAGCTTTGTCCTCGAAGAGCCCTCTATTACCAGAATACAGGCACACACCGGCACCAGAAACAACAGGCACAAAAGAATCGCCAGTCGAAGTGGCTGCACACTGGTCACAGAAAGCTCCAGCGTGGTGCCGCTCAGTCGCCAGAGAAACAGTGCGGCGGCCACAAGCACTGCCGCGGCCGTGAGCAGTTTATATTTTGGTATCATGATACAGGTTTTCTTTTTCACCAGTTTTTCCTCATTTTTGTTCTGCATTGCTGATTTCCACGATCCGTTCCGCGAGTGCCCGCGCGTCGCCCATCGGAACGAAAAAGATCCCTTCCATGCTTTCTGAAAACAGTTCCCGGTTTGCCGGGTTATCTCCCAGAATCATCGGTTTTTCCATCGCGCGGTAAATAAACGCCTTGCCCGGTATCGTGCGTTTTGCCTTCTCGATACCAGCATGAAAATGTCCGGCCAGGCACAGATCGGCGAAAGCGATGTACCCGGCCAGCTGCTCCTGCGCAAGCCAGTCGATATAGCGGATGTTGGACGCCTCTACCCGGTCAGTCGCCGGTCCGATAAAATAGAAGAAAAAGCGGTCATCCTCCGCCAGAATACGCATTGCATCCGTGATCACCTCCACGCCCTGCAGGGGCAGAACACTGCCAAAATACAGAACCACAAACCGGTTTCCCGCCTCCTGTGGTTTTGGCAGCCTGCGCGGATAATAAATCGACCGGTCCGCCTTCAGATACAGGGTGTGAAACAGTTCCCGCGCTACACCAAACTCCGAGGAAAAATAATCCCCATGCGCCTTCGTATCACAGACACACAGATCCGCACCGCGAAGCGTTCTTTTATCCAGCCAGCGGCAGAGATTGGCCATTACGCTTCCTTTTCGAAATTTTTTCCAGTCACAGACCATGGTGTCATAGACGGAAATAAAAAAGTCCGCCACCACCGTCTTCCCCCGGAATTTCCAGCCCCAGAACGGAAGAATCAGCTGCGGGGAAAATCCGACAAACCCTGCATCATACCGCTTCATGGAGCCAAAAAGCAGATGAGAATAAACATATGCCAGGCGTTTCACGTAACTGCCGCTTTTGCTTCCAAGGACGGTCAGTTCTGCCGTCTGTTCTGACAGGAGTGTGATTTCCTGCGTGTTTCGTATATAATCGACATTTTTAGTTGTGATAAAAAGGACTCTCTTATGTTCCAGCCGCTTCATTCCTCGACCTCCTGACGCCTTAACCGAATCACAAGCAGAAAATAAAGCATCAGCACCACCAGAATAAGGGTAAAAAACAGGCAAATAGCCATCATGCCCGCGCGTTTCAGAACCGGTGTGCCAAAAACAGACAGGGCGAGCGCCGCCGCCACGTAGCCATAAATCATCCGGCTTTGCCGACGCAGAATCGTGATAACCAGGATCAGCAGATTGTGCATCGCAATGATTCCGCCATCCAGAATGAATACAACCAGAATCACTCGGTAAGCGGACAGATCCACCCCATAAACCAGCTCCAGAACGGGAATTCCGAGCCAGTACCCCGCAAGGGCAATTCCCGCTGTCAGCAGCACCACAATTCCCGCAAGCTTTCCAACTATCCCGTTAAATTCCCCGGTTCGCTTCTCATGCCACAGAAGCCCCAGCCGTTTCAGAATCGGCTGGAAAATAAAATTGCCCAGCAATGCAATCACAAAAACCGGCATAAAAACAATATTCAATGCAGTCTGTTCCTGTGCGCTCACCACAGAATCGACGATATATTTGGGCACATTCGCCACATACATATTCAGGCAGGCGCTGACGCACAGAGGCACACAGGCCAGAAGCAGAGCCCGAACACGCGGCGCGGACGCCTGATGCTTCACCGTTTTTCCAGGCACATGTCCTTTCTCTGGCTCCAGATAACCGCACACGCTCCCATTCATGAGCAAAGAGAGCGTCAGCGTGACAAGCAGGGAAACCAGGCTTGTCAGCAGCAGATTCCTGGTTTTCAGAAACAGCAGCGCATAGAGCACAATAAACGAAAAAAGCCGGAGTCCCAGAATCCGTCCGGCAATGTCCAGCCGTCCAAGCTGCTGCAATCTGCCATGCAGCACATCCTCAAAGGCTTCCACTGCTTTGACCAGGCAGATCAGAAGCACAATCACGGCCTTCTGCACCGTATACCGTCCGGACAGAAGCGTATATCCTACATAAACAAGGCTCGCCAGCAACATCAGGACGACGGTAATCCCGCGGGCAGCTACATAGTCCCGGAAGGTGTAGGTCTCCGCCGTATCCGTCACCTGAAATTGCCGGACGCCATATTTTCCAACCTGCAGCATCAGATTTCCCACCGCATACGCGATGACAAATGTCCCGGAGTCCGTATCCGTACCCGCCCTTGTAAGCACGATCAGCAGAATCGTTGTCTGAAACGAATTCATCATGGCGGAAAAAGCATTCCAGACAACCGCAGACCGCTCCTGATTTTTATCTGACGTCAAAATGTTTCGCATAATAATCCCTGTATCCTTATTCCTCATGAGGCTTTGTTTTCTCATCCGGCAGCTTATCATAGTCAATGTGCCGCACATGATACTGAATATCCTCCAGAAGCTTCCGGTTCTTGACAATCAGATCCGCCTGCAGACCGATCACAAAGGTCATAAAGCCCATCATGAGCAGGAGTGCGCAGAGGATCAGCGACTGCATATGTCCATCCCCGTGTCCGGAAAAGAAAAAGACGAGGAACCGGATTCCGATCGCGAGCCCCGCCGCAGACGGGATCAGGGAAAGAATCGAAAATGTTTTCAGCGGAGAATACATGATATACGCCCGCAGGATCGTGACCACTGATTTTTTGATGTAACTCGGAATGCTCTTAAACAGCCTGGATGGGCGCAGTTCTTCATTCGTTCGGATCGGAACCGACGTCTGGGCGATTTTGACCCGTCCAGCCTGTATAATGGTCTCCAGCGTATAAGTATATTCATTCGTCACATTCAGGCGCATCGCTGCATCCCGGCTAAACGCACGGAACCCGCTCGGCGCGTCAGGAATGTCCGAGTTCGATGCCTTCCGCACGACCCAGGTTCCCATTTGCTGCAGCTTTTTGTTGATGGGTGAAAAGTCCTTTGTCTCGTCGATTGGCCGCTCGCCAATCACAATATCGGTCTTTCCTTCCAGAATCGGGCGCACCAGCTTTTCAATATCCGCTCCCGCATACTGATTATCTGCGTCCGTATTTACAATAATATCCGCCCCATTGCGCAGGCAGGCGTCAATCCCGGCCATAAAACCGTAAGCCAGTCCCTTGTTCCGTTTAAAATTCACGACATAATTTACACCCCAGCGTTTCGCGACCTCTACGGTAGCATCCCGGCTGCCGTCGTTGATAATCAGATATTCGATCTGGTCAATCCCGTCCATCCTCCTGGGCAGGTCATTCAGCGCGATTTCCAGTGTCTCGGCTTCATTATAGCACGGAATCTGTATGATAAGCTTCATGTATCTCTCCCCTTTCCAAAAAAGGTTACTGTCCATCCTCTTTTTTCAAACATACATTTTCAGGCGTCTACCACCTTCTGGATGACCTGTATCCATACAATTGCGTTCAGAAAACCACCCATAAACAACAGCCTCCGATCCAGAATTTTTTTCGTCTGAAAAAACGAGTTTCGCAGCACCAGCAGCACCAGCAGAAGGAACGGGATAAAGTACCTCCCCTGCACGCCCTCGATGTAGAGCGAATCGGTGGAGGTCCACGAAAACAGCATCGAAATCTCCACCAGGAAAAAGGTACCTGCGGCGAGAATGCCCCAGAACGCCCGTTTTCCGCCTGAAATCCTGCTTTCACCCGGATGTCCGATGCAGGAAAGCAGCAGCAGGAACAGGAAACCGATAATTACAAACCACGGAATCGTGATTTCCAGCCAGCCAAGATACCCGCCGAGCAGATTCCGCAGGTAGGCGTCTCCCTGCTTGTAAATCGTATTCGCCAGCATTCCAATCAGGCGCCGAGGGTACTGGAGGAAGTAGCCAAACGTATAGATCTGGCTGCTGTCGGATCCGCCGACTGCCTCCGCGGCTGTTCTGGACACGCGGGAACCATTACTCGTAAGATTTCCGCGCAGGAATGCGAACAGGCACACAGCCGTCACTGCGGCAATCAGCGCCTTTTGCTACCGGCTGCAGTCATTTTTTACCAGGAAAATCCCCAGCGGCAGCAGGCACAGGGGCAGATAAACGCTCCCCTTCACAGTGGCCCTCAGGCAGCACGAAATCACCGCCACGG
>JAJBUL010000277.1 GCA_020860365.1 Clostridiales bacterium | reverse complement strand
TCTCACGAAAGTTCAAAATCTCAGTCCGTCTTCTCCACCCCGTGAATAGTAACGGCCAGAGAGAAGCCGATTGGCTTCCACAGGAGCGAAGAGTTCCCCATCAGTTCGACCGGGTCGCTGATGGATGCGAATACAACATACAGAAACGGATATAATGTCACCAGCGCAATGCCGGCGAGAGCCAGAACATTCAGGTAGTTAAACAATCTGCGGCTCCAGTGTACTTTTCTCATATTGCGCCTTCTTATCTGTCCAAAAAGTTTCGGGAGCAATATCAGAAAAGTGTCGTGGACTATCTGTATGACGTACGTATAGACCATGCGACCGCATTGCTTCTGGAGCCTGATCTCAAAATCACGGATGTAGCCAGGATGGTCGGTTTTGTGGACAGTAATGCGTTTATTCGCATTTTTAAAAAATGGAAGGGAACAACGCCCGGAAAATGGAAAGACTCTCATCCGGTATCATAGCAGGAATTACGAGAATTCTTCGTTCCGTCATCTAGTCAAATTCGCCCTTGACAAAACGGCGGGAAATAGCTATACTTTCTCAAAAGCGAGGAAGGGAACAAGTAGAGAACAGCGGAAGGTACAGAAAGTTACCGGCAGGGGTAGCGCACATGGTTTCGAAAGCAGGAAAGAGGAATTTTGCTTTCGGATGCCGTAGTAAGACCCGAGATGAGAGGTGCACACGGAAGCTGTTTTTGAATACATCCCGGAGCTCTGCACCAAACGGAATTTGCAGAAATGTCTGGTCCTGGAACACACAGAATCCACGAGACTGGAGAAGATATGGAACTGTCAGCAAGATTCTTAGTAGGCTGTGGCGGAGTGACATCCGTTATCCGGTGTCAGAGTATAGAGGGATCTGTTTTTCCTGTACTCAGTGAGGCGGACAGTGTGAGCTGTCTGTGAAATAAGGTGGTAACACGGGACTTACAGCTCTCGTCCTTATAAGATTGATTATAGGGATGGGGGCTTTTCTTTTTGCCTTCTCCCTGATCCGGATAAGCCGGAAGCAAAGTAAAATGAAAGTGAGGAAAAACCAATGCAGATTTATGACGAACTGGTGGCTAGAGGCCTGATCGCGCAGGTGACGGATGAGGATAAAATCCGCGATCTGGTAAACAATGGGAAGGCGACGTTTTATATCGGATTTGACCCGACGGCGGACAGCCTGCATGTCGGCCATTTTATGGCGCTGTGCCTGATGAAGCGCCTGCAGATGGCGGGAAATAAGCCGATTGCGTTGATCGGGGGAGGAACCGCCATGATCGGGGATCCGTCCGGGCGGACGGATATGCGCCAGATGATGACGCCGGAGACAATCCAGCATAATGGAGACTGTTTTAAAACACAGATGAGCCGGTTTATTGACTTTTCGGATGATAAGGCGTTGATGGTGAACAATGCGGACTGGCTGATGAAGCTGAATTATGTAGAGCTGCTGCGCGAGGTGGGGGCGCATTTTTCCGTGAACCGGATGCTGACCGCGGAGTGCTATAAGCAGCGCATGGAGCGGGGCTTAAGCTTCCTGGAATTTAACTACATGATTATGCAGAGCTATGATTTCTATATGCTCTTCCAGAATTACGGTTGCAATATGCAGTTCGGCGGCGACGACCAGTGGAGCAATATGCTGGGCGGTACGGAGCTGATTCGCCGCAAGCTGGGCAAGGATGCGTACGCGATGACGATTACGCTTCTGTTGAACTCCGAAGGGAAGAAGATGGGCAAGACGCAGAGCGGCGCGGTATGGCTGGATCCGAATAAGACCTCTCCGTTTGATTTTTACCAGTACTGGAGAAACGTGGCGGACGCAGACGTGTTGAAATGCTTGCGGATGCTGACCTTCCTGCCGCTGGAGCAGATCAATGAGATGGACAAATGGGAAGGCAGCCAGCTCAATTCTGCGAAGGAGATTCTCGCGTACGAACTGACGGCTCTCGTTCACGGTGAGGAAGAAGCGAAGAAGGCGCAGGAAGGCGCGCGCGCGCTGTTCGCCGGGGGAGGAAATGCCGCGGATATGCCGACCGCTGAGATTACAGAAGCGGATCTGGATGAAAATGGCACGATTGAGCTGATTGCTCTGCTTCTGAAAGCCGGACTGGTACCGTCCCGCTCCGAAGGACGCCGGGCGATCGAGCAGGGCGGCGTGACGGTGGACGGCGAGAAGGTGACGGACGTCAAAGCTGTGGTGGCCGGAGAAAAATTTGCGGATGGCCTGGTACTGAAACGTGGAAAAAAAAACTTCCGGAAGGTGCTGCTGAAAAAATAATACCGTATGTCCCGCACCTGTATTTTTCTGTGAATTGCTTCATATAGTAAATAGACAGAAAACAGGGCGGGACAGGATGAAAAAGAATTTTCCGATGTTTGTTTTTTCCTGCATGACAGCGGTTGTTTTGCTGATTTGTATATACCGGAGTCTGCCGCAGGAGGATGCGGCAGGGGGAACTCCTGAAATTGCGGATGCAGTTTCGGGAGCAGAAAACGTGCAGACGGATGTGGCTTGGGAGACGTCGGTGACAGCGGATGTAACTCTTGGGATGGCATTGACGGCAGACGCGGCCGCGGAAGCAGAAAAAACGGACGCAGCATTAGCAGTGGACGCGACGCCAGAGACAAAAGAGACAGAAACAGAGACGGCGTGGGAAACAGAAATTGCTCGGACAACGAAAGCAGAATGGGAAAATGAAACGGAATGGGACGAAACCAGGCGCGTAGCGCTGACGTTTGACGATGGCCCGCATCCGGTCTATACGGTGAAATTGCTGGATGGTCTGGCCGAGCGCGGCGTACAGGCAACGTTTTTTGTGATCGGTGAAAACATTCCTGGCAATGAGGAGATCATTGTCCGAATGAATCAGGAAGGGCACCTGATTGGAAATCATACCTATGACCATGTGAAAATCACGGATCTGAGTGTGGAAGAGGCCTGTGAGCAGGTGGAGAAGACCAGCGCCCTGGTAAAAGAAATTACCGGCAAGGATACGGAATATGTACGTCCGCCGTTCGGCTCGTGGCGAAAGGATCTGGAGTGTTCCTTTGAAATGATTCCGGTGCTTTGGGATGTGGATCCGCTGGACTGGACGACGTGTAATGTGAGTGATGTTGTGCGGCGGGTACTCGAAGCAGTCGAGCCGGACGACATTATTTTATTGCATGATTATTATGAATCCTCAGTGGATGCGGCGCTTTTGATTGTGGACGCGCTGACGGAGCAGGGATATACGTTTGTGACGGTGGACGAATTGATTTTGGAATGAGTCAGATTAACTTTAGTTCCCGCCCCCATTTATTAGCACAAACGAAGGCGAAGAAACCAAGAGAACGTTAATTGATGTCACTCATTTGAAGTCGGCTGTGCCTGTGTGGCAGCAAGCTGAGCTTTTCGCTCCAGAGTTTTCCTGTTCTTGGAACCTTTGGGACGGCCCCTGCCACGTTTCTGCTGTGCTTGTTGCTGAGCTTCCCGTTCCAGAGTGTTCTTGTTTTTTGAACCTTTTGGGCGTCCCAGCTTCTTTGGTGCTGCATCAGTCAACGACTTCTGTTTGGCTTTTTGCTCCGGCTGCTTCTTATTACTATCCATCACGCTTTGAAGTTGCTGCAGAGGCATATTTGCCTCCCGGGCCTGAATAAAAAATATACAATGCACGGATATTTGGAGACTGGGTTATTGATTCAGGCGACTCAGGCAGGAGACAAAAAAAGTTCTTCTGCCTGCTATCACAGTCTGTCAGAAAATCAGGAGTGAGGTTTAAGATAAAGCAGGGACGCCTGTATGGTTCGTTCAATGTGATCTCTGATGAGTTTTTCATTCTTCCTGTATTGTTTATCGGAGTACATTCCGATGTACTGAACCAGCGCCGCATTGGTTTGCCAGATAAAAGAAAGGGCATCCTCCAGGCTCAGGTCTTTCCTTAAGTCCCCATAGGATCTCATATTTTCTAACAAATCCTTTAAATAATCCTTCCATTTTTCCGTATAGATATCAATAGCATTTTCAATTGGATCTTCTTCATTGCCCTTGCGCAGATGTATCTGAAATAAAAATAAAAGAGAGAGGTCTTCTCTTTGATTTATTATAATGTTATATGAGTTTCGTAATTGCTTTGTCAGGACATCTGTTGGATTGTCCGTCTGTTCTGGATGAGATATGTAAAGCTTTTCCGCGAGCATTCTGATAATCTGCTCTGCTAATTCACGCATAATATCATCCATATTTTTAAAATATTTATAGAGGGTAACGGTCGATACATCCAGATTTTTTGCCAGCTGCTGCATACTGAATGCCGCTATTCCTTCGCTGAGGAACATTGTCTTTGCTTCTGCCAGAATTTCATTTTTTCGGCGATCACGCATCTGTTCAAAATAAGCTGTCTTGTCCATATAGATCCTTTCTTTTATCTGTATTGCCGATCAAAACGAAGTCTTTTGTATAAAGATATCCGGCTGCGGCAGGCAGAAATAATACTGCAAATCTATTCTACCGATGTCATTCCAAAGAGTCAAATAGCAATTTAACTAAATAATTAGTGCAATATTTGTCAGATATCACGTCTTGGAATTTTTAAATTTTAAGGTTAATATAGTGTTAATTCAATTTATAAACAATAAATTATATTGTAAAGGCAGTTTACGAATGAAGTAAACAGGCACTAGAGGAGGGTTATAATGTTACAGCCAGCAGCAATATTCCAGGACGGGATGATTCTTCAAAGAGAGAAAATAGTCACTGTTTGGGGAACACATACTCCGGGAGCAGTTGTTTCTGTAGAAATCCAGGGACAGAATGCCAAAACAATAGCAGATGAGAAAGGTACCCGGTATCTGACGCGGCCGGCCCGATCTGCTTGCGAAGCTGACCAGACGCTGACTTGTGCGGAAGGTGAGACGATTAGCTATCCGTAAGTCGCGATAGGAGAGGTATGGCTTGCAGGCGGACAGTCCAATATGGAATTTCATATGCGTTATGAAAAGCATTTGAAAGAAGCTCTGAATGATTGTCCGAACAAACGTATTCGGTTTTTTAACGTTCCAGAGGTCTGTTATAATGGACAGTTGGAGGAATTCGATTACAGTCGGCAGAATATCTGGCGTTATGCTTCCAGGAAAGATCTGGAGTATTTCAGCGCGGTTGGTTATTATTTTGAAAAGGCTGTCTGTGAGGAGCTTGATGTTCCTGTCGGGATCATCGGCTGCAACTGGGGAGGAACGACTGCTTCTGCCTGGATGAATCCGGAGACGGTGAAAAAATGCGGATTGCCGTGGATTCTGGACTATGAAAAACGTCTTTCATCAATGGATCAGGACGCTTATTGGGAAAAACAGCATCATAATCCGATGAATGATCGGGGAAATTTGTTTGCAGATCCATTTTCAGAATTCGTAATGCCCCGGACTCCATCACAAAAAGAGATTATGCAATTTTTTTCTCAGATGCCAGCTGGGATTGAGGATTATGTATCCCAGCTGCAGCCGACCGCACCTCCCGCCAGCCTTCATGACCACATCCTCAAACCACTTGCCCCCTCCGCGCCTCGGGGGCCCCTTTTGTGGCAGCAAGGGGAGAGTGATGACGTTCCGGGGAAAAATTATTTATATAAAGATATGCTGACTGGCTTAATAGGCGACTGGAGAGCACTCTGGAATGAAACAAAGCTTCCATTTCTAATCGTTCAGCTGCCCGGATTTGATACATGGCTTTTGGATACACAAAGTAATCACTATCCGGTCATTCGCAGCTGCCAGGAGCAGGTCGCGGAGACGGTGAATGATGTTTATCTCTGCTCTATTTCGGATATAGGTGAGGAAAAGGATATCCATCCGAAAAATAAAAAGGCAGTAGGGGAACGTCTGGCTCTGCTCGCGAGAGGACATGTGTACAGAAAAGACTCTTCAGAGATGTTTTTATGTGATGCTCCTCGTGCTGTTTCCGCAAAAAGAAGTGGAAATGAAATTACCATTATTTTCCGCAATGCCGGGAGCGGGATGCAGATTAAAGGAGATTTTATAGATGCTTTGAAGCTGTATACTTCTGAGAAAGAGCTGCCATACACATTTCGAGCCGAAGGTGACAAGCTGATTCTGACACTTACCAAAATGGAAAGGTCTTCCTGCTCTTTTTCAACACAGGAAGATGCTGTCAGTAAAAAAGATGCAGCATATTTAGCTGACACTGCAGAGAAAGCAGAGATACAGATAAAATTTGCTCAGACACCATGGTTTCTGGTGAACGTGTACAATCAGGCAGGGATACCCGCTGTGCCGTTTGAATTTGTGTGTTGAGCAAATATGCTAAATGCTATGGAATCTGAGAAAGAATATAAAAGTTAAGTAATATACAATAAAATACGGGGGATTACATCAATGAAAACAA
The DNA here is from genome assembly GCA_020860365.1 of Clostridiales bacterium. Taxonomy (GTDB): domain Bacteria; phylum Bacillota; class Clostridia; order Lachnospirales; family Lachnospiraceae; genus Choladousia. Next base: position 34,481 of record JAJBUL010000277.1, on the reverse strand, counting down.
ATTTTGAAACACCAGAAAAATATGCAAAAAAAGCACTTGAAATTACGGATGCAGCTGATGTGGTCAGTTCAAAACGTCCGGAGCATTTTAAAAAGGTGATGCGGGAAAATCGTGGAGCACTTTCTGTTTTTGGACCTTATGGACCGGCAGCAGACGGAATGGAACGAAAAAATCCGATCATTGTCGCACTTGGCGACAGTGTTACAGCAGGACACTTCGAATATGCGGATGATCCCCAAAAGTTATTTATCAAGGTGGACAGAGGGGAAATCTGTGAGCACGATGTGATTGAGATTACAGATGCACGTGAATGCTATCTTGAACGTTTTCGCAGTCATCTGATTGATAAATATGAGCAGACCTCTGTGAGTACCATCAATTCCGGTATTGCCGGCGATACGATGTATGGCATGCAAAAACGTCTCTACCGGGATGTTATACGGTATCAGCCAGATCTGGTATTGATCAACGGTTCTTTGAACTGGGGAAAAGAATGCGGCGATACAGAGACATATAAAAAACTTTTGCGTGAAGTTGTTAACACGGTGAAAAACGATACGAAAGCAGACATTGTACTTATGACACCGAATATGGCGATTTCTCCATTTGAATTGGATACAGCATGTACTTTACAGGATCGCATACAGGTCATCAGAGAACTCGCTGTTTTGGAGGAGGTATGCCTTGCTGATACGTATGCAGTCTGGGAAATATATGAGACGGCTGGATATCCGGTGGAGGCGCTTCTGGCAAACGGAATGAATCATCCATCAAAGACAGGACATGAGATGTATGCCCGGGTGCTGATGAAGCTAATGGAGTAATCTGGATGTACACACAGAGACAGACCGGGGTGCGGACACGTGGCTTAAGGATCTGGGGGTTGATTCTACTGAACCTTTTGATGAATGGATTTACGGTCATTCTGGTAAAAAATTATTTTGATAACAATATCCCCAAGGATCTGATTGAGGCGGCCGAGGTAGACGGTGTGTATGGCGATTGCAGTGGTGGCGATTCTGTCGGAATGGCAGACTGACGGGTGACGTCAGCCTGAACCACTACGCATTTGGTTCGGTGACAGGGTGGATGTTCAGCGACTTATGCGGAATACAGCCCGTGGAAGAGAAGCCTGGTTTTGAGGCAGTGCGGATGCAGCCCCATCCGGATCCGCGCATCGGTTCGGCCAGTGCCAGACTGAATTTCACACCATCAGCGGCAGCTCGAGCACAGAATCCTCCCCGCAGAAAATGGTCTGGTTTGCTTTGCGTACCTTTTTCTGAGCAGCCCATGGCCCGGCATAGTTGGAGTGAACGGCGTACTGCGGAAAATCGGAGCTGGAAATGTCCAGACGCAGGCGGCAGCCCGCGGGAACCTGCCAGCTGATGTCCCACATGGTAATCCGGACGGTAGTTTTCGCGCCGGGCTGATAATCGGTCTGATCCGCCAGAATACGCGTGATGGAGGAGCGCATATGATAAGCTTTTCCGTCCGGGAGTACCTGGCTGAGGCGGGCGGTAAAGGCGGTATCCTCTGCGTCTGTCCTGACAGCGAGCTTTACCTGGATTTTTCCGAAAATGGTTAGAGGCTCTTCAAGGACCGGACCAAGAAAGGTGAGCACATCGTCACGCCAGCCGGGCTCCGGCTGCGGGAGGCTTCCCGCCAGATTCATGCTCGTCAGCAGAGCTTCTCCGCCGCAGCTCGGTACCGGGTGTTCCGGATCAAAAATGAACGATACTGCTTTATCCTTGTCAGCGCCCTCATCAGGAGCGTCTGCCAGTTCCATCGCTCCGGTGAGGTATAAGGATCGGACAGTCTCCTTTTTCGGCGGAAAGGCTTCTGCTTCCTTCCAGCTGTCGCTCCCGATCTGATAGTAGCGGATCTGCTTTGCCGGAACCTTAATTTCCAGAAGAACACTTATTGTAAAATCGATCATGAGTGCGACTTAATTATTGTTTAAATGCTCCGGCCGGCACCAGGGGAGAACATTGTTTCCAAAGTGATTCCAGCAGCCGATGGTGAGCCAGCTGTGCGCTTTTGTTTCCGGGTTCAGGTTTTCCCAGCCGTGGATGGCGGAGCTGAAGTGGTGATCGTACCAGGCGTCGATGACATAGACCGGCACAGTCGTCCGTGCAGGGATCTCGCGGAGCATTTTCCAGAAGCCGCTTTGCCAGTAATCGTCGGAGAGTTTTTCATTGGAAATCCAGTCCCGGTACCAGGGAAGCTTTCCGTCCCACAGGGCTTTGTCCACTTCGATCTGCGGCCGATAGCGGCAGCTGTCCAGATAATCCGCGTCGACCGAACGCCCTGCATTCTGCATGGCCCATCCGGTCAGGATATCATGACGAAACATTCCTTTTTCGTAAGCAGAAGAATAACGGTCCGTCCCATAGACATTCAGCACCATTCCCTTCATTTTGGAAGGAACCGCGTCGGCCAGCACCCATCCGGTCAGTGCCAGGTAGCTGGTACCCCACCAGACCATAGACTCCACCCATGGTTGATCATTCAACCAATTTAACAGGCTCAGACCGTCTTCGCGCTCGTTGATGTTGGGCTGCCATTCGCCCTGGCTTTTCCCTGTACCGCGGCAATACTGCATTACATGGATAAAGCCTCTTTTTGCGAGCTCCTCACCGCAGATCTCATAAAGGGGCAGCTGCTCCGGGTAGCAGCTGCGCTGGACGATGGTTGGTAGTGCAACTTGTGCCATTTCACAGCATTCTGTGCCGGGGTGATTCGTCCATGTAGATTCGTTTTGCGAAGAACTGCCATCTGGAAGCAGCTTCTCATTATGCTTGAAGACAGGCCGGGTGATGACGGTATGGAGCAGCGTTCCGTCCTGAGAGGGAAGCATGATTTCTTCACGGGTAAAAGCATCCGTTACACAGGGGATTGTGCTTTTCTGGAAAGAACTCTGCCAAAAGACCTTCAGTTTTGCTAATACTTCTTCTGGAATCATGATAAAAGCCTCCTTTTTTAATGCGCAGGGGCGCGTAAAGAATTTTTCGGCTTACGCCGAACGCGCCTCGCACGGCGAGTAGGGAGAAAATCTCCCTGCTCGATTCATAATGATTTTGATAATTATACGAAATGTCGGTCCGCGGACGACGGGTGACCTTTGCGTTCTATATTTTCACAGGCAAGATATCGGGCAGTCGGAGCCTTAAAGAATCAATCCAGCAACACGTCATCAATAAACGGTCGGCAGATCGATACCTTTGTAAGGTATAGCCTGTGTATGTTCTTTCCTGGCATATTTTACATCCCCCAAATCATGGACGCGGCGCCGATGACCAGAGGTAATGTGATAATGGACAGCAGGGTGGTCAATGCCACACATTTTACAGCGTAGGCGTAGTCGCCTCCATTTACCTGGGCATAGACGGCTACGTTTGCCCCGGAGGGAGCGCTGGCAGCGATCAGGAGCGCCATGCGCAGGCTGTTCCATTTTTCCGGGAGCAGGGAGAGCACAAGCAGTGTCGCAGCAGGAATGAGCAGCAGCCGGACGGATGCCATTTTATAAAGCCGTCCGGTCATAAAGACAGAGCGGAAATCGGTCTGTGCCAGATAGACTCCCAGGACGAGCATGGCAAGAGGAGCATTCAGATTCTGGATACTATCCAGACAGGTGCAGATCACCCCGGGGATCGGAATCTGGGAAAAGAATAACACCAGACCGATAATCATGCTGATCACAATTGGATTGATTAACAGCTTCCGCGGCTGAAATTCCATTTTTGCGCCACGCATCATCGGAGCACCGTAGATCCATTGAAACAGGTTAATTAGCACGATAAAGGTCGAAATATAAAATACGGAATCACTGCCGAGAACCGACTGCACCAGGGGAATGCCGATAAATCCGGCATTGGAAAAGGCAGCGGCGAAGTCGTCTATAGGGTGATTGGGAAACAACACTCTGGAGGGAATGGCTGCCAGCAGAATGATCAGTGCACTGACCGCCGCGGAAAGCAGCAGGATGGTTATCTTTTCCTGCGTCGCTTCCGTCAGGAAGGTATTGACAATTACGCAGGGGATGACCAGATACAGAAGGGTCGAAGAAATACTTTTACTGCCCTCAATGGTAATTTTTCCGCCGCGATACAGCAGGTATCCGGCTGCCATCAGCAGAAACATGACAAGAGTCTGCTGCATGACCGTGAACGACATAGACATGGAAGGTTCCTCCTTAAGTTTCGTTTAGAATCCGTGCAAAATTATTAAGTACAACGTTGTACTTATCAGCGTCTGTATTTTAATACCGAAGGAAAAATTTGTCAATAGGGAAAGTATAACGTTGTACTATTTTTCTTTCTGTGTTAAAATGAAAACTGTGTATAAAAGCTGCGTCTTGCGCGAGGTGCAAATGTGAAATAACATGATTTGATAGTTTGAGAGGTATTGAATGGCTACAATAAAGGAGATTGCGGAGAAAACCGGCTTTTCACAGAGTACGGTATCCATTGTGCTCAGAAACCGTGCAAAAGAGCGGAAAATTCCCGAAAAGACACAGCATATCATACTGGAGGCGGCGAGGGAGCTGAATTACCGGCCCAGTATGGCGGCCAGGCAGCTCCGCAGCGGAGAGGGGCAGGAGAGTCTGCAGATCGCTCTTTTCTGGGCGAATGATTTCCGGACTCCGATGATGGTGCGGTTTTTAAAGGGACTCCGAAGGAAAATGGAAGGACTGGAGACGAAAATCAATCTTTCGATTATCCCATACGCTGCCGGAAAATTAAATCAGGAGAACCTGCTTTTTTCCCAGAGCGGCTGCCATGGAGCGATCATCTGCAATGCCTCCGAGGAGGATCTGACGTTTTTGAATCAGGCGGTTCTGCCGGTTCCGGTGGTTCTTTATAATCGGAAAAGTGAGAAGTATAACACGGTACAGATGGACAATGAAGAAATCGGTCATCTGGCGGCGGAGGCTTTATGTGACAGCGGCTGCCGGACGGTATGCATGATTGCCTCAGCAATTTCATTTCCGGGTGCCGGGGACAGAAACGCTGCCTTCGAGAAAAAGGCCAGGGAGCTTGGCCTGAAGGTGCTTTCGCCGCTCTTTTGTGAAAGCTGCAGGCGGGAAGGCTATTCTATGATTATGCACTTGGAGCGTCAGGAAATTCCAGATGGCTTTTTCTGCAGTTCGGATGCCCTGGCGCTCGGCGTCCTGCGGGGGCTTCACGAAAGGAAGATTGCCTGCCCGGAGACGGTAAAGGTGCTGGCTATCGGGAACGGAGAGCCGGAAGAAGCCGCCTTTTCCGTCCCATCACTGTCCGTGATATCCCTGCCGATGGAAAAAATGGCGGAGGAATGTCTGGGAATACTGATGGATACAGATACATTGAAAAATGCTCCTGTGGAAGTGCACTCGACTCAGAATTTACCTCAGGGTTCGACACAGAATTCAGTTCAGGGTACGTCCAAGGTTGCGGCTCCGGGGATCGTTTATTCTGAGAATGAACCAAAAGTATGCACTAGAAAGCTGCCCGTGCGGATGATTTTGCGGGAGAGTACAGAAAAGGATATGTAAAATAGCAAAGAAAAGAAAAACATAAGTAAAAGCAAAATATTTTAAAGGACAGTCAGAAACATCCGGTATCCCCTATCAGACACTGATTAACCTGTATCTCTCGGATTGTGCGACGAATGGCCGGAAGCTGAAGCTTTCATGGGAATAGAGACTGAATTGAGGTGGAAAGAAGAAAGTAATGGATTTATTTGAATATGCAAGAACAAAAACAATGCAGGAGGACGCTCCGCTGGCGTCGCGGATTCGTCCGCGGACGCTGGACGAGATCGTCGGACAGCAGCATATTATAGGGAAGGACAAGATGCTGTACCGCGCGATACAGGCGGACAAGCTGAGTTCCCTGATTCTTTATGGGCCGCCGGGAACAGGCAAGACGACGATTGCGAAGGTGATTGCCAATACGACGCAGGCGGAATTTACGCAAATTAATGCGACCGTGGCCGGGAAAAAGGACATGGAAGAGGTCGTGAAGAAGGCGAAGGATTACCTTGGCATGTACGGGAAACGGACGATTCTCTTTGTGGATGAGATTCATCGGTTTAACAAGGGGCAGCAGGATTATCTGCTTCCGTTTGTAGAGGATGGGACGCTGATTCTGATCGGCGCGACGACGGAGAATCCTTATTTTGAGGTCAATGGCGCGCTCCTTTCCCGTTCGGTGATTTTTGAACTGAAGCCGTTGGAAAAAGAGGATATCCGCGCCCTGATTCACCGCGCGGTCTATGATGAAGAGCGCGGCATGGGGGCGTACAATGCCGAGATTGACGCAGACGCGGAGGAATTCCTGGCGGATATCGCGGATGGGGACGCCCGGCGGGCGCTCAATGCGGTGGAGCTGGGCGTTCTCACGACATCGCCCGGCGCGGACGGGAAAATCCATATCACGCTGGAGGTCGCTTCGGAGTGCATTCAAAAACGGGTGGTTCGCTATGACAAGGATGGGGATGCGCATTATGATGTCATCTCTGCTTTTATCAAAAGTATGCGCGGCTCTGATCCGGACGCGGCGGTTTATTACCTGGCGCGGATGCTTTACGCGGGGGAGAGTGTGACATTCATCGCGCGGCGGATCATGATCTGTGCGTCGGAAGACGTCGGAAACGCCGATCCACAGGCTTTGCAGGTGGCTGTTGCCGCCTCTCAGGCGGTGGAGCGGGTCGGGATGCCGGAGGCGCAGCTGATTCTGGCACAGGCTGCGATTTATATTGCCTGCGCGCCGAAGAGCAATTCCACTACGAACGCGATCTATGACGCGATGGAGGCGGTAAAACAGACGCCAGCGGCTGTCCCGCCGCATTTGCAGGATTCGCATTACAAGGGTGCGGCGAAGCTCGGACACGGAATCGGATATGAGTACGCACACGACTGCCCGAAGCATTTTTCAAGGCAGCAGTACCTGCCGGATTCTCTCAAAGACCGGAAGTTTTACGAGCCGTCTGAGAATGGGTATGAGAAAACGATTCAGGAATATCTGAGATGGATCCGCGAGTAGAGAGGTTTATCAGCCCTGACAGACCTTCTGATGCTTTTTCCATGTACAGACGCAAAGCACCGCGAACAGTGCGGCCGCGCATCCGGCGACGGCCCAGGAAATCCACCCTGCCGTAAGAAGACAGACACCGTCTTTCATCGTTGTAAATCCGAAGACCGCAAAGATTACGAATGCCAGCTTATCCAGAAAACCAGCCGGCATCTTGCTCTCGATCAGATGACCGACCAGCATCCCGATCAGATCTGCAGCGAACAGGCCAATGGAACAGGCCAGCCAGACCAGGATGGCATTGTTTATGCCTTCATTTGCGGCGAAAGTGATCGCCGTCAGCTGTGTCTTGTCGCCCAGCTCCGCGATGAAAAAGGTACCAAAGACGGTCAGAATCGGTGGAAATCTGGATTCTTTGACGTGTTCTTCTTCGCCTTCCTCGACCTTGCACAGGGTAGTCCAGGCAAAATAGAAGAAAGCGAGGGCGGCGACGATTTTGATCAGCCAGGTCGGGATAAACTGACTGATTAAGGCGCCTAAGCCTACCGCGATCGCGTTCAGCGCCAGAATTGAGGCGCCGGAGCCGATGATGATGTCCCGGAGCTTATAGCGGGAGGTCATGGCGATCATCAGAAGCTGTGTCTTATCGCCCATCTCAGCGATAAACATGGTGAAAAAAATTTGCATAAATAATAACATAAGGTGGTTCCTCCTTCGTGTTGCGCTGCTGATGGATGATCGTGCGGGACGCGTCGTCAGGTAGGAGCGAAGCGCAATCCGGAATCTTGATAAGAATTCTATGCACAAAAAAAGCAGCGAAATTGTTCAGCTGCCCATAAAAAACTCATGTATGGCAGCCACGCAGTACCATACATGAGTCTCGTTATTTCATACAAGCCAGATCCTTCTCAGTATGTTGGGATCAGTATGTTGACTTGCAACACGCTCCAAAGGGGTGCCAACTACTCCCTCATGTCGTTCTAAAATAACATGATTTCATGAAAAAAGCAATCCCCCAATTGAGAAAAAATGTCCGGTTTTTATTACAGGTTATACCTGCGCAGCACGCCACACTTTGCAGGAAGGAAGAATATCACTGCCGTGTCAGATCACAGAACACCGCCTGGCATGCCTTTTCATAATCCCGGGGTGTGAGCGTAAGCTGCAGGCCGATTTTCCCGCCGCTGACGGCGATTTTTTCATAAAGAAGCGCGCTCTCATCCATGAAAACCGGATAATTCTTTTTCATGCCGATTGCGGTGCAGCCGCCGCGGATATAGCCGGTAACGCTCTGGATGTCCTTTACGTGAATCATCGCCAGAGACTTGCACCCCGCGGCTTTGGCGGCTTTTTTCAGGTCGAGCTCGGCGTCAATCGGAAGCGCGAACACATAATATGCGCGTTCGGGGCTGACGGTGACGAGCGTTTTGAAGACGATTTCATGTGGAAGGCCGAGCAGGTCGGCGGCGTGCTGGCCGTCGATAAACTCGTCACATTCGTAGGTTTGGAATGTATATGGAATCTTCATGCGGTCAAGGATCCGCATGGCATTTGTCTTGATTTCTTTTTGCTTTGCCATTTTGTAGTCCTTTCATGGATCCGGTTTAGGGTGAGTTTGACGTTTGCTATCGGGATCTGCCAGACAGCCTCGCAGTTCTGGCTGTGATGTTATCCGGAAAATGTGCGGTCGGTGCAAGTATACCGCAGCGGATTGGATTTGTACAGAATTTTTCTCGTTTTACAGCGGGTGGCCTCCCTGGTACCCAGGCAGGCTTCTGTGCATATGATAGAAAAAAGAATTCAGAGGCATCTATGGGCTATATTAATAATAGAAGAAACTCGTTCAAAAGACCGGGTGAAAATCAGATGACATCGTATCGGGAGCCTATCCTGTGTGCGGAGGAAATTGAGGGAAAAGATCCGGGAGGACAGGAACCCGAAATAAAGAAGTACGAAGAAAAGAAACCCGAAGAAAAGAAATCCGGGGAAAAGAAATTCGAGGACAGGAAATCCGGGAAAAAGAAATTCGAGAACAGGAAATCCGCAGGGAACAACCACGTAGAAGAGAAACATGGCCAGATGGAATTTTCGTCGATTATACCAGTGGATTTTTCGAATCCGACGGATGAGATGCTGACTGAGCGGGATTTCCGGATGCTGCAGTCCATGTATCCGAATGAGGCGAAGGAATTACTTCCGTTTGTCGAAGAGGAGTGCGACCGGATGGAATACGAAGGAAGTGCGATGTTTGATGAATATCCGGATTTTACGACCGTTTATACCGTGCAGAAGAAAATCGCGGCGGCTGTCGCACATAACCGGATAGCGGCGGAAAGAAAAGAAGAGGTTGCCGGCCGCCGTGCGGATTCCGTGGAAGATGTGCTCACCGATACAACAGGAAATGGGATGGCGGCCGCGCAGGCGGAGGACGTGTGTGTACCTCTGGAAGACCTGATTCGGGTGCTGGTGCTGCAGGAGATGCACCGCAGACGCGAACGGTATCGTTTCTGTCGGGATAAATGCTGAGATGCTCTGAAAGCTACCTGAAAATCAATGCGAAATACCAGTCAGATGGGAGGAGCAAAAAAGACTTGTTCAATTTGCCTCCGGATAGTATACTAATGAGGATTCAAACAGGAATGCCGAAGAGATACAGGAGAATCATTTATGCAAAATATACTGAAGACAGTACGAAATCTGGTCATTCGTGTCATAGTGCTGCTGCTTGTGTTTGTTGTGGCAGTATATGTCTTTGCGCGGGTGCTAAACCAGGCGACGCCGAATACCTCAGAGGCGATGTCCGGCTCGACTTTTCCACTGGTTTATATGCAGAATGACGGGGTCAGCTATAATTGCCTGCACGGTTATGCGTATGAGATGGATGTGAACTATATTCGCGATACCGTGACGGTGCTTGACGCGAGCCATGAGCTCGATATTCTGATTGATCCGTTTGACTCGAACGTCGAGAGCCTTTCCTACGAGGTGCTGACGCTGGATGGAAGCGAGTCGCTGGAGAATACCAGTGTGCTGAATATGACGACAAACGACGATGGCTGTCTGGAAGCAACCCTGACGATTCAGAACCAGATGCTGCTGAATCAGGAATACATTCTCAAAATCCAGGTTTCTGCCGGAGGACGGGAAATTTACTTTTACACCAGGCTGCTTCTGGAGGATGGCCTGCATTTGGACGAATATTTGGATTTTGTGTCTGGTTTTTACGCAAAGTGTGTGAATAAGACCGACCAGGATTCCCTTGGAGTGGTGGTGGAGCCGGATGATACGACGGGTACGAGCCAGACGCTTGCGTCAATGAATATTCATGATACAGTCGATCAGCTGATGTGGGGGTCTCTCAATCCGCAGATCGCCTACAAGCCAACGCCCAGCCTGGTTGACATCAATGGCACGACGGCTTCGTTTGTGCTGAATTATCGCATTTCCGCGGTAGATGACGAGGGTGTGACGATTACGTACAACGTGCGTGAGTTTTACCGCCTGCGCTACACAGACACGCGTGTATATCTGCTGGATTTTACCAGGACGACCGATCAGATTTTGAATACGGACGGTACGGTTCTGGAATCTGGCGGCATCAACCTGGGCATCACGGACAGTGATGTGGAGTATGCGTTTGATGAAGGTAAAACAGTAGTGGCATTTGTACAGGAAAATGAATTGTGGACGTATGTGATCAATGGCGGAAAGCTGACACGTGTGTTTGGCTTTCCAGAGGAGGATGATGTTGATTACCGCGATTTTTACGATCAGAATAATATCAAAATATTGAGTGTAGATGAGAGCGGCGACGTCTGGTATGTCGTCTCCGGGTATATGAACCGGGGTGATCACGAGGGAGAAAACGGCATCGCGATTTACCATTACGAGGCGGCCTCCGCGACATCGGAAGAGCTGTTGTTTGTGCGCACGATGGAGGCATATGACAGCCTGAAGCTGGACATTGACGATCTTGCTTATCTCACAGATGATGGGCAAGACTGCTATATTTTGCTGGAGAATATTGTTTATCGGATTGACATGGCGACTGGTGCGTATGAGAGCGTCATTACCGGCGTCAATACCGACTGCTACGTCAGTTCGGAATCCAACCGTTATTTCAGCTGGCTTTCCGAGGGTGAACGCTACGATTCCCAGACGCTCTGTACGATTGACTTTGAAACTGGCGAGACCTGGGAGGTTGCCTGCAGTGCCAGTGAACGCATTCGTCCGATCTGCTATATGGAGGAAAATCTGGTTTATGGGGTTGCCATGCTTGCGGATATTGACAGCTCCAATGAAGGTTCTGAGGTGTTCCCGATGTATAGGCTCGTCATCACAAGCGGCAGCGGGGAGACAATCAAAAAATATACACCGAGCGGCGCTTATGTGACGGAAGTGACCCAGTCCAACAGCCTGCTGACGCTCACCCGTGTGTCGATTGTGGATGGAGAATATGTGGAAACGACCTCGGACACCATTGTCAGCACAGATACGGAGGACAACGTAGACTACGGCATCGCGACGCAGACGGATGATGTGAAGCAGACAGAGATTCTGCTCCGTGTCGGAACTACCATCACAGATACGACCCCGCAGGTGATCAATGGGAAATTTGTATCAGAAAGCGGCAGTGTAACGGTAGAGATACCGTCTAATACGGAGAAGGAAAAGCTTTACTATGTCTATGCGGGAGGCAGCCTGGACAGTGCCTGGCCGACGGCAGTGGAAGCCATCCTCCGTGCGGATGAGATGGTTGGCGTAGTGATCAATGACGCGAAGGAATACGTCTGGGAGCGCAGAAACAAGGAGGACGAGGTCACCATCAGCCTGGACAATATTCCGGATATTATTAAGACCGGAATTATGGATGTCGACGTGCTGGAGGAGAGCCTGCAAAAAGACGTTGTTGATCTGACTGGCTGTACACTTGACCAGGTGCTCTATTTTGTCAGCGAAGGCAAGGCAGTCATCGCCGCCACGGAGACGGGCAGTGTTATCATCACCGGCTACGATGACTACGGGAATCTCATTCTGCTCAATCCTGGAGAAGAAGAGACTTACTATTACGGACCTAACGACAGCCTGGCCTTGTTCGAGGCGGCCGGGAACCAGTTTGTTTCTTACCTGAACACGGATCTGGAGTGACGGGCGCAGAGACGCCAACCGTCTCCCGGCAAAGCAGGGATGCAGGCAATACCGGAATGGGACGGAGACATATGGAAACCGGGTACTACAGATACCAGATAAAAAATCAGAAAACAAATGAAAAAGTCAGATAGATAAAAGATCACAAATTGACATGTAACGCGAAAAATGAAAAAATAAAAGGAAACCTGCACAAAATCGCGGGATGGCTACAAGGGCAAAAAGCGGAGAGACCAAAAGGTTATCCCCGCTTTATTCACATCCGGGTGGATAAAAAAATGCCCGAAAATGGACTTATACACCAAGTTATCCACATTATCCACATTTTCCGGTGTGGAAACAAACTGGTTTACATATTTTTTTTCGAGAACGTCCGTTTTGTGGATTTTGATAAAATGAAAGAACAGGCGAAACTTTGTCGAAAAAAGATTGACAGATGAGAAATCAGTATTCCAATATTAAAATCAGAAAATTCAGAATTTTCAGATGAGAGACACAATTATAGCGCCAGGGTGTTTTCCAATCAGGCATGCAGCCTTGTGGGTATCCCGGACGGGAACCACAGGTTTTTCTGTTTTTCATCCCCCGGTGGGGCTTGTGCGAATTCCTGGCTTAAGCTATACTCTTGGCTGATTGAGGAAGAAGACGGGACGTCTGGCAAACTGGAGACATGGCAGACGCCGTTTTACAAATAGAGGAAAGAAACAGGAGCAATACTATGAATGCGACAGCGCGAAAAGAAAATCAATCCATGCTTTGGGAGATCGAAGAATACTGGTCAAAACGAGCCAAAAGCTATTCTGAGGAAGTCCGCTTCGAAATGGAGCATGAAAACGAACGCAACTGGATGGGAGTACTGCAGAGTTATTTAAAGGGAATTCCAGGGAAAAAGGTATTAGACATCGGGACTGGTCCCGGCTTTTTTGCGATTGGCCTGACGAAGCGCGGATATCAGGTGACCGCGGTTGATTATACGTGGAATATGCTTGAGGAAGCAAAGAAAAACGCAGGAGAGCTTGCGGAGAAGATCTCATTTTTACAAATGGATGCGCAGCGGCTGGATTTTGAGGACGCCAGCTTTGACGCAGTCGTCACCAGAAATCTTACATGGAATCTGGAACGTCCGGGAGACGCCTACCGGGAGTGGCACCGGGTATTGAAAAAGGGTGGCGTATTGTTGAATTTTGACGCTGGATGGTATAATTATCTTTTCGATGACGCGAAGGCGCATTCCTTTGAAGAGGATCGCAGACGGGTCAAAGACGCTCAGATCAGGGATTTTGAGTCTTACTCGGAGAGCGATAAAATGGAAGACATCTCCCGGAGGCTCATTTTAAGCCGTTGCAAACGCCCCGAGATCGATATTGAGCTGCTCCGCCGCGCCGGATTTAAACTGATTTATACGGACGAGGAGATCGGGGAAAAGGTCTGGGATGAGACGGAAAAGCTGAACTACGGTTCCAGACCGATGTTTATGCTGAGGGGAGTGAAGTGAGGGTGTGAAGTGATCCGGGCAACCGGGCACAGCCTGACGGATTTTGCCGCTTATCAGAGAGAAGATATGGGCAGTAATACAGTTTCATCTAATAATTACAGACAGTCTAGGGGCTGCCTGTTTTTTGTATAAACAGTCGGAAAAAAATTATATGTAGAAGAATAATTACGGAAAATTCTGTTCGATATTATGTGAAAGAACCTTATAGATACGGGGCAGGATGTAAGGTTGGTATCTATTCCTAAAATAAGTGCAATGCACGAAAATAAGGAATCCCAGGTTGAACTGCATTTTGGTTTGTGCTATAGTTTGCATATAAAAGTGGTGTAGATGGGATTGATAATTGGATTCACTACAGGAATTGTTTTGGGAGGTGAAGGAGAGATGGGATATTATCTGAATCCGGAGGATATTCTGGAATTATACAAAGCAGAAACGGAAAAACCGTATTTTGTGGATAAAACGGAAATGCTGGAGGAATTGATGACTCTTGTAGAGCATGGCCGGAACTATATTTCTGTCACGGGTCCGAGACGTTTTGGGAAATCCGTTGTGGCGGCGATGATTGGTTCATTTTTTGGCAAGGGAGTAGACGGTTCGGAAGTGTTTGCGTCTCTTAGAATTGCCGGGAATAAGAATTACACGAGGCATTTGAACCGGCATAATCTGATTTATATTGATTTTAGCAGGGCGGTAGAAGAATGCGATTCTTATAAGGGATATATTGGAACGATAAAAAAAAGACTGTTTGATGACTTAAAAGAAGCATATCCGGAAGCAAACATTCGCGAGGAGGACTCTATGGGAGCCACTTTGCGGATTATATCGTTAGCAAATAAAAACGAAAAATTTATGCTGATTTTTGACGAATGGGATTATGTATTCCATAAAGATTACTTCACCGAGGCAGACAGAGGAAGATTTACGTCTTTCCTTGGGGGAATGACAAAGGGAATGGCATATGTTGAGATGACGTACCTGACAGGGGTTCTTCCAATCAAGAAATATTCTGCAAGTGATACAATGAATCATTTCGATGAGTACAATATGGCGAGCAGTGATATGTACGGTGCATATTTCGGATTTACAGGTGAGGAAGTTGATGGGTTGTATCAGCGGTATCTGAAAAATTGTACCAGACCGTCTTTCTCACGGGAAGATTTGGCAGAATGGTATGATGGTTATCATATGGAAGATGGGTACAGTATATATAATCCGAATTCAGTAGTGCTTGCCTTGACGCGGAACAATCTCAAAGACTACTGGGCGAAAGCGGGCGAGTATGATGAACTGAGAGATTATGTACGGAATGATATTGACGGTGTGAGAGAAGCTGTGATGCTGCTTGTGGCAGGCGAGCCGGTAGAGGCGGATATTTCGGAATATGCGTCCACAGCAACAGAATTAAAGTACAGAGATGAGATACTTTCCGTTATGACTGTGTATGGATATTTGAATTATTATGACGGTCGTGTGCGGATTCCCAATAAAGAGCTTGAGTTGGAATTCGATAAAATCATTCGGACAGAGCCAAGCTATAGTTATATGCGTGAACTGGAAAAGGAATCTGCCCGCATCCTGCAGGCAACCTATGACGGAGATGAGGAGACAGTCGGAAAAATTCTGTCTATTGTACATACGACGGAGTCGCCGCTGAAAGCTTATAATAATGAAGCAGAATTGTCTGGCAGTGTAAAGCTTGCTTACATTGCAGCGAGAAATAAATACAATATCGAAAGGGAGGATCAGGCAGGTATCGGATATGTGGATTATATCTTTTATCCTCATGACCGTTCGGATGATGGTATTATTATAGAACTCAAAGTGGATGATTCTCCTGAGACAGCGTTGAAGCAAATTAAGGATAAGAATTATGTGCTGAAGTTTCAGGGAAAGATTGGCGAACGGCCAAAGACTACAGGGAGAATTATCCTGGTTGGTATTGGTTATTACAGAAAGGATAAAGTGCATCGCTGCAAAATAGAGGTACTGTAATGTGGAAACCAGAATTGGGCGTGTGCTTTATGTAATGAAAATAACGTAGATACAGGATAATGTATTGGTACAAATGGGAATGCTTAAGTTATTTCCTGGAAATAGTGAAACTCCCGCCGGAAAGTGATAAACTGTCCGGCGGGAGTTTTTAGCTGAAATTCGTAACTGTGAAGGTACTGAAATCCTTTTGCTGCAGTTTTTTCCAGAAATCTGATGTATGCGCTCAATCCGTTTCGGTCGGGAACCAGCCAAAATCTACACATCGCCCCAGATCCCAGCTGTCCCAGCCGACCCAGCCGGGCGTGTTGACGGTGTCTGTCAGCAGCTTGTAGCTCCAGTAAAAGTAGCCGTGGCCATGCTTCCAGGCGTCGAGCTGCGCTTTTGCCAGCGCATTGTAGATCTGTTTCTTTTTCTCCGGAGAGATGATCTCTTCCGACTGTCCCTCTACTCCATTCAGGACAGTCTGTCCACCTTGTGTATCACGGCCGACTGCCATTGAGTTGAACAGACACCACTCACCAACGATGACTGGGAAATATTGCTCCATCTCCTCGATGTCTTTGACATAATGTTCGTTGATGAATTCCATATAGGCTTCCACTGTCTGCTCGCATCCATACATCTCCGCCATCATCAGGTACTGATGGGTATCCAGCACGACGTTCTGATATTTGTTTTCCTGCATAAAATCTTTCCATTTTTTCATATTGAAGCCGTCATGGATAACGATGTATTTTTCTTCTGGCAGGTAGCGGCGCAGCCGATCATAGGCGGTCGTGTAGAAGTCCCGAAGGAACTTCCACGTGTTGGGTGCGGTGCCTTTCGCGAGCTCCGGATCGACCGGCGGATAGCGTTTCTGGATATTCATGCTGTCCCAGACTTCTCCTTCGGTGATCGGCTCGTTGATTACCTCAATGCCCCAGAGTCCCTGGCGCTGCCCATAGCGCTCGGCCAGGCGTTCCAGTACCGTCAGGACAAACTCCACCTCCTCCGGTTCCTGTGACCATTTGCATACACCGCAGATGCCTCCGTTGTCAAAACCATTTTGTCCGTCTGGGGCAGTATGGAGGTCGATCAGGATCTGAAGTCCGTATTTTTCAGCCCAGTTAAAGGCGTGATCGAGCTCTTCTATACATCCGATGAAGGACTCCCTGTCTCCAAAGATAAAATACGGAACCGGAATTCTTACCGTATTCAGGCCATAAGATTTAATAGCAATAAAGTCTCGTTCTGTAATATATTCCGAGCGATGAATTTTAATTCGTGCTTCATACACTTCTTTTGGAAGCTGCCTCGGCAGGTAGTACTCATCCTCGGCTGTTGTGCCAGCAAACAGAGCCGGGTTCATCCATTTTTCCAGAACCAGCCAGTTTCCTAAGTTTACGCCTTTTACATACATATTTGTTCTCTCCTGTAGGAAGCCTTCTCCTGTTGCGCCAGTGTTTCCTGGTATTTTTGAAGTTACTCCTTACAGTGAGGCGATATACGCGTCAATCTGTGCCTGTGCTTCAGCAATTACCGTGTCAATACCCGCGACTTCCATCATGGACTGATACTGCTCCAGACCGGAATCCTTGTCGGTGTAGCCAAGCTCCAGCGGCCACCAGTACTGCTGCTGTACGTTTACGCAGGTAGAAAGCTCGGTCTCGATGGAAGAAGTATCGAATACGAACGGAGCAAATTTCTCGCTGTTTACGCCGGCAACGATGGAAGCTTCAATCTCTTCCTTCATGGTTGTATAATCCTCCGGATAACCTGCCTGATAGCGAACCAGGGCGTCCGAACGAGCGGCCCAGAGCGCGCCTGCTCCGTACAGATCCGTATCCGTGATGGTGAACTGTCCTTCGTCGTTCAGTTCATAGGTTACCCCTTCCACGCCATACATCAAAGCATCGAACACTTCCTGATCGGTCGTGATCAGATTGATGAGAGCCATGGCTCTTTCCGGGTTCTTGGAGGTGTTGGAAATGACCATGCAGTCCTGTGTATACGGCAGGTGGGAGTTATCTGCTACAAAATTGGAATACCCCCAGCCCTGTCCGATGTTTTCGCCGTAGTTGGCAGAGATACCAGCGTAGCTGTCGATGTTGTGGAACCGCAACGCGGATTTTCCGTTTTGCGGTTTCATACTGTCCGTATCGGAAAGAGCAGATTTTGACCAGAAGCCTTTTTCGTTAAAGCGGGCAGTCATCTCCAGGAAATCCTTAATTTCATCAAGCTGATACAGCGATTTGACGGTTGGGCTTTCCTCGGTGGGATCAAACCAGAGCCATGGATAAGACTTGGATACCCACATATACCCAAGGCTCTGCAGGTAAGTCAGCATCAGTTCCGGCCCCATGGAATAGATATCAATCGGCTCGACTGCCTGATTGTTTGCCAGGATCGCATCGCAGTATTCTTCGACATCTTCCCAGGTCTCCATCACGCCATCCCAGTCTTCCCCGGTCATGTCTGTGCGGTAGATCGGACCATATGCGGTGTAAGTAGACAGAAGCGTCGGGACACAGTAATAGTGACCGCTGATGGTTGCTTCTGCGAGCGCGGTTTCGGACTGCAGAGCAAAGTTATCCGGCGCATATTCTTCCCACATCTCATCCAGGCTCATGAACGCACCCTTCTGTGCCAGAGAGGCGAAGTTCAGCCAGGTAGCGGCATAAGCGATGTCAAAGGTTTCTCCGGAAGAGAAGAGCAGAGGATATTTGTTCTGGTATTCCGCCCATCCGATCCAGTTGATCTTCAGCGTGCAGTTCAGTTTTTCAAGTAAGAGCTGGTTCAGGTTCTCATCTACCACGTCCTGGCCGGCCGGGCGGTCACTGACTACATACATGATTATTTCCACCTGTTCCGAAGTATCGACATCTGCGGATGCAAGACCCGGGAACATCATCGTACCGGCAACAGCGGCTGCGCTGCCGCACAGAAAATCTCTTCTGGTTATTTTTCGCATCTTTTTTTCCTCCTGAATTTTCATATTTGGTAAACGGCGCAAGCCGTTTACCTTTGCGCCAGGCGCGAGGCTGCACAAGCAGCCATTTCCTGCGCGTTTTACTTTTTTATGTGTAGCCGGTTGTCATCCTTTGACGGAACCGACAGCAACACCTTTGACAAAGTACTTCTGTACGAACGGGTACACCAGAATAATCGGTCCCGTGGCCACTACGGCCATGGCCAGCTTCAGGGAGTTCGACGGCATATCGGATATGGAAATCCCGGCCTGGCTGGCGATCGAAGCGAGCGCCTGTGTTTTCTGCATCAGAGAATAGAGCATATACTGCAGCGGATATTTAGTTTCTGTGTTGATGTACAGCATCGCGTTGTACCAGTCATTCCAGTAGCCGAGGGCGAGGAACAGACCGATGGTTGCCAGGCCGGATTTCAGCAGCGGGAAGATAACGCTGAAGAAGGTACGCCATTCCCCGGCACCGTCGATCTTGGCAGACTCAACCAGCTCGTGTGGCAGGGCTGCGATAAAGGTCCTCATGATCAGCAGGTAGAAGACATTGAACATCCCCGGCAGGATCAGCGCCCAGTAGCTGTCCTTGAGGTGCAGGTACTGGATGTAGAAGATATAGGTACATACCATACCGCCGTTGAAGAGGGTGGTAAAGTAGAAGAAGAACGAAAACCAGTTCCGGTATTTGAAATCCTTGCGGCTGAGTACATATGCGGTCAATGTGGTGAGAAACAGCCCGAGAACTGTGCCGACCACTGTGATCAGGATCGAAACTCCATAGGCCCGGATGACGGTCATGGGCGTCTTGAAGATCAGCCGATAGGCTTCCAGCGTAAAATCCTTCGGCAGGATGCCAAAACCGGTAAAGCGGATGGCCTGCTCAGAGGAGAAGGAGCCGGATACCATGATGATAAATGGCAGCAGGCAGATCAGCGCCATCAGGCCGACAAAGATATAGGCAATTGCGTAAAAGGCTTTTGTAGAGCCGCTTTGTTTAATTTTCATTGTGGATATCCTCCCTTTTTAGAATAACGCGTAATCCGAGTCGATGTGTTTCACGATCGCGTTTACAACCATGATGATGACAAAGCAGAGTACGGACTGATAC
The DNA here is from genome assembly GCA_020860365.1 of Clostridiales bacterium. Classification (GTDB taxonomy): domain Bacteria; phylum Bacillota; class Clostridia; order Lachnospirales; family Lachnospiraceae; genus Choladousia. Next base: position 14,766 of record JAJBUL010000277.1, on the reverse strand, counting down.
AGGGACGCTGCCGCCGTCATGCCCAGGTTTGCGTTTTGCAGCAGAGATCGGAACACGTAGGTATCAATTACGTCGGTTGCGTTGTACAGCTGCCCGTTGTTGCCGACAATCTGGTAGAACATCTCGAAATCGCCGCGGAGAATACGTCCTACCTGAAGGAGGATCATGGTGATCAGGGTCGGGCTGATGCTTGGAAGGGTGATGCTCTTCACACGCTGGAACATGGTCGCGCCGTCGATGGATGCCGCTTCGTAGATGCCGGAATCAATTCCCATGATCGCCGCTATGTAGATGACGGAGTTGTAACCGCACCATTTCCAGGCGTTGAAGCAACAGATGATGATGGGCCAGACGCCCGGCATGGAGTAGACATTGACCGGATCCACGCCAAAGTAGCCGAGAATTGTGTTCATAAGACCTGTCTCGTAGTTGAAGATGTTATACACGAATACACCTACGATGATCCAGGAAATGAAATAGGGAAGAAAAATTACAGACTGCGTAAATTTCTTGAAGTATTTGCCGTTCAGTTCGGTAATAAAAATCGCAATGATGACTGCCAGAGCCTGCGAAGTGACCAGGTTCAGCAGATTGTACAGAATTGTGTTTCTGGTGATCAGCCAGCCGGTGCCGGAGGCGAACAGGAAACGGAAATTCTGAAATCCGTTCCACTCACTGCCGAAAACGCCCAGATCATACCGATAGTTCTTGAATGCCAGGACCAGTCCGCTCATAGGCAGATACTGCATGATAAAAACGAACACAACAGCCGGCGCCAGCATCGCAAAGAGTGCTTTGTTCTTTTTAAACTCTTTTACAAAACCTTTCATTTTCTCCATCTTCCTTTCAAAACATTTTTACAAAACATGCTGAAATTATAGAAGACTTTTCGTCAGTTTTCCATGTACAAAACTAAGAAATCCAAGAAAATTTTAAGGTTTTTGTCAGATTGCTACATAAGGATATTTTCCGCTTCTGCCATACTCATAGCCGGGAACAGAATGTAAGCGGTGGTGCCTTTTCCCGGGGTACTGTCATAGTGAACGCCGTATTTTTCTCCGAAACAGAGCTTGATCCGGAAGTTGATATTCTTAATCCCGTATCCCTTTTCGAGCTTGCGGGAGTCCATGGATACCGCGTCTTCCATCTGCTGGACGGTCATACCCGGGCCATCGTCCCGCACACAGAGCAGGATGTCGGTCTGTTCCCGATGAATGGAAATATGGATATGGCAGGAAGTAATGCGGGAATCCTCCACGATTCCGTGGACAATCGAATTTTCCACGAACGGCTGCAAGATAATGTTCAGGCAGGCCAAATCCAGCAGTTCCTCGTCGATTTCCGTCGTCATCTGAATCTGGTTGTCGTAATGATAATTCTGCAGGTTGACGTAGACCTGGGTGTGTTCCACCTCTTCGCGGATGCTGATCAGACTCTTTCCATGATTCAGGCTGAGCCGGTAGAAGCGCGCCAGGTTCCAGGTGATGGCCTCAATCTCGTCTGCGTGGTAATCCATGGCGATCCAGTTCACCAGGTCCAGGGTATTGTAGAGAAAATGCGGGTTGATCTGTGCCTGCAGCGCACGCAGCTCTGCCTCCTGGACGGATTTACCGAGCTTGTACTGCTCCTGCATCAGGTGACGTACCTCGGCAACCATCAGATTGAAGTTGCGGTATACCTCCTCAATCTCATCTCCCTGTTGTCCGTCCTGCAGGCGGACATTCAGATCGCCGCCTTCCAGATCCTTCATTTTTGCGCTCAGAAACCGCAGACGGCTGACATAATTCCTGGACAGCAGAGCGGAATCGGCGACAATGATGAGGATGACGATGACGAGCAAAGAGAGGAAAAGGGAGCGGAACATATAGGATTGCTGGTAAAACTCTCCGGTCGGCACCAGGGTCAGCATACTCCAGCCAGTCTCGTTTAACTCATCACAGAACACATAGTACTGTGTGCCGGAGAGTGCGACCTGCTCCCAGGCTGCTGAGTCCCCACCCGGGAAGTCGTTCTCAGACGATAGTGTGGCGGAGAGCTCTTCATTGGAGGATAGCACCACCTCGCCGGAGGCGTTTACAAGACAGGTCAGTCCGTCGACGGTAATGTCCGTGTTTTCCATGACGGATTGGAAACGGTCGGACGCTACACTGATACTGCAGACCCAGAAGGAATCGGAAAAAAGATTGGCCTGTTTAAAAATAGCATGGTACAGAGTGACCATCTGTGTCAGGCTGCTGGAGCTGGAGGAGGTCTTTTCCTCACTGATGGCGATATAGTCATTTCCAGAGGAGAGCACCTCTGCCATCTCTTCATAATCGTTCCGCTCCGTGAGCCTGGATTCCCCATAGAAAAAATACTGGTTTTCGGAGTAAACAATATCATCCGGGACATACAGACAGATTCGGTATACCGAATTGGAAAACTCAATCTGATCCATTGCGCGGTTCATATCGTAGAAATCATAGTATTGCTCATTGAGAGGCTGGCTGATCTGAAAGTCATCCGAGAAGAGGATGGACTGAATTTCTCCGTTGCTTTCCACAATTTGGGCAAGCAATGCCATGTTTTGCAGATAACTTTCCAGAAAAGAGACTGCCTGGTCATAGGATTTTTCTTCGGATGAGCGCATCACATCTGTGTAGTCTCCGATGAGGTAAGGCCAGAAAATCCGATAGAGTATGATCAGCAGAAGAATCAGGGGGGGCAGCAAAGGAGAGCGTCATCCGCTGCTGCATGGATAGCTTTTTTAATCGGTTTATCATTTTAACAGCTGCCTCTCTTTGTACTCGGAAAGGGTGCACCCAACCTGTTTTTTAAAAATACGTGCGAAGTAGTTGGAGTCCTCATAGCCGACCAGGTTCGCCACTTCATAGAACTTTAGCTGCGGATCCCGGAGCAGACGCTTTGCCTGTTCCATCCGATAATCGGCGAGATACTGGCTGATTGTGAGCCCCTGACTTTTTTTAAAAAGATTGCTTAAATAAGTCGGGGCGAGGCCCACATGCTCCGCGAGAACCCGTACTGAGAGAGAGGAATCGGCATAATTTTTATGAATATATCCAATCACTTTCTGCACCGCGTATGGATTTTTGCCACTCTGACTCTCTCTTCGATACAGGTTCCGAAGACGTTTGCTCAGACAATTGTGCAGTTCCTCGCAGGTCTCCAGCTGCTCCAGGTATTCGATCCGGCTTTTTTCCTCCGCGACGAGAGCTTCTTCCTCTTTATGGGAAGGAAAGAGGTATTTTCCCGCTTTGGAAAGGCTTCGATCCAGCGTGGCGTAAAGGTAATGGACGTTACTGTCCATAAACACTTTCTGCTCTTTCAGACTGGCCAGCAGCTCATCGAGGAACTTTTGCGCCTGCTTTTGGTCCTGCTCTGCGAGAAGACTGGCCCACTGGTCGGTAAGGCCATCCTCGATTTTCAGAGGCAGGGGAGGTTTTTACGGAGTGGTATCTCCTGGATACAGGATATGGTTCCATCCGATATAGGACAGGGCTTTCTGGGCATAGAGGGCTTCTTCCCAGGAGGCGACCAGGCATTCCTTTCCGCTTCCGGTAAGGCCGAAGGTCAGGAACCAGCTGCCCTTATCCTCTACGCAGGCACGGATTACGCCTGCTATCTCGGCCAGCTGTGACTTTTTCAGATTAAAGTGACCGCTGTCAAAAAGAAACCCAAGCAGATTGCCGGGAAGAACCTCCATCAGGAGCCGCATGCCATATTTGAGAAAAACCGGCTTAAGAGGGGACAAAAGCTGGTCTTTCAGGGCATACAGATCAGTCAGCCCCTGCAGATGGAGGAGTCCGATGGTATGATTCAGTTTCCAGTTCAGATGAAAGGAATCGGCGGAGGAATTTCGGAACAGGACGTGGAACGCGGCTTCCTCCCGGTGTCGTACCTGCCGGATCAGCTGCACGGCTTCCAGAACCGCTTCCTGGTATGCCGCGATCTGTATGGGCTTCTCAATGTAGCGAACCGCGTGCAGGTCAATGGCGGCCATCAGGTATTCTTTATCCGCATAGCCGGTGATAAAAATAATTTCCGTGTCCGGGAATTCCTCTCGCAGCTTTCGGCACAGCGCAATGCCATCGCTTCCCGGCATGCGGATATCTGAGGTGATAATATCCGGCATGAAATCACGGCAGATGGCGTACGCTTCTTCCGCGTTTGCAGCGGCGCGCACTTCATCCACCTCACATTGCTCCCATTTTACATGCCGTAGCAGGCCATTTCGGATTACCTTTTCGTCCTCCACTACCAATAATCGGATCATACTGCCTCTCCTTCATCGAACCAGGTACCAGCAGAAGATAATTCTGCATTTGGGCGGCATAATGAAAAGCCCCCTCGTTACACCGGCGGCGTTTCCATTAGCAGGATGTCAAAGTGACTGCCGAGAGTGTGTGGGCCGGGATTGGGACGTTCAGAAGCTGCCCGTCTATCCGGATGTTTGCCATTGTGTCACTGTCCGCAGCGTTCAGGAAAACAGCGCATATGCTGCCGTCCGGGTTCTTTACAGCGGTCATATCAAACGCATCACAGTAGCGGGAGAAGCCAATGCGGACGGCTCCCGGCCGGATGCTTTTTGCAAGCAGTTCTACATAGGCGGCGGACATTTTTTTGCGGTAGGTGCCGTCCGGGTTGGCGATGACGGTCGCCGCAAATCCGCTGCCCTTGACATGACGGGGGCCGCCGGAAGCGTCCAGCACCAGGTTCCAGTCGATCCAGCGCTGCATGCCGGCGTTCAGATTCCCGATGATGTCGTGTGCGTAGTGGACAGCCTCGCGTAATTCCAGAGTACTGTCGGAGGTTTTGTCCAGTCCCATCATGGAAGCCATGGGAGAGCGCTTAAAGCCTACCAGGTTCATCTCACAGCATTCACTGGAAAGGAGTACCTTCTCCGGGTAAAGATGGGAGAGAAGCTCCAACGCTTCAAAGTGGTCGCCGGAATACCAGTGGAACGCAATTCCCTGCACCGCGTCGCGCACGTCCTGATCGGAAAAGGTGGTCTGAGCCCGCTCTACGGCGCGCTCCTTGTTGTGATCCCAGACATAGAGTCCGACCTTGTCAGAGATCCCGGCTTTTACCATCTCCGGATACAGGTAGTCACGGATAAACACACATTCTTCTTCGGCGCTCCACACGCAGCTGTCCCAGTTGGTGGCGGCGGTCTCTTCATTCTGGACGGAGAGCATGGTCACGGGAATCCCTTCCTCAAGGTAGGCGCAGACAAATTTCACCATGTATTTCGCCCAGGGGGCGTAGAACTCCGGCTTCAGGCTGCCGCCGTTGCAGCGGCTGGGCTCTTCGGAGACATTGTCTTCCATGAGTCCGTAGATCGCGCCGTTTCCACCCTTGCGTGTCGGCGGCGTCTTCCAGCAGGCGGGCGGAGACCAGGGGGAAAGCAGCACGCTGATGTCGTGCCCGGCGGCGAGCGCCTCCTTTAGCATTGGAAGAATGTATTCCCGGTCTCGTTTTAAGGAAAAGGTCTGAAGCTCCGGATCCGAGATCGGATCCTCCACAGCCTGGTATTCAGAAAGGGAGTAGTCACAGCTGTCCATATGCACACGAATAAACCGCATATTCAGTCCGGTCGCGCCGAAAAAATAATCCATCAGCTCTTTGCGGGTATCCGGCGGCATTTTGGTGAGCAACCATGCAGTGGACTCGGTCATCGCACCCCCGAAGCCATCGATCGTCTGAAAAGAAATCTGCGGGTAGAGATTCACGACGTTGTTTTCGGTATGGTCTGGAGGAGCAGGCTCTTCGGCCACAGGTATTTCCATTGTTTTTATAACAGCTTCCTCCGCAGCCATATAGAGGGTTTTGTGGGTAGCTTTCATAAAGAGTCTCCTTTCAGAATTGGGATTTGTGATCATTTTGTGTTCACTATAGCACATTTTTCCGCTTGTGGGAAGAAAAATTGTGCATGATTTATTTCCGTGAAGCGATGCTTTTTGTGAATAGTTATCCAGCCAGATTAAGCATTTGTTTTTGAAATTCAATTGACTTATAGTTACGGCAGGGATAAGAGTAACCAGACTGGTATAAAGAGTTGCAAAAACCCCCGAAGATCAGGATTGGCTCTTCGGGGGTTATGTCTCGCTTGTCGGCGGTTTTATCTGGTCTTGTTCGCTCTTGCAATGAACTGGAGCAATTCATCATTATCGATTTGACCGTTTGAAATCAGATTCAGAAATCTTAAAGGCATCTGGTTGATTTTCTCTTCTGTTAACATGGAGGCAAACAGGTTATCATCTGCTGCGGGAATAGACTGATCCAGGTGGGTTTTTAACTTTTTCCATATATCTTCCCCCTCAGGCGTTTCCCGAAGCGCTCCGACAGTGGACCATCCACTGACAGATTTTTTGTGCGCACGTTCTGGAATAACGTGAAGTGTGCTTTGAAGCCGGATGTCCTGGCTGGATGCTCCAACCAGGATGGTGTAGTCTCCCTCAGGCGCATACCACTCCTGATACTCTTCATAATAAAAAGCAAAAGCTCTTTTATCCAGAGTAAAGGTAACGACCTTCTCTTCCCTGGCTTTCAAAAAGACTTTTTGAAAACCTTTCAGCTCTTTTTCCGGTCTGCGGACGACATCATCAAACATTCCGACATAAAGCTGGATTACCTCTGCACCATCCATATCGCCTGTATTTTTTATCTGTACGGAGACAGAAATTGTTTCCTGATTTGCTGCGAAAACAGGATGTTCCAATTTTAAATCCGTGTACATAAAGCTGGTATAGCTGAGTCCGTGTCCAAAGGGATAGAGAAGCTGTGTTTTTTTAATATCATAATAACGATATCCGACAAATACACCCTCGCCATAGGAAACTTCCCGTTTGTTCCCGGGAAAATGGAAATAAGCAGAGGTATCCTCCAGGCGTTGCGTGAAGGACATTGGCAGTTTCCCGGAAGGATTTACTTTCCCGAATAAAATGTCAGCGAGAGCAGCCCCGATTCCCTGGCCTGCCATAAAACATTCGAGGATAGCTGCTGTCTGATCATGCCAGGGCATTGCAACAGGTGAGGCGTTCTGCAGAATCACAACGGTGCGGGGATTGATTTCAAGTACCTTTTGTAAAAGGCGTTCCTGATTTTCAGGCAGAAGGATATTTTTTCGATCATGCCCCTCCATTTCAACATCCTCTGGCTGCCCCATGAAAAAGAGAACCGTATCACAAGCTTTTGCCAGAGAAAGCGCTTCCAAAGTCAGATCATCATCTGTACTCGCTGAAACAGAATCTGTCTGCGTGCCTGAAGAAAGAAGCTCATACCCCTGGGCATAAGAGCAGGAGCTACCGTTTTCAGCAGCATATTGATTCAGAAAATCACAGGGAACATCTAATGCGGTTCGTATGACCCGCGCGCTTCCAGAAAGCGTATCGCGCGGCTCTTTCGCGCAGAGTCCAATCATACCAATCGATTGTCCTGCAGTAAGAGGAAGGATATTTTCATTTTTCAAAAGGACAATCCCTTCACGCGCGATGTCACGGCACATTTCGTGATGCTTCTTGTGCAGGGTGCTTCGGCTTTCTGTGGTTCTGTTTTTTTTCATGCTTTGAATCCGGTCGATCGCATTTAAAAGATGGAGGCAGCATTGATCAATTGCTTCCTCGGAGAGCGTCCCGGCGTCATACGCGGCGCGTATTTTTTGCGCGCCTATTCCATTCGAATAAGGCATATCCAGATCCATCCCGGCTTCAACAGCCTTCGCGGGATGGACGATTCCAAACCAGTCTGATACGGTAAAACCGTCAAATCCCCATTCTTCACGGAGTATTTCCGTCAGAAGATGAAAATTTTCCGCGCCGTAGACACCGTTAATCTGGTTTAGCGCAGACATGACAGAGAGGGGATGCGCATCTTTGACTGCCATTTCAAAGCCTGGCAGATAGAGCTCGCGCAGGGTTCGTTCGTCGATCGCAGCGTTGATATATTCCCGCTCTGTTTCCTGATTATTGACCGCATAATGCTTCAGACAACAACCTACTCCCGCTTCCTGCACACCGTTTGCGTAAGCGGAAGCAATCCGGCCGGTGAGAAGAGGATCTTCTGAGAAATATTCAAAATTTCTTCCGCAAAGAGGGGAACGCATCAGGTTGAGCGCCGGAGCCAGGAGAACATCCACCCCTGCTTCGGCAGCCTCTTCGCCGATGATTTGCCCATTCATGCGTGCACACGAGTCACTCCAGGTAGCTGCCAGACAGGCGCCGGAGACGGTCGCTGTTGCGGGGACGCTTTTATGGATGCCGAGGTGATCTCCTTCGCCTTCCTGCTTTCGAAGACCACAGGGACCGTCTGCCAGGAAGATCGAAGGAATGCCATATTCGGGGAAATCAACCGTCTCCCACCAGTTTTTACCGCTCAGAAAGCGTATTTTTTCATCGAGTTTCATTTTTTTAAGTTGTTCATTTGCCCACATATTCGCTTCTCCTTGTTTTTAGAATGCCTCTGAAAATCATGAAAATCTCAGATAATCGTATCCTATCAGAAATGAAAGAAGGTGCATATTCGTTTATCATACTTTTTATTTCAAAAAACAAACCAGATAAGGCAAAAACGTTGACTTTGTATAATAATTATGAGATTTTATACTTAACAATCCATGAAAATATGAAAAACAGGTCTAAGGAGTCCAGGCAAATCCCATCGAAGGAGACAATTTGGTGAACCAGGGGTGATTGCAAAAGTGTTCGAACGGAGGGGGAAAATGAAGAGAAAAAAATCGCTGCAACAGAAGCTGTGGTTCCTGATAGGCGTACTGGTGCTTCCGTTAAATATTATTTCACTTATTATTTCAAACATTATGATCAACGACGCCAGGGTGACTATTCAGAACTCAATCAACGCAACTGTGAACACCTATGCGGAATCGATTGAACAGACGGCGTATAATACAGATTATCTGCTGTATTACCTGGTCAATAAAAATACAGATTGTGTTTCCATGTTTTCAACGGATGACCTGACAGAATATTATGTTTCAAAAACCAGTGTCGCAACCTATATCTCCAACTATTCCAGCAATGTTAACGTGGCAGGTGTGTTTTACTTTTATCGCAGCGATTTGGATGAGTATACTCTGTATTCTAATGATTACAGAATTTACAGAGAATATTTGAGGGAAAATAATTATTTTATGGATGCGGAAAACCAAAATGCGTCGTGGCATCTTGTGGAGATTAATGGAAGCGTGTATCTGGCAAGAAATCTGAATTCCGGAAGCATGTATTACGGAGCCTTTTTAAAATTAGAGGATGTGCTTGACGGGATTGAAGATTATCTGGATTATCCAGTCAGTGATATCTGGTATACGGAGGAATATCCGGACGTTGGCTCCTGGAAAAACAGTACCATCTGGTGTGAACGCGCGGGTATTTATTTAACCCTTATATTTGAGCGAACCGTGTTTACAGAGAATATTGCCATGTGGAGATATATCCTGGTTGGACTTGTTATCTTTTATGTATTTCTGACTCCGGTTCTGTTTTTATATACCCGAAAATGGCTGATTATTCCTCTCCGCGAGTTAAATGACGCGCATCATCACCTGGAAACCGGAGATGAAGGCTGGCGAATCAGGACGACCGCAGGCTCCCGGGAATTCCAGAATGCGTATGACTCCTTTAACAGAATGGCAGACGGCATTCAGAACCTTCGACTGGAGAATACAAATAAAGAACTCGCCTATAAGCAGATGCTTCTGGACAATCTGCAGCTGCAGATACGACCGCATTTTTTGCTGAATTGCTTTAATCTTCTTTATTCGATGATTCAGACAAAGAAAAATGAAGGAGCGGAGAAGATGATCCTCTACCTTTCTCAGTATTTTCGTTACCTGTTTCAGTACAGCAGCAGCCTGGAGCTTTTTCCAAAAGAATACGATCTGATAGAGAAATATATTGAAATTTCCGGATATGAGCATCCGGGAGAATTTACGTTTCAGTCTGAGTTTGACCCGGAAATCAGTATGGTGCGTGTGCCTCCTCTGTTATTCCACAATTTTATTGAAAATATTTTTGCGCATGCGCTTGTGCATGGGCGGGTGGTACATATCCAGTTAAGTGGATTCTATGAGGAAGGGGTGGTTACATTCCGCATCGCCGATGATGGAAGTGGAGTAGGGAAGGAGGAAGTAGAGAGAATCAACAGTGGGAATTTTCCGGACTACCAGAGAGGACGCCACGTTGGACTGCGAAATTCTATTAAGCGGTTACAATTTTTTTATCACAATGAAGCGACCGTGCGTGTGGAATCAGCGCCGGATGAAGGGACGATGTTTATCATTACATTTCCATATAACCTGGAGGAGGATGAAAATGAATCTATTGATGGTGAATGACGCGGTGGCAGCAGTGAATGCGATGACAGAACAGATTGACTGGAAACAGTATGGGATTTCCCACGTGTTTGTGGCTTATAACGTGGAAGAGGGAAAGACTGTGATCCGGGAGCAATCGATCGATGTACTCCTGTGTGATATTGAGATGCCGGGAGAATATGGAATCTCACTGATCCGCTGGATCCGGGAGAATAAGTATGAGATAGAATGCGTACTTCTCACCTGCCATGCGGATTTTGCGTATGCGCAGGAGGCGGTGATTCTTGGCTGTCAGGACTATGTGCTGCTGCCGGCGAGCTATGAGACGATTGGAAACACAGTGCAAAAAGTAGTGGAGCGGCACAGGGAACGTCAGAAAAACAGTCGACTGCAGGAGTATGGGAAATCCTGGCTGCGCTCTAAAGAGGAGCGGGTGGCTGTTCCTCCGGAAAGCCAGAAGACACCGAAAGATGTAGTGGCGGATTGTGTGAATTATATTGTGGATAATCTGGGGAATGAAAATCTGAGCGTCAATGAAATTGCTTCTCACTTTTATCTCAGTCCGATTTACCTGAATCGGATTTTTAAAAAGGAACAGGGAATCGCGATCAGCCAGTATATCATCCGGGAAAAAATGACATTGGCGGCAGAATTGTTAAAACAGCCGGGCAGTTCGGCTACAGCGGTTGCGATACAGGTCGGATATCCAAACTATCCGTATTTTTCTACTTTATTCAAAAAATATTATGCCTGTACACCTTCGCAGTACCGGGAAAAATATGAAGACCGGGAAAAATAATGCGCGAGATGATACAAATGCTTCTGTTTTTGAGGTTCATTTTGTGAAAGCGGGGGTTTGAATGCAGAATCGCTTTTAAGCGAGGAGTCTGTTATGATTTATTTACAGCGAAAGACCGTTGTCAATAAGTAAAGAAAATTTAAGGAGGAAAGTAAAATGAAAAAAATAACAAGACGTGACTTTCTAAGAGGCTCTGTAGCGACTACTCTTGTCGGCTCACTGGCTGGATTTGGCATGACAGCTAATGCGGAGTCGGATACCTCCTCTGTATTGAAGGATGGAAAAGATACAGAAATTCTCATGGTATTTCCCGGCAACAGTTCCTCACCGGCAAGCTTATCGCAGGTAGAAGACAGCATCAGCGCGATTATCAGTGAAACCGTTGACGCGCACATCAAACTGCAGATACTGGAATGGGGCGTGTATTCAGAGCAGACGAATCTGATGCTTTCCAGCGGCGAGTCAGTAGATATTGTATTTATGCTCGGAAATGTGCAGTCGGCGGCATCCAGTGGTCAGATCCTGGAGATCACAGATTATATGGATGCCTATGCGCAGGATGCCTATGCGCAGATGGGTCAGTATATCGACGCCTGTTATATCGATGGTTCTCTTTATGGATTCCCGACTTACCATGAATTCGCAAGCCGGTCGGGACTGGTATGTTCGACTGAATTGTTTGAGGAAACCGGATATTCGGCAGAGGACGTGACTACCTGGGACGATGTGGAAGCGGTGCTGCAGAAAGTACAGGAGCTGCATCCGGATATTGATTTGCTGGTACCGGCGAATGTAGGCGGAGGTATTCTTCAGTGCTATCTGTATGGAACCTTTGATACGGTTGCGGCAGACTCTGTGGGTGTCTATATGGATGGAAGCAATGATCTGACAGTTGTGAATGAATTTGATACGGATGAGTTTATGGCGATGGCTGAATTGGCGTATGACTGGAATCAGAAGGGATATTTTATTGCGGACGCGAACACCATCACTGAGACCAGGCAGACGTTACTGAAAACGGGTACAGTATTTGGCTATATCGGAACCATTCATCCGGGAACTCTGACCCAGGAAACGACCAATGCGGGGATTGATATCACGGTTCTTCCTATCACGGAAGCAGGATGTGGCACAAGCAATGTGGCAAGTTACCAGTATTGTGTAGCTGCCGCGACCTCTTCGCCAGAGAAAACGATGGCTGTACTGAATCTGATCTATTCGAACACGGATATTCAGAATCTCCTTCGTTATGGGATTGAGGGGACAGATTATGTCGTGACCGATGGAATTGCGGGATACCCGGATGGAGTAGACAGTTCTACCGTTGGATGGAGTAATGAGAACTGGCTGACTGGCAACTGCAAATTGGTTTATCCCTGGGTGACCGATCCGGAGGATATCTGGGAGCAATATGAAGAGTATAATGATGGAGCCGTATTTTCTCCTGCGTATGGTTTCCTGTTTGACACTTCGAATGTCAAAACGGCAATTACCGCAATTTCCAATGTGTTGGATAAGTATACAGCGCTGATTTATTCCGGTCTGTCTGATCCGGCAGAGTCGGTTGCATCCCTTGTTTCGGAATTGGAATCCGCTGGTATTAACGAAGTGATAGAAGAAGTACAGTCAGAGTTGGATGCTTGGGCAGAGTCGAACGAGTAATCGGTTGAAAAATTCGGAAACCCCGGAGACGGACAAGCGCCTCCGGGGTTTTCTATAGAACTGTTTATGAAATTTTTTATTAAAAAGGACACTGTGATGCGGAGGCAGAATATGAAAAAACTGAAAAAATATCGGAAGTATGTTCCGCTGTATGTATTGGCACTTCCTGGTTTTATTTATCTTTTTATCAATAATTATTTGCCGATGACTGGCCTGGTGATGGCCTTTAAAAGTATTAACTGGCAGAAAGGGATCTGGGGAAGCGACTGGGTAGGATTGGAGAATTTTGAGTATCTGTTCAAGACGCCAGATGCATTTAACATTACCAGAAATACCATCTGTTATAATCTTACGTTTATTGTTGTGAATCTGATTGTGGCGTTGCTGTATGCGATTCTGCTCAGTGAGATTCGTAATAAGATTGCTGTGAAAGTCTATCAGACGATTATTATGCTTCCTTTTATGATCTCCATGGTGATTGTGAGCTATCTGGCTTATGCTTTTCTGGCTGGCGATAAAGGACTGCTGAATGGACTTTTAAGCTCTCTGGGGCTGGAAACCGTGAATTGGTATTCGGAGCCAAAATATTGGCCTGTGATTCTGGTGATTATCAATTGCTGGAAAGGCGTCGGATATGGGACAGTGGTCTATCTGTCGTCTATCATGGGAATTGATCCGGAGTTGTATGAAGCCGCCTCTGTGGATGGCATCCGTGGATGGCAGAAGATTCGCTATATTACCCTTCCCCTGATCAAACCGACGATCATTACCATGCTGATGCTCAGTATCGGGCGAATCTTTTATTCGGACTTCGGCCTGTTTTATCAGGTTCCGATGAGTTCCGGTGCGTTACTGAATGCCACCAGTACGATTGACACTTATGTATACAGGGGCCTGATTACGCTCGGAGATGTTGGAATGAGCTCTGCTGCCGGATTCTATCAGTCGATGGTCGGATTTGTACTGATCTTACTGGCAAATGCTCTTGTGCGCAAATACAGTAATGAAAACGCTTTGTTCTAGGAGGCAGAAAATGAAGAAAAAAGAGTTACACATTCAGATAGGATATAATGCCGTTATGATATTGGCCGCAGCTTTTACCATACTTCCTTTTGTCCTGCTTTTTATTGCATCGATTACAGATAATGATACAATCGCAGTCAACGGGTATTCTTTCTTTCCTTCAAAGCTCAGCCTGGCGGCTTACGCTTACATCTGGTCAGAACGGGCGCAGATATTCCGGGCCTATTTTATTACGATTGTGGTGACTGCGATTGGAACCACGGTTTCCCTTTTTATCACACTGGCTTTTGCCTTTACTTTGTCAAAACCCCACTTTCCGGGCAAACGTTTTTTATCCTTTTATCTCCTGTTTACGATGCTTTTTAATGGAGGTCTTGTTCCTACTTATACAATGTATACGAGGTATTTACATATTAAAAATACCATTTGGGCATTGATTATACCTTCCCTTTTGATGTCTGCCATGAACGTGATTCTGGTGAGAAGCTATATTCAGAATAATATTCCCCTGGCATTGACGGAGGCTGCTTATATTGACGGGGCGAGCGAATACCGGATTTTTTCTACAATCGCAGTGCCATTGTCAAAACCAATCATAGTCACGATCGGCATGTTTATCGGAGTGGGATACTGGAACGACTGGACGAACGGTCTCTATTATGTAACGGATAACAGTCTTTATTCGATCCAGCAGCTGTTGAATAATATGCTGAAGAACATCGAGTTCCTCTCAACGAGTGCGGCGGCCTCGATGTCTTCTAACTCCGTAAGTATCCCGCAGTCTACGGTGCGAATGGCGATTGCTGTAGTGGGAATCCTTCCAATACTGGTTATTTATCCGTACGTGCAGAAGTATTTTGTAAAGGGAATTTCGCTGGGAGCTGTAAAGGGGTAAAAATATCGTTACTATTCACAGTCCAAAGTGGTTTAAATTACTCCATCCCAAATAGGCCGG
>JAJBUL010000079.1 GCA_020860365.1 Clostridiales bacterium | reverse complement strand
GATTGTAAGCATCAGTAATTAGACCCGCTCAGAAAAACGGCTGTGAATAGTAACTAAAACCCTAAAACTTGCGAAAAAACCGGTTGACAAAACAATATCTGGCAGTTATAATTTCAAAAGTGTGCTAGAGAGTGGGGTGATACTCGTTTGCTTGATTTGACTGATGTGATCTTAAATGAAGGGAAAACAGTATCGTATGAAATCCTCCCGGGGCTTTCCGTCCTTTCCTATCGCTTTGGCGAGTTCCGGATACTGGACAAACAGACCGGTACCCTGCAGGTGGAGAACAAAGGCGACCAGAAGCTTTCCATTTGCGGTGAGATCGAACTGGAAGTGGAGTTTCCCTGTGCGCGCTGTCTGGAGAGCGTCAGCCGCAGACTGAGCATTCAGCCTGAACTGGAGCTTGATTTAAAAGAAAATGATTATATTGATGGATATTACCTGGATGTGGATCAGCTAATCCATGATGAGGCATTGCTTGTATGGCCGGAGCGTGTACTCTGCCGCAGCGATTGCAGAGGGTTATGCGTGACGTGCGGACAGAACCTGAACAAAGGCGAATGTTCGTGCCAGAAGGGCAGCCTTGATCCAAGAATGGCAAAAGTCCTTGATATTTTCAATCATTATAAGGAGGTGTGATCCGTGTCTATCTGTCCGAAAAACAAACATTCCAAGGCGAGAAGAGATAAAAGAAGAGCGAACTGGAAGATGAGCGCTCCGACTCTCGTAAAGTGCAGCAAATGCGGCGAGCTGATGCTTCCGCACAGAGTATGCAAGGCCTGCGGAACGTACAATAAAAAAGAGATTATCGCTGTAGGCGACTGATCTTCAGGATGATTTGTCAGGGCTGTCGTAAATGAGCCAGAAAGGTGGCGCAGTTTGCGGCGGCCTTTTTCGATGCTGTTCTGAACTTTTGGGTTGCATTTTAGGATGATGTCTAGTATAGTGTATAGCAGTTACGAATTCATGAGTAACAGATCTGTGAAGCAAAACCATTCGAAGTGCCTGATTCTGTGCGGATGCGTTTTGTACAGTAGATAATGGAGGCGGATATTATGAGTGACACGATCCGCGTTGTGGTCGATGCCATGGGCGGTGACAATGCGCCGGGCGAGCTGGTTAAAGGCGCTGTAGACGCGGTCAATGGCCGCGGAAATGTTCATGTGATCCTGACCGGGCGGAAAGCTGCCATTGAGGGGGAACTTTCGAAGTATTCTTACCCGAAAGACCGGATTGAGATCGTCCATTGTGAGGACGTGATTGAGACGGCGGAGCCGCCGGTGAACGCGATCCGTTCCAAGAAGGATTCTTCCCTGGTCGTCGGTCTGCAGATGGTAAAGCGGGGCGAAGCGGACGCGATTGTCTCGGCAGGGAATTCCGGGGCGGTCCTGGTTGGCGGACAGGCCATTGTCGGCCGGATTCGGGGAATCGAGCGACCGGCGCTGGCGCCGGTTATCCCCACAGAGAAGGGGATGTCTTTGCTGATTGACTGTGGCGCGAATGTAGATGCGCGAGCACCACACCTTGTGCAGTTTGCGAGGATGGGTTCGATTTACATGGAAAAAGTGCTCGGGGTGAAGAATCCGCGCGTGGGGATTGTGAATATTGGCGCGGAGGAGGAAAAGGGCAATGCTCTGGTAAAAGAGACGTTCCCGTTGCTGAAAGCCTGTACGGATATCAATTTTATCGGCAGCGTGGAGGCGAGGAATATCCCGGCGGGCGCGTGCGATGTCATTGTCTGTGAGGCGTTTGTCGGTAATGTGATTCTGAAGCTTTATGAGGGCGTCGGCTCTACCCTGATTCATACGGTGAAGGGCGCTCTGATGAAGGATATGAAAACAAAGATCGGCGCGGCGCTGATTCAGTCTTCCCTGAAAGAGGCGTTGAAATCGTTTGATGGCAGCCAGTACGGCGGCGCACCGCTGCTCGGGCTGAAAGGGCTGGTTGTGAAGACACATGGCAGCTCAAAGGCACAGGATGTTACGACCTCTGTTTACCAGTGCGAATTATTTAAAAATCAGAAAATCAATGAGATCATTAAAGAAAATCTCGGAGAAAATAATTAAAAAGGAGAGTGCAGGGCATGGAATTTGAAAAATTGCAGAGTGTCATCGCGGAGGTATTAAATGTTGACGCGGATGAGATTACCATGGAGACAACATTTGTAGACGATCTGGGAGCGGATTCTCTGGATGTATTTCAGATTATTATGGGGATTGAAGAGGAGTTTGACGTCGAAATCCCGAATGAAAAGGCGGAGACCATTGTCTCGGTTGGGGACGCGGTGGAAGCAATCAAAGCGGCTATTGGCTGAGAAAAGGAAGGAGAGGAGGCTGCAAGGCCTCCTCTTTCCAAGAGACGGATGGCCGGCAGTGTTTCCATGTTTGTCCTGAAGCGCTGCCGTTTGCCAGAGAAGGAGAAAAATGTCCGAATATAAAATGAACAGTCTGGAGGAGAAAATCGGCTACCATTTCCGGAAGCGCCGACTGCTTGTTCAGGCTCTGTCGCACAGTTCTTTCGCAAATGAACACCGCTCGGAAGGGTATCAGGACAATGAGCGCCTGGAATTTCTGGGCGACGCGGTACTGGAGGTGGTGAGCAGTGATTTCCTTTACCACGCTTACCCGGATCTCCAGGAGGGAAAGCTGACAAAGCTGCGCGCGAGTCTTGTTTGTGAGCCGACGCTGGCCTTGTCCGCGAAGGAATTTGATTTAAGCAGTTACCTTCTGCTTGGAAAGGGCGAGGAGCATACAGGCGGCCGCCTGCACAATTCCATTATCTCTGATGCGCTGGAAGCGCTGATCGGCGCGATTTATCTGGATGGCGGGCTGGAACCGGCGCGGTCTTTTATCGAGAGGTTTGTTCTGACGGATATCGAACATAAAAAGCTTTTTTATGACAGCAAAACTGTGCTGCAGGAGCTTGTCCAGCGGGACCGGCCTCATGACAGTATTCGCTACATCATTGTAGGCGAGGACGGCCCGGATCACGCGAAGACCTTTCGTGTGGAGGTGGAGATCGGCGGAACAGTTGCGGGAAACGGAAGCGGCAGTACGAAGAAGGCTGCGGAGCAGGAAGCGGCATATCAGGCTCTCCATGCTTTGATTTCAGATGGGGAGAGAGAATAGACAATGTATCTGAAGAGTATTGAAGTACAGGGCTTCAAATCTTTTGCCAATAAGATCAATTTCCAGTTTCACAATGGAATCACGGCGATCGTCGGACCGAATGGCAGCGGAAAGAGCAATGTGGCGGATGCAGTGCGCTGGGTGCTTGGGGAGCAGAGCGCGAAGTCGCTCCGTGGGACGAATATGCAGGACGTCATTTTTGCCGGCACGGAAACGCGCCGTCCTCTCGGATTTGCCTCGGTTTCCATTACTCTGGATAATGCAGATCATCAGCTGGCGGTATCCTACGATGAGGTTACGGTGACGCGCCGTGTGTACCGGTCGGGGGAGAGTGAGTATCTGCTCAATGGGACGCAGGTGCGCCTGAAAGACATCAATGAGCTTTTTTATGACACTGGGATCGGCAAGGAAGGTTATTCCATTATCGGGCAGGGGCAGATTGAAAAAATCTTAAGCGGGAAGCCGGAGGAGCGCCGGGAGCTCTTCGATGAAGCTGCAGGTATTGTCAAATTCAAACGCCGGAAGCAGACTGCACTCAAAAAGCTGCAGACGGAACAGCAGAATCTGACACGTGTCAGCGATATTCTTTCAGAGCTGACCAGACAGCTGGGACCGATGCAAAAACAGGCGGAGACCGCGAAGATTTATCTGCAGAAAAGAGACGAGCTGAAAATTTACGATGTCAATCTTTTCTTACTCGAGACGGAAAAGATTCAGCGGGATCTGGAATCCTTTTCCGAAAAGCAGCGAGTGACAGAGGAGCATCTTGCCGCTGCCCGCTCGGAGTACGACCGCACAAAGACCAGATATGAAGCTGCGGAACAGGAATTGGAGCGTATGGATGCGCTGCTGCAGAAGAAGCGTGACGAAGCGGCGGAGGGACGGCTCCGCCGAGGGCAGTTTGAGAATCAGATTCAGCTGCTGCAGGAGCAGATCCATACGGCCGAGGCGAGCGACGAGCATTTGCATGCCAGAATCCGTGCGGTGACAGAGCAGGCCGCTGATTACGCGGCACAGGAGACAAGGGCAAGAGAAGAGCTGGAAGCACAGAGAGGGCAGGTGGCCCAGGTCGGCGCGGAGAAACAGGCAGGCCAGGAGGCACTGGGACAGATCCGGATGGAAATCTCCAGGCTGGAATCCGGTATCGAACAGGATAAAAGCGCGGTGATCACGCTTTTGAACCAGCGGGCGACGGTAAAGGCTCAGACACAGCGCTACGATACGATGGCGGAGCAGGCTTCCCTGCGCAAGGCACAGCTTTCCCAGGAGGTGCTCCGTCTCAAAAGCGAGGAGGCTTCTCAGGAGACGATCTGCAAAGAGTCCCGGGAAGAATACGAAGCGATCTGTGCGCGGCTTGCGGGGCTGCATGCGGAAAGTGATTCTGCGAACCAGGTGCTGGAGAAGACACAGAGTGAGCTGACCGGATACAACCAGAGCATGGAGCAGGATCAGATGACCTATCATCGGGAGGTCTCGCGGCTGGAATCTCTGAAGAATATTGCGGAGCGCTATGATGGTTACGGGAACAGCATCCGCCGGGTGATGGAGCGCAGAGAGCAGGAGCCGGGTATTCTGGGGGTCGTGGCGGATATTATCCGGGTGGAAAAGGAATATGAGACCGCGATTGAGACAGCTCTGGGCGGCAGTATTCAGAATATCGTCACGGATACGGAGGAGACCGCGAAGCGCCAGATTGCTTTTCTGAAACAGAACAAACTGGGGCGCGCGACGTTTCTTCCGCTTTCCGGTGTGACAAACCGGGGCGGGTTTTCCACCCCGCAGGCACTCAAAGAGACCGGCGTCCTGGGTCTTGCATCTTCCCTGGCGCAGGCGGATAAGAAATATCTTCCGCTGGTAGAGTCTCTCCTGGGGCGGACCGTGGTTGTGGACGAGATTGACCACGCGATCGCTCTGGCCCAAAAATACCGGCATTCGCTTCGCATTGTGACGCTGGAAGGGGAACTGTTAAGCCCGGGCGGTTCTATGACGGTCGTCGCATTTAAATATGCCGGCAATTTGCTCGGAAGACGCATGGAGATTGAGGTCCTGGAGAAGCGGGTGAAG
>JAJBUL010000291.1 GCA_020860365.1 Clostridiales bacterium | reverse complement strand
CACGTACGGTTCTGTGTAGGGGTATGGGGAGTAATCCCCATGCCTACTCGAGAAAAACATTAAAAAAATTCTGCAAAAAAACGAAAATATAAATTCAATAAAGAAAAGACTTGCATCTTGTGCATCTTTGTGGTACGATATTGTCATCAGATGGAAACGTTACCGGAATCGATATCGGCAAGGGTTCCAACCGGACACAATACACTTATTTTCTTGAAAGGAAGGGTTTGTTTTATGAAAAAAATATCCAGAAGAGACTTTTTACGCGGCTCGGCGGCAGTGGTGGCAGCGAGCTTTGTAGCGGCACCGGTACAGGCAGAGGAGACAGGGAAGGTTTATCTGCTGAATTTTAAGCCGGAGACAGATGAAGCATGGCAGGATCTGGCAGCACTTTATACGGAGCAGACCGGAGTAGAGGTGACGGTGCTGACAGCGGCGGATGGGCAGTATGACACGACGCTTCAGTCGGAAATGGCGAAGTCGGATGCTCCAACGATCTTTACGATTGGTAATACTTCAGATGCGGCTACATGGGACAATTATACTTATGACCTTTCAGAGAGCGCTCTTTATGAGCATTTGACGGACACTTCTCTGGTGATTGAGTATAATGGAAAGACTGCCGGTATTGCGAATTGCTATGAGTGCTATGGCATTATTTATAACAAGACGATTCTTGATATCTACTGTGGGCTGGAAGGTACGGTAGTTGCGGATGCGAGTGAGATTGACAGCCTGGATACTCTGGAGGCAGTGGCGGAGGATATCACGGCGCGCCTGGATGAACTGAATGAAGCGCTGGCGGATGCGGGCACAGATTTTGAAGTATATGGCGCATTCGCAAGCTCTGGCCTGGATTCCGGCTCTTCCTGGAGATTCTCCGGACATCTTGCGGGCCTTCCTCTATACTATGAGTTCCTGGATGACGGCGTGGACCTGATCAGTGGGGAGGCTGAGATTGACGGTACGTATCTGGACAATTACAAACGGGTTTGGGATATGTACATCAACAATTCCGACGCAGATCCGGCTACTTTAGCCTCCGGCGCACTGAATGCGGAGACAGAGTTTGGTATGGGTGAGGCTGTGTTTTATCAGAATGGCGACTGGGAGTATTCTGCTCTGGTGAACGAGGAGAATGGATACCTTGTGACAGCGGATGACATTAGCATGATGCCGATTTACTTTGGCGTGGATGATGAGAATGAGGGGCTTGCAGTTGGCACTGAGAATTACTGGGCAGTGAACAGTCAGGCTTCTGAGGCGGACATCGCGGCTACATTGGAATTCCTTGAATGGGTGATTACCTCTGACGAGGGGCGTGATTCCCTTACGAACGCGATGGGTCTTACCACTCCGTTTGATACCTTTACGGGAGATTATGAGTCCAGTAATGCGTTTGCACAGATGGTGAACACATATGCAGAGGCAGGTAAGACCTCTGTCGCATGGAGCTTCAATGCGACCCCGAACACAGATGACTGGCGGGCAGATGTGGTATCGGCACTGACAAATTATTCTGATGGCAGCGGCGAATGGGATGATGTGGTTACTGCGTTTGTAGACGGCTGGGCAAACCAGTGGACTTTGGCCAATGAGGAGTAAGAGAAGAAATCCTTCCTGAAGCATTACAGGATTTTCAAAGGGGTGGGTGAAGCGGTTCATCCGCCCCTTTCCTTACACAGAGCATATGCGCGCCAGAGGTTCGGTCAATAGCGTGTGTAAAGACCGTGCGGAACATTACCGCGCAATGGGAAAGAGAGGTTCATTATGGAGAAATCTATCAGGAAATATTTCCCGATTTTTGTGCTGCCTATGTTGGTAGCTTTTACAATCGGATTTATTGTACCGTTTGCTTACGGCGTGTTCCTGTCATTCTGCAAATTTACGACAGTTACAGACTGGACATGGGTCGGCCTGAAAAATTATACGCGTATTTTTTATGTGAACGGTGAGCTGGATACGACATTCATTCATTCGATCTGGTATACGGCGTTGTTTACGCTGGTTTCTATGACGATCATCAATGTGGTCGCATTTGCGATCGCGATGGCGTTGACAAAGGGTATAAAGGGGACGAACCTGTTCCGGACAGTGTTTTTTATGCCCAACCTGATCGGTGGAATCGTTTTGAGCTACATCTGGCTGATGATTTTTAACGCGGTATTGCAGAATTTTTCGAAAACGATTGTCTCTACGCAGTGGTATGCGTTCTGGGGCCTGATTATCGTGGTGTGCTGGCAGCAGATCGGATATATGATGGTCATTTATATTGCCGGGATTCAGAATGTGCCAGGAGATCTGATAGAAGCAGCAAAGATTGATGGCGCGGGATCGTGGCAAAGGCTGCGATTTGTGATTATTCCCATGCTGATGCCGACTATCAGTACCTGTACGTTTTTGACGCTGACAAATGGATTCAAGCTTTTTGATCAGAATCTGGCGCTGACAGGGGGAAGTCCGGGCAAGCTTTCTCAATTACTCGCTTTGAATATTTATGATACGATGTATGGCACAACTGGCTGGCAGGGAGTCGGACAGGCGAAAGCGGTGATTTTCTTCCTGTTGGTATCTGTGATCGCACTGGCGCAGAATAAGCTGACGACAAGCAAGGAGGTGCAGGCGTAATGGCGGAAAAGAAGACATCCGACCGGAAGCTTAAAACGGGCGCAAATTCAAATGAGCAGGTAAATGCGGCCAGACGTTCCAGACACGGTGGTATTCTCACGGTAGTTTTCTCGTGTTTGAGTCTTGCGTGGATTATGCCGATCCTTGTGGTGGTTTTGAATTCATTTAAGCGGAAAGCCTACATCTTCAAGTATCCCTTTGGGATCAGTTCGAAATCATTTTTTGAGGATGGGTTCGAAAAGTGGAAAGCAGGCATCGAAAAGGTGATGTGTGGCCTGCTGAATTACAAAAACGCTTTGGATAAAACGGACTTTTTTTCCTGTTTTGGCGTTTCGCTGTTTATTACAGTGGGAAGTGTGCTTGCAATTATTCTGTTCTGCTCGATGGCTGCCTGGTATTTGACTCGTGTTCATACGAAGCTGTCAAAGGTGATTTACACCCTTTGTCTGTTTTCCATGGTGGTGCCATTCCAGATGGTTATGTTTACACTGTCGAAATTCGCGAACATGCTTCATCTGGCGAATCCGCTTGGAATTATTGTAGTGTATCTAGGATTTGGCGCAGGACTGGCGGTATTTATGTTCAGCGGTTTTATCCGAAGTATTTCGCTGGAGATAGAAGAAGCGGCTGTAATTGACGGATGTAATCCGATACAGACGTTTTTTCACGTGATTTTTCCGATTTTGAAGCCGACTACTGTGACAATTGCGATTTTGGAGGCTATGTGGGTATGGAATGATTATCTTCTTCCGAGTCTGGTTCTGAATGTTAACAAATATCGTACGATTCCGATTGCCGTTCAGTATTTAAAACAGAGTCACGGACAGCTGGACTGGGGTGCGATGATGGCCGTTCTGGTGCTGGCAATCATCCCGATCGTTGTCTTTTATCTGGCTTGCCAGAAGTATATTATTGAGGGTGTCATCGCGGGTGCGGTGAAAGGCTGAGAAGGGAGTTGTGGGATGAGAACGTGTGGTATTTTGCTTCCAGTGTCAAGCCTCCCATCCCCGTATGGAATAGGCTGTTTTTCCAGGGAAGCATATGAGTTTATAGACCGTTTATCGGCTGCAGGGCAGACGTACTGGCAAATTCTGCCACTTGGACCGACCGGATACGGGGATTCGCCGTATCAGCCATTTTCTGCGTTTGCTGGCAATCCGTACTTCATTGATCTGGACACACTTGCCGCGGAAGGGCTACTCAAAAAGAGCGAATATGAAAGCCTGGAATTTGGTGCGGATGAGGAATATGTGGATTACGCGAAGCTTTATCAGAATCGCCTTCCGGTTCTGAAGCAGGCTTTCAGGAGAGCGAATCCGGAAAAAAATGAGAAATTTCTGCAATTCTGTGAAGAACAGAAGGACTGGCTGGTGGACTACAGTCTGTTTATGGCGGTAAAAAACCGCTTTGGCGGGAAAAGCTGGGATGAGTGGAACGAAGAGATTCGTATGCGTCATCCGGGAGTAATCGCCTGCTACCGGGAAATGTGTAAGGATGAAATATTATTCTACTGTTTTTTGCAATATGAATTTGCGAAACAATGGTCGGCTGTGAAAACGTACGCGAATAAACATGGAATCCGGATTATCGGAGATATTCCGATCTATGTCTCCCCGGACAGTTCAGATAGCTGGGCAAATCCGGAGTTGTTTCAGTTTAATGAGGAACGTCGCCCCCGGCAGGTAGCAGGCTGTCCGCCGGATGCTTTCTCTGCGGATGGACAGCTTTGGGGCAATCCGCTTTATGACTGGGATTATCACAAAAAAACCGGGTTTGCCTGGTGGATTGGCCGATTAGAACACTGTTTTTCTTTATATGACGTGGTGAGGGTAGATCATTTCCGGGGCTTCGACGAATATTATTCTGTTCCATATGGAGCCAGAACTGCGGCGAGCGGCAGCTGGCAGCCGGGGCCGGGCATGGAGTTCTTTCATACGGTGAAAGTACAT
The DNA here is from genome assembly GCA_020860365.1 of Clostridiales bacterium. Taxonomy (GTDB): domain Bacteria; phylum Bacillota; class Clostridia; order Lachnospirales; family Lachnospiraceae; genus Choladousia. The sequence continues at coordinate 644 of JAJBUL010000291.1, read as the reverse complement.
TTTGAAAAGAAATTTTCAGAGGAAGGGTTGTGGATCATTGCGGAGGATCTGGGCTATCTGACGGAGAGTGTAGAACGTCTCGTAGCAGAAAGCGGATATCCGGGTATGAAGGTGATGGAATTTGCATTTGATTCCCGTGAGGCAGGCGATTATATGCCCTATAATTACACGAAAAACTGCGTCGTGTACACCGGAACCCATGATAACCAGACGCTGGCAGCCTGGTATGATGAGCTGACAGAGGAGGATCGTGCGCTGGCGGCAGAGTATTTGTCTCTAAAAGACGAGGATCGTTCGGAGACCGTATGGGCATTCATCCGCCAGACGCTGGAGAGCGTCGCTGATACTGCCATCATTCCGATGCAGGATTACCTCTGTCTGGGTGAGGAAGCGCGGATGAACCATCCGTCTACTTCGGGAACGAACTGGAGGTGGCGGCTTCGAAAGGGGCAGTTTACGGATGAGCTTGTCGGGAAAATCCGACGGATGTGTGAAGTATATGGGCGTATCAGGAAATGAGGCAGGAAAAGCAGGGATTGATGTGCATGGACGAGCAGAAAAAACGTAAGTCGTTACCTGCTCGTTTTCCTTGCTGAAGTGAAAAAGTAAATTCCACTCTGAAAGACTGAAAAAATGTGTGGAAG
>JAJBUL010000281.1:6357-41301 GCA_020860365.1 Clostridiales bacterium | reverse complement strand
GGCTTCCTACTTGGTGACGGAAACTTTATATACGCCGGATTATTCATCGCTTACAATCGGCCGACCATTTTTCAGGTAATCAATGACCGCCCAGCCAACATCCTCCGGTAGCGGAAGTGTAAGCGGCTCCCTGGTCTTACTCTGTATAATGGATAACTGCTTTTTATTCCAGTCGATGTCATTGAGCGTAAGCTTCAGTATATCCCCAATCCGGAGACCAAGCCTTGCACCCAAGAGTACAATAGCATAATCCCTTTTGCCGACAGGCGTTGTTGTGTCGACCGCATGAACGATGGCTTCAATCTGTTCCTCCGTCCATACCGTCGGAAGTTTGGTACGTAAACGTTGGGGCGGATAGGGTAAATATGACAAGCTTGTCATAACAGACAGGTCAATATCTTTTTTTAACAGTGCGGGAGGTTCCTGCGGCCTCATACCACAACAGTACAGCATTCTGGAATAGACTGGCAGCACCATTTCAGGTAAAAGTCTCTTTCCACTGGTGTCACCCCTGTAACGGTCGAGGGCATCAAAAAGAGAAAAAAGTTCGCTGTCCGTAAACAGGAAAGGGTTATATGCTGTCCTGATAACCGTATAATCGTCATCCGGGATATAATCGTCATGGCCGAGAAAACAGAGGAATTTCGTATATTCCCTCAGCAGTGACAGGAAGACTGCCCTTCCATTATCCGAATAAGGGTAATGCGACAGCCACTGGTTTACCATATCCTGTGTGATAGACTTAGCCCCTGGGTAATTCAGGACGCAGAAATTAATAAACGGAGGGACAGAACTTCTATATGTGGCAGTTGCATAACCGATGGAGGCACGGTAGGCCATCATCTGCTCGAAGCCATCATTCAGCCTGGACTCGAAAGTCATAATACTTCACCTCCCCCATCAGTCTGGTGCTGCATGCCAGCGCCAGCATAGATCCCGTGCCTTATGGGGACATCGGCGAACCCCATTGCAATGAAGGATGTGTGTTCTTTATCGTAGGTAATATAGGGCTTGTCCTCGGTGACTGTTTTGTGCCCCATCATACGGGATGCCGTTTCAATCGGCACACCATTCGAAACCAGGACAGTCTCAAATGCACGGCGGAGGCTGTGGAATGCCCTGAGCGGGATTTTTTCTACATGGGCTTTCTCACAGTATTTATCAATCATTCCGGCGAACCCGGATGAAAGCTTCCGATACGGCGCTTTCGTTGTAATAAAAACCTCTGGGGCTTCACATTCAGGACGTGCCGCGAGTACATAATCAGCCAGGGAATTCAGGATTTCACCATTAAGTTCTACGATTAACGGGCTATGCGTTTTGAACTGGAAGACTTTTGCTTTCTGTCCCCGCCAGTCAACATCTGAGAGTTTCAGTCCAACGATGTCAACGCCACGCAGACCGGTTCCATATGCAAGGAGGATGATAGCATAATCCCGCATTCCCAGCGGAGTTGCTGTGTCTATCGCAGAAGAAATGTCACTGATTTCCTCTTCAGAAAATGCAGGGATAATCCGAACATGTGCATTTTTAAGCTTCAGTTTTGTGTAATCGTGCAGCAGATGCCCGATTTTATTGGCTTTCATATATTCAGTGATGTACTTAACACACCTGAGTGCCCGCCCCGTACTCCCGCTGTTTGACACCGAAACTTCTGTAATAAGGTATTTCATCACAACCTTATCATCAAGGGTTGACCATTCATACCCCTGCTGCCCGGCATACCAAAACAAATGCCGCATCGGGGCAAGCAGATCTGTGCGGACAGTGCCGGGAATCCGGTTTTCCGCCAGGATAGCATCAATCAAAGAACTGACATCCTCAGGGACAGGGTATTTTCTTATTGTCTGGTGTGCAGCAGTGAAGTCGACCTCACCGGTTTCGGCCAGTGAACCCAGCATATGAATAACCCGCTTTTGGAATCTGCCATAGCCAAAACTGACCGTTCCTTCCTGGATCTTAATTTCCAGATGTGCAAGATATTCATCCATAAGTTCAGGTGAATAGCTATTAACATTTCTGGTGGTGGCAAATGAGCAGTTGTGGCTGCAGACAGTTTTGTACTGGCCAATAGATACCTCAAGTATCCCATAGCTACGTACTTTGTCTACAAGAATGGTGGTCAATGCGTGTAAATCCTGGTTTGTTATCGGCATAGTATTGTCCTCCTACTATAGATTTTGTTCAACCACTATAGTAAGAAATGCCGATAAATAAATCAAAGAGTTTCTATCATCTGGCAATTCAATCTTCTTGGTAAAAAAGTATCGGCATTTATAAAATGTCGGCATATGGTTTATTACAATCACGCCGAGAATGGCTGCTATTTTAACGTGCATCAGACAAAGACCAGAGCCGGAACACGTACCATTCCCATGATACCGGAAGTAAAAGAAGCTTTTCTTATGGAAAAGGCGTATCAGGAATTTAACCAGATAAAATGTCGGTCTGTGATTGACGGATATACGGATTTTATTTTCATCAATAGATTTGGAAATGTGCAGCATCAGGGCACGCTCAATAAAGCACTCAGACGAATAATCCGTGAGTGTAATGATGCTCAGCTTAGCAAAGGACTGAAAAATCCGGTATTGCTGCCGAAATTCTCCTGTCATTCCCTGCGCCATACATTTACAACTCGTCTGGTAGAAGCTGGCGTCAACATGAAGGTCGTTCAGGATGTACTCGGTCATGCGGATTTTTCAACGACGATGGATATTTACACAGATGTCACGAAGGAACTGAAACAGAGTGAATTTGATAATCTGGAGGGTAAGTTGAAAGCACAGCGTAAGCCGAAGAAAGAAGAGGGTGAATAGCCCTCTTCTTTTAAAAATCAGCTTGCCATGTATAGTGATTCTGGCGTATAATAAAATATACATCCCAGTCCAGCAGGCGATTCAGATTTGTAAAGATTTTGACGTGTTAAAGAAATATCTGGAATCCAGAGAAAGAGAGGTAGTGGATGTTATGATGCCGTTATATGACAGAGAAGAAATCATGCGAGTTCACGATTTTAATGTTGCGCGAGATGCTGCAATTATGAATGTCGTGGCAGTTTTGAAGGATATAGGCTTATCATTTGATGAAATTGTAGTGAAGGTTAAGGCTCAGTTTGATTTATCAGAAGAAAGAGCGAAAGCGGAAGTTGAAGAATACTGGGATTGTTCAGTCTGAGTATTTTGTTTATTGCCACATTTCAGTGTTTCTCAAAGATTATTGACGCACTCTTTTGAGTACGTTATACTGTAAAAACAAGGAGGCCGAGACGATTTGAGAGTCTATATGGATAATTGCTGCTTTAACAGGCTTTTGGATGATCGAAGTTATTTCCAGATATATTATGAAAGAAATTCGATTATGCTGATTTTAGAGTTGGTAGAGCATTCAGAAATTCTGTTGTTGGGCAGTCAGATGCTTGTCAGAGAAATAAATGAAACAAAAGATGCATACAGACGTTCTATGCTGCAAATGGTTTATAGCCTGTGTTCGGAAGAGATACAGATAAATGAAGACATTCTGGACAGGGCAGAACAGGTAAGGCACATATCAAATATCAAATATAAGGACAGCATCCATCTGGCATGTGCTGAAGCGGCGAAAGCAGATGTATTGTTGACAACAGATAGAAAATTTATGAATAATTGTAACAGGATTGAGACATTTACCAGGGTCATGAATCCAAATCAGTGGTTATTGGAGGTGTTATATTAATGGTAGCAACAAGATTAAATATAAAAACAAATGCGGAGATTCAGAAGAACGGTTTAAGTGCATTACAAGAAAAGCTGGGTGTTACTGGAACAATCAGATTTCTTGAACAGTATGATCATGGCGGCGAGGGCGATTATACTGCAGAAAAGTATATGAATGAGGAGCCTGAACCATCTGATGCTGAAATCAGACGGATGTTTGGATTTTAATTCCAACGCAGATTTCTACTCACTTTGCCCATTTGGGACTTGCCCAAATAGTGCCCAGAATTTGCCCAATACAGAGCAGAAAACATGTAGATTTTCAGAGAGTCAGGCGAGTTCCTGAGTTGCGGAAATCCTTGAAAAATAAGGCTTTGTCGGGTTATGGGCAGTTGCAAAATTCCATTTTCTTACACTCCCCACAATGCGGCACATTGAGCAGTAAGCCAGTAAAAAAGCCTTGTTTCAAGCGGTTTCCGGATTGAGAAAATAAGCCGGACGTGAGAAATGAGAAAAAACGAGAAAATTAATCAGCAACATCAAAAATTAACCGTACTGTATCTTGGCTTTCTCCTCTGGTACAAACGTAAAGGACTGTTATCTTCGGATAGCAGTCTTTTTTCAATCACTGGAGGTTTTTTACACAACGCTAAAGCTATCCCAACCACCCGCATAGCAGGTGGTTTATTTGTTCTCCAAAGCTCCGTTTTTCGGATCAACGAAAAACTACGCAATGGAGAACAGGGCCATACCCTAACAAATAATGCCCATCCCGTCAGCAAACGAGATGGGCGCCTCTCTTTGAGAGGTATCTAAGCCTTTGTCGGGAGCATCTACTTTTGGAGTGGGTACTTTCCTTACCGATAATATATCATTTGGCAGCGGATAATTCAATAGAAATTTTTGATTTGAGAAAAAATCAGGCAGAGGAAGCGGTGAAAATCGTTATCCCTGCTTTTTTGCCCTGCAGCGAAGGGAGAAGAAAAATATGCAGATACCAGTAAACAAGGATATAGACGATTACAAGGACGATTTTTTCAAAGGTATGACATTGAGGCAGACGACGATGTGTGTGCTGACGCTGGCGGTCGGTATAGACTGCTATTTTCTTTGCAACAGTGTGTTGGGATCGCCGCAGACGGTTTCGCTGTACCTGGTGTTCCCGGTTGCATTGCCTTTTGCGGCTGCCATATTCCTGAAAATTGACGGAATGCCGCCGCTCGAGTATCTGAAAAGACGGCGGGAGGTAACGCAGACACCATTATATCGTTACCGCCCTATGGTTTTTGAACGTGCAGAATCACGGATGGGTGACTGGATGGAGAACTATATGACAGATTACCGGGCAGGAACGTTCTCTGATCGGGCGATGTGTAAAACGGGTTTATGAACCGATTTTGAAAAAGCGGAAGACAAACCGCAGCACCGACTTTACTCGATTTCTATAACGAACTTGGGGAACAGGACGAACTGGTGGCGCATGAACTGAGACTTGATCTGGAAATCTTCGTCAACGGCGCACTGGATATGTTCTCAAAGCCGACGAATGTGAATGTGAGGAACCGCCTGACGGTTTATGGAATTGCGGATCTGGGAGAGGAACAGAGCGGCATTGGGATGCTGATCATGCTGGAAGGTATCTTGCGGCTGTTTATAAGATTGAGATAGACCGGGGAGAAAAAGGTATTATTCCGATTCCGATTACAAATGAGATGAAAGCACGTTATGGGGTAACAACTGAGGAACTTCTTGTCCAGGCTGTAAAGAATTCGATGGAACGTTATCCTGCACAGGTAAGTGATCTAGAAAGTGTGATGCAGAAAATGCTCGGAATCTCTACAGAGGATATGTCGCCCAGTTTTACGGCTGATATGGGAATTGGCAATGGTGGGCTTTTTATATTGTCAAACAAAGAAAATTTACGAGGGGCTGGTGTCTTGTTCTATCCGGGAGTGCTGGATCAGATATCTGCTATGTGCCCGGATGGATTCTATTTGATACCATCTTCTGTGCATGAGGTACTGATCTTCCCGAAGAATGACAATTTCACAGACAGAGAGATAGATGAGATCATAGAAAACGTGAACATTTTTGCAAGAAAGAATATGATTCAAGACCTTTTCCATATGCTCGAAATTCTTAAGGAAAAATTTGTTGACAAAGCTGCGGCACTCAGTATAATAAAAGTGAAATAAGAAATTTCAAAAATGTGAGGTATGCGAAATGCTTTATGATTATATTGTGGAGAACTTTGAATTCGGAGAACCTATTTTTCTCGAGGAGCTTCCCCGCAAATCGAAGGACTATTTACGCCAGGAGGTTAAAAAGCTGGCTGATGAAGGAGCTCTCGAACGTTTGTATAACGGCGTGTACTACTTACCTTATACAACAATTCTTGGGACAAAGGGAAAGGTATCCTTTGACCGGTATATAGAAAAAAAGTATCTTTTATCAAACGGCAGGGTGAATGGATATATTACAGGGCTTCAGCTGGCTAATGCTTATGGCTTTACGTCGCAGAATCCAGCCTGTTATGAAGTCTGCTCTAATGAGGCAACTACCAGACAAAGGAAGCTGGAAATCTGCGGAAGGACAGTTATTGTATATAGGCCAGTGGCAACTGTGACTGAGGATAATAAGGCGGCGCTGCAATTTTTGGACCTGATGAGCGTAATTGATAGATACAGCGAAATATCCGGAAAAGAATTGAAGGTGAAGCTTAAATCCTTTACGGATTCCTTGCCTTTGGCATTTGAGAGTGTGAAAGAATATATTTCGCTGTATCCTGACAGGGTTTACCGTAATATCTATGAAGGAGGGCTGATGGGTGAGCTGGTATAATGGTAACCGTAGTGAATGGAAAGAAATAATTGAAACTGTAGCAGGCGAAACGGGGCGCTCTGTGGAGATGGTAGAAAAAGATACGGTTTAATCCGCATTTTTATTTCAGCTTTCGAAAGAAGACCTTCCTTTTGTCTTTAAAGGTGGAACATCGCTGTCAAAAGTATACGGTCTCATTGAGCGGTTTTCAGAGGATATCGACTTGTTTATGAGCCACAAGCTTACGGAGTCAGAAAGAAAGCGTGCCAGCAGAGCCATACAGACAATTGCTGAGTGTGTTGGATTAGTGCTATTAAATCCTGACGATATTTTTCGAGGTATTCCTACAATAAATATGTCTTCGCCTGTGATTCTCTGTTTAAAGGTTCTCCAATGGAAATCATTGTAGAAAATAATTTTTACCTGTCGGTTTATCCGGTAAGCAGGCGTAAAATACACAGTTTTGTAGGGCAATTCTGTGATCAAAGAGGGATATCTATACCGATTCCGTTTGAGGCAGCTACAACTGTTATGGAAGTACAGTCCCTGGAACGCACATTCATAGATAAGGTATTTGCAATTTGTGATTATCGGCTGCAGGGCTTGCATGACAGGGTATCCAGGCACTTGTATGACATAGCGAAGCTTTTGCCTGAAATTGATTTTAATTCTGAACTAACAGAATTGGTAAGAACAGTCAGAGAGGATCGGATGCAATCCAAAAATAATCCGTCTGCGCAGCCAGAATATGATATCCCATCAATGTTGGGAGAAATTATCAACAGTAGGTACTATAAAGCTGATTACGTAAATGTGACTCAGAAGCTTCTGTATGAAGAAATGTCATATGAGAAAGCGATAGAAGATGGGATTGCGGTCGTTGCGTCATCAGATGTTTTTGATTACAAATAATCAAGTGAGCTATTGAAATAGTGGCCAGCGTTTACCAAAAAACCAAGTGAATATGTTGAACTAAAAAAGATGGGTCGTAGATGCGATCTGTCTTTTTCTATGCAGCGAACTGTAGAAGTTTGGAAGCTAAAGTTATATAGCAAGCAGATTTGAAATAACAGGAAGTAGGAGATGGCAAAAGGTCACGGGAGAAAAAAGCTACATCGGTACCGTTTCACTTACGTTTACGATCTCGCAGGCGACGCCTGCTGTGTCGGGCATGACGGTTTCCTCTCCGGCGACGGTGTATGACAGTACGGATATCAGTGAAGTCGTCCTGTCGGCCACTGTTACAGCGGGTACGGCCAATGTGGCGGGAAGTCTGTTATAAGAACCGTTTTGGCAGCTATGGTAAAATCAGAACGATCATGATGATTTCGATGGTCAGCTATGCAGATAAGAAGATTTCAGATAAAAGCCCTGGGTTTAACGACTCAGGGCTTTTTATTTAAAAAGGATACGGATGTAACAAAAGAGTTAAGGAAGCATTCCCTGAGAAGGGAACGGAAAATCGTGGCAAGGATTGCCAGAATGAATAAAAAGCTGCAGGTGAATTGTCACATATAACGATAAAGCAATATGAATTTAAAATATAGTTTAAAATAAATCCATAATGGTTAAGAAACGTCTTGACAATCGATTGGCTATGCTGTAATATGCATTTATAAACTTAAGATAACAAAAAATTCCGGAAATCTGAAACAGAAGCTTCATGTAGCAATTGGGGAGAGCACGGGCTGTTTCTGATGATCGGGAGCTTTTGAAATAGGTCGACCACAATCCCGTTGGCTTTAGACAATGGGAAGTTCACCATCAGATCAGAGAGAAAAAAATGCTGGGGGATAAGAATGAAAGAAGAAAAAAGAATGGCTCTGCACAGGATGTATTATGATTCGCCGATTGGCGGGCTTTGCCTGGAGGATGACGGCGAGGCATTGACGGCTTTGTATCCTGTCTCGTATCTGTCACAGGATAATAGAACGGCAGAAGATAGCAGGGCTTCTGAACTGCTGAAGCGTACTTGTGATGAATTGGAGGATTACTTTTTGGGCAGAAGAACGGAGTTTGATCTTCCGCTGCATCCACAGGGAACCTCGTTTCAGAAAAAAGTGTGGAATGCACTGCGCGAGATTCCTTACGGAGAGACGAGAAGCTATGCGGATATCGCCGTAAGAATCGGCCAGCCGCAGGCCTGTCGTGCGGGCGGCGGTGCAAATAATAAAAACCGGATACTGATTTTGATCCCCTGCCATCGTGTGATAGGGAAAAATGGCAGTCTGACCGGTTTTGGCTGTGGAATGGATGCGAAGGAGCATCTGTTGAAGCTGGAAGCGGCTCATATGTCAGGAAGCTCTTTTTCCGGAACGGTTTCGCCTGCTGAAACTTATCTGGTTTCCGAAGCCCTGGCGGAGTATGCACACCGGAAACAGCAGGGAGACTATACCCTGGAGGATTATTTTGCGCTTCCGGAAGAACGGCGGGTGGAGCTGATCGATGGTGTGATCTATGACATGGCATCTCCGACTCTGATTCATCAGGCAATCGGGGACAGCTTGCAGGCACTGTTCAATCATTATATACGTGAGAAGCATGGTACATGCAGAGCATTTACGTCTCCGGTTGACGTACAGCTGGACTGTGATGACCGGACGATGGTGCAGCCGGACGTATTGATTCTCTGCGACCTGTCGAAGGTGCGTAAGGGACGCGTATACGGAGCTCCGGATCTCGTGGTGGAGGTACTCTCCCCGGCAACATCAAGGAAAGACCGCAGTCTGAAGCTGAGTAAGTATAAAAGAGCCGGAGTCCGGGAGTACTGGATCGTAGATCCGAAGTGGAAGACGGTACTGGTATATGCGTTTAAAAAAGGGGATACCGCGGCTCTTTATGGATTTGACGCCATTGTTCCGGTGGGTATTTACGATGGGGAATGCAGGGTCGATTTTGCGCAGATTTATGAGGAAATCAGGATTTTGTATGAGATAGATCCAGAATAAGGGGATGCCGTTATAGGGCACACCAGTAGTGGCTAAGATAACAAACATTTGGTCGTGGTTTGACCAGTAACGTATGGAATGCAGATGAGAATGGAAGCGAAATTTGCGCTTGATGCAGGGGCATATGCGTGTTAAAATCGGAATGAAATTTTTGCATGGATCATGCGGGAAAAGATAGTTGCGAAAGAAAAGGGCGGGGAAACGCCTCCCTGGATTGCCCGGCACTGGAAAAGAACGGAGGATATATCGAAGATGGATACGGTAAGACTCGGAAAAACGGAGATTGTTACGAATAAAAATGGATTTGGTGCGTTGCCGATTCAGCGGGTGAGTGATGCGGACGCGGTGAAAATCATCCGCAGAGCGTATGACGAGGGGATTACGTTTTTTGATGCAGCGCGGTTTTATACGGACAGTGAGCATAAGCTGGGGCTGGCGCTCTCGGATGTGCGGGAGCATGTATTTATTTCCTCAAAGACAGCGGCGGTGCGGCCGGAGGATTTCTGGAAGGATCTGGAGACGACGCTTACGAATCTGAAGACGGATCATCTGGATATTTACCAGTTTCACAATCCTTCTTTCTGCCCAAAGCCTGGGGATGAGAGTGGTGTATATGAGTGTATGCTGGAAGCGAAGCGGCAGGGGAAGATTCTGCATATCGGGATCACGAACCACCGCCTGAAGGTGGCGAATGAGGCGATTGCATCCGGTCTGTATGAGACACTTCAGTTCCCGTTCTGCTATCTGGCAACGGAGGAGGATGAAAAGCTGGTAGCGGCCTGCCAGGAGGCAGACATGGGATTTATCGCGATGAAAGCGCTCTCCGGCGGCCTGATTACGAATTCTGCTGCGGCTTATGCCTTTGAGGCACAGTTTGACAATGTCCTTCCGATCTGGGGTGTACAGCGGATGCGTGAGCTGGAAGAGTTCCTTTCTTATATTGTCTGTCCCCCGGTGATGACGGACGAGATCCGTGCGCTGATTGCGAAAGACCGGCAGGAGCTGATGGGAGAATTCTGCCGCGGCTGTGGCTATTGCATGCCGTGTCCGGCGGGCATTGAGATCAACAACTGCGCGCGTATGTCTCTGATGATTCGCCGTGCGCCTTCAGAAGCGCAGCTGACGCCCGAGATGCAGGCGAAGATGATGAAGATTGAGGAATGCCTGCACTGCAACAAATGTAAGAGTAAATGCCCATATCATCTTGATACGCCGACGCTGCTGGCAAAAAATCTGCAGGACTATAAGGAGATTCTGGCGGGCAAGGCATATTAATACGGGGCAGTATAATCTGAAAGAAAGAGCGTATCAGAATTCTGGTCTTATATGGATTTGTGTTTTGGCAAGACAGATGGAATACAGAAATGGATAGAATTGTAATATGAAACGAGTCACAATAAAAGACCTTCTGCGGGGGAATATCACTGGCATTGTGATAGATATGCGCTCGCAGAAGGACTATAACAAAGGAACGTTTCCTGGTGCGATCCATATAGATGCGTCCGGGATCAGAGAGAGCAGGGAGATTCTGCCAAAGGATCGCCCGCTCTGTTTTTTGTGTTATACAGGCGATGAAAGTGATGAACTGGCGTATGAACTGGGAGAAGAAGGGTACGACGCGTACAGCATTGCGGGTGGATATCGGGAATACCTGAGGTATCAGTTACAGAATATGCCAGCTTGCGCGGCGATGGAAACGCCCCCTCGCGAAAACTCGGCGGATATCCCGCCTGAAAGGCGAGGATGCCCACGCCCCACAATCAAAGATTGGGGCAAAACCCGGCGAGGGCAGCTTGCGTTGACGCGGTGGAAACGCCCCCTCGCGAAAGCTCGGCGGCAGCTTGCGCCAGCCATGCAGAAAACGCTTCGCGTTTGGCTGCCGCAGCAGAGCGCAGTATTATTAAAAAGTTTCGGCGGGAACTCTGGTGCCGGTTTACGAAGGCGGTGCAGGAATATGAGCTGATTCAGGATGGGGACCGGATTGCGGTCTGCATTTCCGGCGGCAAGGATTCTATGTTGATGGCGAAGCTTTTTCAGGAACTGTACCGCCATGGAAGACGAAATTTCGAGCTTGTTTTCCTGGTGATGAACCCGGGGTATAATGACGCGAATTATCAGCGGATTCTCGACAATGCGAAGCTTCTGAATGTCCCGATTACGGTGTTCCAGTCGGAAATTTTTAACATCGTAGCGTCGGAAGAGAGTTCTCCGTGTTATCTCTGCGCGAGAATGCGCCGTGGCTATCTGTACAGTAAGGCAAAAGAGCTCGGCTGTAACAAAATCGCACTTGGCCATCATTATGACGATGTGATTGAGACAATTCTGATGGGAATGCTGTATGGTGGGCAGATGCAGACGATGATGCCAAAGCTGCACAGTAATAATTTCGAAGGAATGGAGCTGATTCGCCCAATGTATCTGATCCGGGAGAAGGATATCATTCACTGGGCGGAGTATAACGACCTGCATTTCATTCAGTGCGCATGTCGGTTTACCGAGAACTGCGCAACTTGCGGCGGCACAGAGAAAGGCTCGAAACGTGCGGAAATCAAGCAGCTAATCGCATTTCTGGCCGAGCGGGATCCGGTGATTGAGAGTAATATTTTTCGCAGTGCGGAAAATGTGAACCTGAATACAATCATTGGCTGGAAGAAGGATGGAGTGCGGCATCATTTTCTGGATGAGTATGAGACCGGGCCAAAAGATGACTAAATGAACGGAAAGAAAAAGTACCGCTCAGATTAAAGAAAGCGATCAAAAAAACAGGAGATCAGGATGGAAAAGGATTTAACAAAAGGAAGTGTGCTGAAAGTATTGCTGCGGTTTTCCCTGCCGTACCTGCTTTCTTCTTTTTTGCAGACTTTTTACGGGATGGTGGATTTGTATGTGATCGGGCAATATAACGGCGCCGCCGCGACTTCAGCAGTGTCGATCGGCAGTCAGGTGATGCATATGCTGACGGTTGTGATTGTCGGCCTCGCGATGGGCTCTACGGTCGGCCTGGGTGTGGCGATCGGGAGTAAACATAATTTTCGCGCATCCCGCATTATTGGGAATACGGTAACCTTGTTCGCCATCGGTTCCGTGACTCTTATGGTTGTGCTGATGTTTGCAAGAAATGGAATCATCACCGTGATGTCGGTTCCTGTTGAGGCGATCTCGCAGACAAAGGATTACCTGACGATCTGTTTTGCAGGGATTCCGTTTATCACAGCGTACAATGTGATCAGCTGCATTTACCGTGGCATGGGTGATTCCAAAAGTCCGATGTACTTTGTCGGAGTCGCGTGTGTACTGAATGTAGCGTTGGACTTTCTGCTGATCGGCGGCTTTGGAATGGGGGCGGCGGGCGCTGCGTATGGCACGGTGGTGTCGCAGGCAGCCAGTGTCGTATTTGCGCTCGTGTTTCTGACGAGAAAACGCTATGTGGAAATGTCAGGTCTTAAGCTTACCAAAGCGGATTTTCGACCGGAACGCTCCGTATTTTCAGACATTCTCAAAGTCGGTGTGCCGGTGGCCTGCCAGGACGGGTTTATTCAGATTTCATTCCTTGTGATTACAATGATTGCGAATCAGCGTGGGGTGGACGTGGCGGCCAGCGTCGGTATTGTGGAAAAAATCATCAGTTTCCTGTTTCTTGTTCCCTCCGCGATGCTTTCCTCTGTCTCCGCGATTGCGGCGCAGAACCGGGGAGCAAATCAGCATGAACGGGCGAGAACAACGCTTTAATATGCGATCCTTGTATCCGTTTCGTTTGGATTTGTCTGCTTTGTGCTCTGTCAGTTTGTGCCGGAACAGTTTGTCGGTCTGTTCTCCAGTGAAGCCGTCGTGCGCGAGCTGGGCGGACAGTACCTGCGTTCTTACTCCTTTGACTGTATCATGGCGAGCATTCACTTTTGCTTCAGCGGATTCTTTTGCGCATATGGTCTGTCAGGCTTTTCTTTCGTGCACAACCTGACTTCCGTCCTGCTGGTGCGGATTCCAGGCGCGTATCTGGCGACAAAACTGTTCCCGGATACGCTGTTCCCGATGGGCATGGCGGCGCCGGCCGGGTCTGCGCTTTCCGCAGTGATCTGTATTGTGCTGTTTCTGGTGTTTCGGAGAAAATTTGGGCTTGCCGGAGAAGATGGGGATCGCCAAAACAGCGATGCTAAAAACAAATAGGCATTTGAAAAATCGCTGAAGTGAAAAATCGGGGTGGCGTTTTATACTCAAATGTGTTATGATACATATGTTTCTGAAAGAAGAACTGACCCGAAGGAGGATCTTTCTATGGGAATTACATCAAATAAGGAACAGGTGATTTATACAGCTGCAATGGAAGCGAACCAAAAAGAAGTTCGCAAAATGGTAATGAACAGCTATCAGGATATGCTTGATGGAAAAGGCAGGGATTATAAAGACTTTTTTTCTGAATTGGAAAGCAGGTATAAAAGTGCAAATGTATAGCGTGATCACGCTTCCCCTGGCTGAGAATGATATTCAGGATAATACAGATTATATTGCTTTTGAGAAGAGGTCTCCTGAGACAGCTCTGAAATTATCTGCAGGTTTCAGGAATAAAATTGCCAAACTGGAATTTATGCCAGACAAGCATGAGCTGGATGAAGATGATGAATTGGCGGCACTGGGAATTCGTAAGTGCTACTATAAAAATTATAAAATATATTTCTATATAAATTTTACAGAACATACTGTGTATATATTGAGAGTTCTGCATATGCTTGTGAATGCAAAACCACTTCTTCTTAAAATAAATTTCTGAAAAGTCCGCAGGGATAAAAATACCCTGCGGATTTTTACACACGCAGATAACGTGGAAAGACAGAGTAGTTTAAAAACAGAGAATTTTAAGAAGGTAAATATGCTATGCGAAAACTGGAAATCTATATTCACATTCCTTTTTGTGTAAGAAAATGCGCTTACTGTGATTTCCTTTCTGCTCCTGCAGGGCGAGAACAGCGCGAGCGGTATGTTCAGGTATTGATAAAAGAAATCCAGATCGGAATGCCGATCAGTGCATCCGCGTTGTCTGAAAGAATGGAATGTGTGAAGCGGGAGGAATACATAGTTACCAGTGTGTTTTTTGGAGGCGGTACGCCATCGATTCTTCCGGCATCAGAGATAGCCAGGATCATGGAAGCACTGCGTGAGATGTTTTGCTTTTCAGAGATATGTGAAATAACGATTGAGTGTAATCCGGGGACTCTTCGTCTGGCTGATGCGGCATCACAGAAAGAGAGACTGGAGGCTTATCTGGCCTGCGGCATCAATCGCATCAGTTTTGGCCTTCAGTCTGCGGATAATACAGAGCTTGCCATCCTTGGCCGGATCCATACCTGGGAGACGTTCCTTGACTCCTATGAGGCGGCCAGGGCGGCTGGGTATAAAAATATTAATATAGACCTGATGTCGGCTCTGCCTGGGCAAACGGCAGAATCGTGGGAGAATACGCTGCGGCAAATTTTAATGCTTGCGCCGGAACACATTTCGGCGTATAGTTTAATCATTGAGGAAGGAACTCCGTTTTATCAGAAATATCATGAAGATGATATACTTCGTGAGAATGGAGAACAGCCATTGTATCTGCCTTCCGAGGAGGAGGAGCGCAGGATGTATGTCCTCACGGAGCAGTTGCTGGGTGAGGCGGGATATGAGCACTACGAAATCTCGAACTATGCCCGTCCGGGGTTTGCATGCCGTCACAATATCGGCTACTGGCGGGGAACGGAATACATGGGATTTGGTCTGGGAGCCTCATCTTTGATTCGATACCGCAGGAAACAGAGCGGTGATCTGGCTCAGCGATCTCTGGGGAGTGTGCGCTGTCAAAACCCGACAGAAGCTGCCGCGTATGAGGAACTGATAAGGGAGAGATGGCGAACTGCTGTGCATGGCAACATCCAGAGTGCTTCTGATTCTACGATGCTTCATCCGTGCGCCGCGAAGGAAAGCAGCGGGGAAGAGCACGATGGCGATTATGAGATTCTTTCTGCGGAGGACGAAATGTCTGAGTTTATGTTTCTCGGACTGCGGATGCTTTCCGGTATCTCCGAAGAGGAATTTTCTGACCGTTTTCATCTGCCGGTCGATCAGGTATATGCTGATGTGATTGAGCGGATGATTTCTCCTGGCCTGCTAAAGAGACAGTGTGGGCGCATTTCCCTGACAGCGCGAGGCCTGGATTTGAGCAACCAGGTGATGGCCGAGTTCTTACTGTAAAAATTCTTCTGCAAACAGGAAATCAGGAAAGAATGGTTCTGGTAATCGGCTGCTCATCGAAGCAGTTGTATAATGATTAAGGAGGATATGAAAATGGGAAAATTAGGTTTTGGTTTGATGCGGCTTCCGCTTTTAAACGCGGATGATTCGAAAAGTATCGACAAAGAGCAGGTCTGTCGGATGGCGGATACCTTTCTCGAGCGCGGCTTTACGTATTTTGATACCGCATACATGTATCACGATCATGAGAGCGAGCGCGCAGTGAAGGATGTGATCACGAAGCGTTATGCTCGTGACAGCTATACGCTGGCGACGAAGCTTCCGCTTTTTCAGCTGGAAAAGAAGGAGGATATGGAGCGTATTTTTAATGAACAGCTGGAAAAGACGGGACAGGACTTTTTTGACTACTACCTTCTGCACGCGGTGAGCGGCGACCGCTATGATCTGGTAGAGCGTCTGGGCGGATTTGAATTTATTTCCGCGAAAAAGGCGGCAGGGAAGGTTCGCCACATCGGGTTTTCCTTCCATGACAAGGCAGAAGTGCTTGACCGGATTCTGACGGATCATCCGGAAGTAGAGTTTGTGCAGCTGCAGCTGAATTACCTCGACTGGGAGGATGCAAGGGTGCAGTCCCGCAAATGCTATGAGACAGTGGTAAAGCATGGCAAGAAGGTTGTCGTCATGGAGCCGGTCAAGGGCGGTACGCTGGCAAAGCTGCCGGAAAAGGCAGAAAAGCTGCTTCGCGCGGTTCATCCGGACTGGTCGAACGCGTCCTGGGCGATCCGTTTTGCGGCGAGCCTTGAGAATGTGATGATTGTTTTAAGCGGGATGTCTTCGATGGAGCAGATGCTGGACAACAGCGGTTATATGCAGGATATGGAGCCACTCACGGAAGAGGAAAAGAATCTGCTTCTGGGGCAGGTGGTCGATATCATTCACGAGGCGGCGAAGATTCCCTGCACGGCCTGCCGTTACTGCGTGGAAGGCTGCCCGATGGATATCGCGATTCCAGATTACTTTGCGCTTTATAACGCGGAACTGGAGGATCGGGACAATCCTGCGCATGCGGCACGTTACGGAGAGCTCTCCAAAGAGCACGGCAAGGCTTCCGATTGCATCGAATGCGGACAGTGTGAGGGTGTATGTCCGCAGCATCTGAAGGTGACCGACTGGCTGAAGAAGACAGCGAAAATTTTTGAAAAATAAAAGAATACTTCAGAGCTGCAGTCAAGGCTGGTTGATTTGACTGGATGCAGCTCTGAAATCCAAAAATGGAACAAGGAAAAATACCTGGAGAGGATTGCAATTTATGAGGGACTTGCTGGAATTAAGAGATGAGATTGACCTCGTGGACGCACAGATAACGGAACTGTTTGAGCGAAGAATGAAGATCAGTGAGGAGGTCGCGCGCTTCAAAATCGAAAATGGCCGTAAGGTTTTTGATAAGGAACGTGAGCAGAGTAAGCTGGAGACACTCGGCGCGATGGCGCACAATGACTTTAACCGCCATGGGGTACAGGAGCTTTTTTCCCAGATTATGGCGATGAGCCGCAAGCTGCAGTATCAGCTGCTGGAGGAGAACGGTGTGGCCGGCCGCCTGCCGTTTATCGAGGTAGAGGACATTGACCGGGAGAATATTCGAGTCGTTTATCAGGGGGTCGAAGGTGCGTACAGCCACGCGGCGATGCGCGAGTATTTTGGAAACGATGTGAACTGTTTCCATGTGCGGAAGTTTCGCGATGCGATGGAGGCGATTGCGGAGGGGTCCGCGGACTATGCGGTGCTTCCGATAGAAAACTCATCGGCCGGGATCGTGGCGGACAATTATGACCTGCTGGTGAACTTTGAGAATTATATTGTCGGGGAGCAGATTGTGAAATGCGAGCACGCGCTGCTCGGCCTTCCGGGCGCAAAGCTTGAAAATATCAGACGGGTGTATTCTCATCAGCAGGCGCTTTCCCAGTGTGAGGAATATCTGTACCGCCATCCCGAATGGCAGCTGATTCCGTTTGACAATACGGCGCGGGCGGCAAAGAAAGTGGCGGAAGAGGGGGATCCGACGCAGGCGGCTGTGGGAAGCCTGTTTGCGGCGGAGACGTTTGGCCTTGAGGTTCTGGAAGAAAAGATTTATTATAACCAGGCGAATTCGACGCGCTTTATTGTTGTTACGAACCAGCGTGTCTTCCGGCGCGATGCGAAAAAGATCAGCATTTGCTTTGAGGTGCCGCACCACAGCGGGTCGCTGTACCATATTCTGTCGCATTTTATCTATAATAATCTGAATATGACGAAGATCGAGTCCCGACCGATCCCCGGGCAGAACTGGGAGTACCGCTTTTTTGTGGACTTTGATGGAAACCTTATGGACAGTGCAGTCAAAAATGCGCTGCGGGGCATCCGCGAGGAAGCAACGAATATGAAAATTCTGGGAAACTATTGAGTCCCTGGAAAACGCAGGTATTTTTCTTTAAAGGATAAGAAATCGTAAGATAAGAAAATGATAGCTTGAGGAGAAAACAAATGAAAGTATCGGATGAACTGATCCTGTACCGGAATTTTGAGAACGGGCAGATTCTGGAAGATATGGACTGGGTATTCACGCATATGGATCAGGAAGAGTTCAGGGACGAAATACGAGTCCGTTTTTATTCCTGCATGCATGCGCTGATTGATCTGGCTGGCACCTATGGCTTTGAGGGAAATCTCTGGCACAATTACCTGACTCTGCTTCTGGTAAACAATGAGAATGTATTCAGTACTTCCTGTGAGATCAGTGGAAAGACGGACGGAAGCCTGCTGCAGATTGCGAAGCATGATTTCCAGATTTTTATGCAGCTGTACCGCCTGGATTTTTCGGAACTTGAGCAGAAGCTGCAGGTGGGATTTTTTGAAGAAATCTTACATTATAAAAGAGGAAGTGTCGAGGGCAAGGTCTTCAATCGGCGCATCCGAGACCGCATCTGCGAACTCGGCGCACAGCTGGCTGCGGACTCCGCAGCAGGAGACGATGTGAAAACGCCCCATTTCGAAAGCAGGGCGGCAGCCTGTGACGGCTATGAAGAAAACGTTTCACACGCAGAAACAGCCGGACTGGGGGAATTTGCGGCACACATGATGCATTTTTACCAGGAATTTGGCGTAGGAAGGTTTGGCTTGCATAAAGCGTTCCGAATTGCACATGATGAGAATGGGGTCCAGATCCTGCCGATCACGAACATTGCGCACGTGAAGCTGGATGACCTGGTGGGATATGAGATTCAAAAAAAGAAACTCATTGATAATACCGAAGCATTTATCCAGGGAAAAACCGCGAATAATTGCCTGCTCTTTGGCGACGCCGGAACAGGAAAATCCTCCAGCATCAAAGGTATTTTGAATCAGTACTATGACCGCGGACTGCGCATGATTGAGATTTACAAACACCAGTTTCAGGATCTCAACGAGGTGATCGCCCAGATCAAGAACCGCAATTACCGGTTTATCATTTACATGGATGATCTGTCCTTTGAGGAGTTTGAGATTGAGTACAAATACCTGAAAGCGGTGATCGAGGGCGGACTGGAGCGAAAGCCGGAAAACGTACTGATCTACGCGACATCCAACCGCCGCCATCTGATTCGGGAACAGTTTGGCGACAACATGGAGGGTGATATCGGAAAACCGGCCGAGATTCACGCGACGCACGGGGGCGACCTGCATGTTTCTGATACGGTGCAGGAAAAGCTCTCGCTCTCCTCCCGGTTCGGGGTCACTATCTATTTTGGTTCGCCGGACAAAAAGCAGTTCCAGCATATCGTGCGCACCCTGGCGGCCCGCTATGGGATCACTATGCCCGAAGAAGAGCTGCTGCTGGAAGCCAACAAGTGGGAGCTGAGCCACGGCGGGCTTTCGGGCAGAACAGCGCAACAGTTTGTCGACTACATCTCTGCCATGCAGTAAAGCAGTAAAGCAGCGGATAGTTTGCTTAGCAAACGGCCTGTGGCCTGCATGGCAGAAAACGCAGCAAAGCAAACTTGTTTTGTAATGGAGGTACGCCTTATGGCACTGAAAACCTTCGCGGCTGTGAGCATTGGCTCAGCCGTGACAGAAATGAAGATTTTTGAATTTACCCAGCGGCGGTCGATGCGGGAAATCGAGTGCGTCTCGACTCGCATCAATCTTGGTCTGGACGTCTACGAGCAGGGGCGTATCAGCCGGGAACACATCGACGAGCTCTGCGATGTACTGAATGATTTCAAACGCACGATGGCCGGATACAGGGTTGCGGCTTACCGCGTTTTTGCGACCAGTGCGTTTCGGGAATCGCGGAACCACACGATTCTCTGTGACTATATTGAAAAACAGACCGGTCTGGAGATCGATGTATTCACAAACGCGGAGCAGCGTTTTGTGGATTATCAGGCGATCGCTTCGACCTCGGCGGAGTTTGAGACGATCATCCAGAATGCGACTGCGATCGTGGATATCAGTGGGAGCAGCACACAGATTTCGCTCTTTGACAAGGATAAGCTGATCACTACGCAGAACATCCGCGTGGGCAATATTACAACGAGGGAAAACCTGCTTCCGCTCGCGAAAAATGGAGAGCATTTTGAAAAACTGGTGCGGGAACTGATGGCCTACGAGCTTGCCGGATTCGCGAAGCTTTACCAGAAGGACCGCAAGATCCGGAACCTGATTGTTTTGGGCGGCAGCCTGAACGAGATGATGCCGATGAAAAATTTCCTGGAGCTGCAGGAGGCATCGGTTTCCGCCCCGAAGGATGACACCGAGAATCGAAAGGTCGCGGATTTTCCTTCCCTGACGAAGGAGCAGTTCGAGCGTATTTACAGGGATATGATCGCGCAGACGCCGGAAGAGATTGCTGCGAAATACGACCTGCCCTCTGATATGACGGATGCGATCGTTCCTTCGGCCATTATCTGCCGGAGCCTGATTGAGAATTTTGATGTGGATGTTGTGTGGATGCCCGGATTTTCCCTGAATGACGGCGTCTCTTATGATTATGGCGTGCGCATGGGGCTTGTGACACGTCGCCACAGCTTTGACGAGGATATTCTGGCCGCTGCCCGCAGCATTGCGAAGCGCTATAAGACCAGCCAGAGCCATATCCGGAACATTGGCGATATTGCGGTGCAGATTTTTGACCACATGAAAAAGGTTCATGGCCTAGGGCAGCACGAACGGCTGTTGCTGCAGATCGCGGTGATCCTGCACAGCTGTGGGAAATTTATCAGTTTGACCGATATTTCCGACTGCGCTTATAATATCATTCTCGCGACAGAGATCATCGGACTTTCCCAGGAAGACCGGGCGATTGTCGCCTACACAGTGAAATACAACACCAGTCCCTTCATTTATTATGAGGAATTAAAAGAACGCACCGATCTTTCCGCCAAGGAGTATATGATTACCGGAAAGCTGACGGCAATCCTGCGTGTGGCGAATTCCCTGGATCGCACACATCACCAGAAATGTTCAAATGTCACGGTGACGTTAAAAGAACATGAATTAAAGATTTCTGTGGCCAGCCAGCAGGATCTCTCGCTGGAGCGCGGCGCTTTTAACGAGAAAGTGGATTTCTTTGAGGAGATGTTTAATGTGCGTCCGGTTTTGAAGCAGAAGAAGTCCTTTTAATGTGTGATGGCGCCGCTTCGCGGGAATAAACGTTTGACAGCAGTGATTTTCTGCGGACAGAGGTGGAGTGTCTGGTGCTTTGAAACGAAGGAAAAAAAACGGGAGTCTGGGAAAATGGAACCGAGAGCAATTTGAGGGAGAGAGGTGCAAGGGATATGGCAGATACAGCATTTGATAAACCGGAATATTATACGAACCGGGAGAGCAGCTGGCTGAAGTTTAACGCCCGGATACTGGGAGAGGCGCGTGATAAGGAAAATCCGCTCATGGAACGGCTGAAATTTTTGAGCATCACGGCGTCAAACCTGGATGAGCTCTTTATGATCCGGGTTGCCTCACTGAAGGATATGGTACATGCGAAATATACCAAAAAGGATATTTCCGGCATGACGCCGCAGGAGCAGCTGGATCTGATTTCACAGGAGGCACATGAACTGGTAAAGCAGCAGTATTCGACGTATAACCGTTCGCTCTTGCCGCTCATGAAGCAGTGCGGACTGGAGATTGTGACGGAACATGAAAAGATGACTGCCGAGCAGGCGGAGGTAGCGGATCGTTATTTCGAGGAGACGGTCTATCCGGTGCTGACGCCGATGGCGATGGATCCTTCCCGCCCGTTTCCGCTTTTGCGCAACAAAGCGTTGAATATCGGAGCGCTGATTGCAAGGAAAGAGGAAAAGAGCGAGAAAGGAGAAAAGGGAAAAAATGGAAAGACGGAATTTGCGACGGTGCAGGTTCCATCTGTACTTCCCCGTTTTGTGCGTCTGCCGGATACTGCGGAAGGCGCAAAGTGTGTGATTTTGCTGGAGGAGCTGATTGAGCGGAATATTGATCAGCTGTTTTCCAATTACAATGTCGTCTGTGCGCACCCGTACCGGATTATGCGGAATGCCGATCTGACAATCGACGAGGATGATGCTTCTGACCTGCTAAAGGAAATCCAGAAGCAGTTGAAAAAGCGCCAGTGGGGCGAGGTAATCCGTCTGGAGATCGAGGAAGGCATGGATCCGAAGCTTTTGAAGATTTTAAAGCAGGAGCTGGATGTCAAAAATGAGGATATCTACAAACTCAGCGCACCGCTGGATCTGACGTTTCTGATGAAATTATACGGCCTGGAAGGCATGGAGGCGTACCGGCAGAAGCCGTACCAGCCGCAGCCGGTACCGGGGATGACAGATTCTATTGATATTTTTGCGCAGATCCGCGAAGGGGATATTCTTCTGCATCATCCGTATATGACGTTTGAACCGGTGGTTCAGTTTGTAAAACAGGCGGCTGTCGACCCGGATGTGCTTGCGATAAAGCAGACCCTGTACCGCGTCAGCGGCAATTCCCCGATCGTCCGCGCACTCGCGCAGGCGGCAGAGAATGGCAAACAGGTTTCCGTACTCGTGGAGCTGAAGGCCCGCTGTGACGAGGCCAATAACATCAACTGGGCGCAGCTGCTGGAGAACTCGGGCTGCCACGTGATTTACGGCCTGCTTGGCTTAAAGACGCACAGCAAGATTACGCTGGTGGTGCGGCGTGAAGAGGATGGCATCCGCCGCTATGTGCATCTGGGAACCGGCAATTATAACGATTCGACTGCGAAGCAGTATACAGACTGTGGGATCATGACCTGTTCCGAGCCGATCGGAGAGGATGCGACGGCGGTCTTCAATATGCTCTCCGGTTACTCAGAGCCGAAGCACTGGAACCGTCTGGTGCTCGCGCCGCTCTGGATGCGCGACCGTTTCCTGTACCTGATCCGCCGTGAGACGCAGCACGCGAAGAATGGGCTGCCTGCCCGCATCATTGCCAAGATGAACTCTCTGTGTGATAAAGAAATCATCGCGGCACTGTATGAGGCCTCCGCCGCTGGCGTACAGATTGACCTGATTGTCCGCGGCATCTGCTGCCTGAAGACAGGAATCCCCGGCGTCAGCGAGACGATCCGTGTGCGCTCGATTGTCGGTAACTTCCTGGAGCACGCCCGTATTTTCTATTTCTTAAATGATGAGAATGAAGAATTTTATATGGCCAGCGCCGACTGGATGCCGCGCAACTTGGATAAGCGCGTGGAGATCCTTTTCCCAATCGAAGATCCGGACATTCAGGAACGGGTGCGACACATTCTGCAGATTCAGCTGGACGACAACGTAAAGGCACAGGTACTGCAGCCGGATGGAACCTATGAACGGATTGACCGGCGCGGCAAGGAGCTGCTCTGCGCGCAGGAGTATTTCTGTGAAGAGGCAATCCGCGAAGCAAAAGAAGCAAAGAAGGCGCACGAGGAAGCATCTGATCCGGTAAAAACCAGACGGTTTGTGCCGGCGCAGGCAGATGTGTAAAAATGATCGGGGATACGATATGGATTACAGAGAACAGACAAAGACGGTAAAGATTGGCGACCGCATCATTGGCGGCGGTCATCCGATTCTGATTCAGTCCATGACAAATACGAAGACGGAGGATGTGGCCGGGACGGTTGCGCAGATTCAGGCGCTGACCGCCGCGGGCTGTGACATTATCCGCTGCGCGGTGCCGACGATGGAGGCGGCGCAGGCGCTTAAGGAAATCAAAAAACAAATTTCGATTCCACTGGTAGCGGACATCCATTTTGACTATAAGCTGGCGATCGCCGCGATGGAAGCGGGCGCGGATAAAATCCGGATTAATCCCGGAAATATCGGCGATGAAAGCCGTGTCCGTGCGGTCGTATCGGTTGCGAAAGAGCGGAACATCCCAATCCGTATCGGCGTCAACAGCGGCTCTCTGGAAAAAGAGATTGTCGAGCGGGATGGCGGCGTGACGCCGGAGGGCATTGTGGAGAGCGCACTGCGGCAGACGGCAGTGATCGAGGACATGGGGTATGACAACCTGGTGATCAGCATCAAGGCATCGGATGTGATGTTCTGTGTCAAAGCGCACCGTCTCCTGGTGCAGAAAACCAGCCATCCGCTGCACGTCGGCATTACAGAGGCGGGCACGCTGTATTCCGGAAATATCAAATCCTCGGTCGGGCTTGGTATTATTCTCTCTGAGGGGATCGGCGACACCATTCGCGTATCCCTGACCGGCGATCCACTGGAGGAAGTGCGGACAGCAAAGCTGATTCTGCGGACGCTGGGGCTTCGGAAAGGCGGGATTGAGGTCGTTTCCTGCCCGACCTGCGGACGTACGCAGATTGACCTGATTGGCCTGGCAAACCAGGTGGAACAGAAGGTCGAGGATATTACGCTGGATCTGAAGGTAGCGGTCATGGGATGCGTGGTGAATGGGCCGGGCGAGGCAAAGGAAGCAGACATTGGCATTGCCGGCGGCAAAGGCGTAGGACTCCTGATCAAAAAGGGCGAGGTAATCCGCAAGGTGCCGGAGGCGGAGCTGCTTTCCGTGCTTCGGGAGGAACTGCTGCACTGGAATGCATAGGAGCTTACGTTCATGCGCCCGCTCAAAAAAGGACAGTACGGAAGATGCGGATGATATGAAATCGGTCAGGCAGACATCAGGCGAAAAAGAAACGAAATGAGCAGAAAGGCAGGAGTTTGGTTTGAGTAAGTCATTTACAGATGTGTTTCCGGCTCTGGATGTGAGTGATTCTCTGGCGGGTCTATTGGAATACGTGACGGTTGAGCGTGTGACGATGAACAGCCGACGGGACTTTATGCACGTTTATATCGCGAGTGACCGGCTTGTTTTTAAGAAATACGTGCTGGAGCTGGAGGATGATATCAAAAACCAGCTTTTTCCGGATGCTTATCTGACCGTGAAGGTAATTGAAAAATTTCACCTTTCCAGGCAATATACGCCTAAGCGTCTGATGCCGATTTACGAGGAAAGTATTTCCCTGGAGCTGAAAAACTATAATGCGCTCCTCTATACGCTGTTTGTCCAGTCTAACAAAGAATTTACAGATGAGGACACGTTAAAGCTTCAGATTCCCGATTCTGTGGTCGCGGATGGAAAAGAGAAGGAACTGCTGGAGATTCTGGAAAAAATATTCTGCGAACGCTGCGGAATGAATTTTCATGTGAGCTCCGAGCGGACAAAACCGATAAGAAACCGGAAACGTGAACAGGCTGAACTGGAACTGGAGCAGGAGGTGGCGGCAATCTCCAGGAACTATGCCCGGGTCAGAGCGGACGAAGAGGAGAATGGCAGTCAGGATGCCCAGAGATCGGACAGCTATGCAAAACGTGCAGCGAATGGCAGGGAAAAAACTGCAGCGAAGGATGGAGCAAAATACGCTTCGAAAGGGGGCGCGCCGGGCAAATCCTTCTCTGGCGGGGAAAACAGTGGCTTGCGTGGAACGGACAACCGTGGAAATGCTTCTGCCGGGAAGTTTCCAAAAGACCCGAACAAAGCCGGAGGTGGCTTCTATCGGGATCGCGCGGGCGGTTTTCGCCGTTCGGACAACCCGGAAGTGATATATGGAAGAGATTTTGAGGGAGAACCGATATCGATTGAGACGGTGACCGGTGAGATCGGCAGCGTACTGCTCCGCGGACAGGTACTCAATGTGGAGCAGAGGGAGCTGCGGATTGGGAAAATCCTTTTCATTTTCACAATTACAGACTTTACGGACTCGATCAATGTCAAAATGTTTCTGACAAAGGAACAGGCGGAAGAGATCGCTCCCGCTGTCACGAAGGGCGCTTTTCTGATGATCAGCGGCGTGACGACGATTGACCGGTTTGACAGTCAGCTGACGATCGGCAATGTCCAGGGAATCAAAAAGATTGCGGACTTTCGCGTCAGGCGTGCCGACAATGCCATTGAAAAACGTGTGGAGCTGCACTGCCATACCAAGATGAGCGATATGGATGGCGTCTCGGATGTGAAAGACATTATTGCGCGGGCGATCAGTTGGGGACATAAGGCGCTTGCGATTACGGACCATGGAGCGGTACAGGCCTTCCCGGACGCGAATCATGCTGTGCCGAAGGACAGCGATTTTAAGGTCATCTACGGGGTAGAAGCTTATCTTGTGGATGATCAGAAAGAAATTGCGGTTAATGAAAAGGGGCAGGACCTGGACGCAGATTTTGTTGTCTTCGATCTGGAGACAACTGGATTTTCTCCGCAGAACAACCGGATCATTGAGATTGGCGCGGTGAAAGTGCAGAATGGAAAGATTACGGACAAATTCAGCACCTTTGTCAATCCTCAGGTTCCGATCCCCTTCCGGATTGAAGAACTGACCAGTATCAATGACAACATGGTCATGGACGCGCCCACGATTGAAACGATTCTGCCGGAATTTATGGAA
This sequence comes from Clostridiales bacterium, assembly GCA_020860365.1. Lineage (GTDB taxonomy): Bacteria > Bacillota > Clostridia > Lachnospirales > Lachnospiraceae > Choladousia. The sequence goes on along the minus strand of JAJBUL010000281.1, from coordinate 14,731 downwards.
TTTAGCGAGGGTTGTGTGATGGTAGCGCACAACGCCTCCTTTGATATGAGCTTTATCGAAGAAAACTGCCGCAGGCTGTCCATCCCCTGTGATAAGACGGCGGTGGATACGGTGGCGATGGCGCGTGTGCTGCTTCCAGCCCTGAACCGGTTCAAGCTGGACACGGTCGCGAAAGCAGTCGGTGTGCCGCTGGGGCATCATCACCGCGCGGTAGACGATGCGGGATGTACGGCGGAGATTTTTGAAAAATTCTTAGGGATGCTCCGCAAACGGGAAATTACGACACTTGCGCAGCTCAATGAGCTGGGGCATTCGTCGAAGGATCAGATCAAAAAGCTGCCAACCTACCATGCGATTATACTGGCTGCGAATGAGGTCGGGCGGACGAATCTGTATCGGCTGGTATCATGGTCGCACATTGATTACTACAACCGCCATCCGCGCATTCCCAAAAGTGTGCTGGAACAGTACCGGGAGGGACTGCTGCTTGGTTCTGCCTGTGAGGCGGGAGAGCTGTACCGGGCTCTGGTCCGCGGCGCTTCCGCGCCGGAGATTGCCCGGCTGGTCGAGTTTTATGACTATCTGGAGATTCAGCCGCTTGGCAATAACATGTTTATGACCCGGGAAGACTATGAGGATCGCAAGACAGTAGAAGAGCTGCAGGATCTGAACCGCCGGATTGTGGAGCTGGGAGAGCAGTACCATAAGCCAGTCGTGGCCACCTGCGACGTCCACTTTCTGGATCCGCAGGATGAGATTTACCGGCGGATCATCATGGGAAGCCGCGGGTTTAAGGATTCCGATGAGCAGGCACCTCTTTATCTGCGCACGACGGAAGAGATGCTGCAGGAATTTACATACCTTGGGGAAGAAAAGGCCTACGAGGTTGTCGTCACAAATACCAATAAAATCGCGGATATGTGTGAGCGGATTTCTCCGGTACGTCCGGATAAATGTCCGCCTGTCATCGAGAACTCGGATCAGATTCTGCGAAATCTGTGCTATGAGAAAGCGCATGAGATTTACGGAGAGGATTTGCCGCCGATTGTATCGGAGCGGCTGGAGCGTGAGCTGAATTCCATCATTTCCAACGGCTTTGCCGTCATGTATATTATTGCGCAGAAGCTGGTGTGGAAATCAAACGCGGATGGGTATCTGGTTGGCTCGCGAGGCTCGGTCGGTTCGTCCTTTGTGGCGACGATGTCCGGAATCACAGAGGTCAATCCGTTAAGTCCGCATTATATCTGTCCAAACTGCCATTACAGTGATTTTGATTCGGAGGAAGTCAAAAAGTATGCCGGTATGGCCGGCTGCGACATGCCGGACAAAATCTGTCCGAACTGCGGCACAAAGCTGAAAAAGGAAGGGTTTGATATTCCGTTTGAGACGTTCCTGGGATTTAAGGGAAACAAGGAGCCGGATATTGACCTGAACTTCTCCGGTGAATACCAGAGTAAGGCACATAAGTATACGGAAGTTATATTCGGGGCGGGACAGACCTTCCGCGCCGGGACGATCGGCACACTGGCGGATAAGACAGCGTTCGGATATGTGAAAAACTATTTTGAAGAACGCAATGTCCATAAGCGAAACTGTGAGATTGACCGTATTGTACAGGGCTGTGTCGGCGTGCGCCGGACGACCGGGCAGCATCCGGGCGGAATCATTGTCCTGCCGATCGGGGATGAGATTTATTCCTTTACGCCGGTGCAGCATCCGGCGAACGATATGACGACGGACATCGTGACGACGCATTTTGACTATCACTCGATTGACCACAACCTGCTCAAGCTTGACATTCTCGGACACGATGATCCGACCATGATCCGTATGCTGCAGGATCTGACGGGGCTGGATCCGAAAGACATTCCTCTGGATGACCCGGGAGTCATGTCCCTGTTTACGAGCACGGAAGCGCTGGGGATTACGCCGGACGACATCGGCGGCGTGCCGCTCGGCTCTCTGGGCATTCCAGAGTTTGGCACTGAGTTCGCCATGCAGATGCTGATTGACACAAAACCGAAATATTTTTCTGATCTCGTCCGCATCGCCGGACTGGCGCACGGTACCGATGTGTGGCTGGGCAACGCACAGACGCTGATCCAGGAAGGGAAGGCGACCATTTCCACGGCGATCTGTACCCGAGACGATATCATGATCTATCTGATCAGCAAGGGCATGGACAGTGAACTATCCTTTACCATCATGGAGAGCGTCCGCAAGGGTAAAGGCCTGAAGCCGGAGTGGGAAGAAGAGATGATCGCGCACGACGTGCCGGACTGGTATATCTGGTCCTGTAAAAAGATCAAATACATGTTTCCGAAAGCGCACGCAGCGGCATACGTGATGATGGCGTGGCGTATCGCGTACTGCAAGATCAATTATCCGCAGGCTTATTATGCCGCGTATTTCAGCATCCGCGCGTCGGGCTTTGATTATGAACTGATGTGTCTGGGAAAAGAAAAGCTGCTCTACCATATGGCGGATTTTGAAAAACGTATGGATACCCTGAGCAAGAAGGAACAGGATACCTATAAAGATATGAAGAGCGTGCTGGAGATGTACGCGCGGGGGCTGAATTTTGTGCCGATTGATATTTACAAGGCGCAGGCGACGCGCTTCCAGATTGTCGGGAATGACATCATGCCGTCCTTAAGCTCCATCTCCGGACTGGGCGATAAGGCGGCCGCATCCATCGTGGACGCCTGCAAGGACGGGCCATTCCTCTCAAAGGATGATTTCATGACGCGCGCCAAGGTCGGGAAGACGATGACGGATCTGCTCGTTGATCTCAAAATCCTCGACGGGCTGCCGGAGACGAATCAGTTGTCGATCTTTGATATGATGGAGTGATAATATGTTTGAGATGTTTTACCCGGATGAATATCTGGATTCTGCGTATGTGATTGATTATGCGGATTTTTATCGGCGGGGGTATCGGGGGATTATTTTTGATATTGATAATACGCTGGTACCGCATGGGGCGCCGGCGGATGAGCGGGCGCGGGCGCTGTTTTCTTATCTGGGATCGCTGGGTTTTTCGTGCTGTCTGCTTTCGAATAATCAGCGGGAGCGGGTGGAGATGTTTAACCGGGAGATTGGGGTGCATTTCATTGAGGATGCACATAAGCCGTCCAGGAGAGGGTATGAGCGGGCGATGGAGACGATGGGCACGACCCGCTCTACGACGTTGTTTGTCGGGGATCAGCTGTTTACGGATGTGTACGGTGCGCGTCGGACAGGTCTGTACTCGATTCTGGTGAAGCCGATTCATCCGAAGGAAGAGATTCAGATTGTGTTTAAGAGGAAGCTGGAGCGGATTGTGCTTTATTTTTACAGGAAGCAGGTAGAACGGAAGGCAGGCTAATCTGAGATTTATGAAAATTCCCCGAACGTGTTTGATGGTTCGGGGAATTTTTTTATGCGCAAGGCCGGTCCGTGTGCTTTGAGGAGTCCCACGCAATTTGTCCGGCGCAGATGGTATAGTGGATTTTTCCATGAAGTTCCATCCCGGTGAAGGGTGAGTTTTCGGATTTGGACTGGTAATTGCCCGCTGTAAAGGCTTCGTCCGGGTTGAAGATGACGAGGTCTGCCACACGGCCGGGTAGTATAGAACCATAGAGCGATGCCTCGGATCCCATACCAGGCATTGCCTGTGTGTTGATCCGGTAGAGACGGGCCGGATTGACCGTCATTTTTTCAAGCAGCTGCATCAGCGTGAGATGGCCGGGCTTTACGAGGTTTGTGATGCCAAGGCCAAGGGAGGTCTCAAGTCCGATGATGCCGCTAGGCGCTGCGAAGAAGTCTTCCTTCTGCTTTTCCGCTGTGCTGTGGGGCGCGTGGTCGGTTGCGATGATATCGATCGTGCCGTCTTTTAGTCCTTCAATGATTGCCTGGCGATCCGCCTCTGTCCGCAGCGGCGGATTCATTTTTGCACAGGTTCCGAATTTTTCAACCGCTTCTTCGGTCAGTGAAAAATGGTGTGGCGTCGCCTCTGCGAATACAGGAGCACCCAGGGCTTTGGCTGTACGCACGAGCGCGACAGAGGCTCCGGAGCTGATGTGCTGGATGTTAATGACTGCTCCTGTATATCTGGATAACATGCAGTCGCGGGCAACCAGAACATCTTCGGCGACCGCGGGCGCGGTGCGGTTTGTGCCGGCTTTTTCGATAAAAGCAGGATCTTCTTCGTGGAAGGAGAGCGGCAGTCCGAGTGCTTTTGCCCGGCGCATGGCCTGCTCGGTCAGCTTTTCGTTGATCAACGGAATCCCATCATCAGTGAAACCGCATGCGCCGAGTCCGGCAAGAGTTTCAAAATCGGTCAGTTCCTTTCCCGCGAGACCTTTGGTGACAGCAGCGGTGAAACGAATGCGGATGGCTTCCTTTTGTGCGCGTAGAAGGAGATCAGAGAGGGTATCCGGGTGATCGACCGGCGGCTTCGTGTTTGCCATGCAGATAACGGTGGTAAAGCCTCCTGCGGCGGCAGCGCGTGCGCCGGTGTGCAGATCTTCTTTCCAGGTAAAGCCGGGATCGCGAAAATGCACATGAACGTCAATCAGCCCAGGAGCGATCACGCAAGAGGTAGCATCCAGGACTTCTTCTTCATCGGAATCCGGGGAGAGAGATCCGGGGCTGGCAATTCCGGCAATCAGACCATTTGTGATCCGCAGATCCGCCGAATATGCTTCCTGCGTACCGGGGGATAGTATAGTACCGTTTTTGATAATCATGGGAATATGCTCCTTTTCTGACAGATTCTGCTGAGACTTAAAAAGGCTGCCATAGAGAACTTGACTGGGTATGGCGTTGGCAAACCTTTGCAGCTTATTTTAAAACTGAGAGAACGGGATGTCAATATAAGAAAACATCGGAATGAAAAGATGCTAATCATCGCAATATAAAGTTTCTATTTATCGGAATAAAAAACTGCTATTCATCGGAATAAAAATGCACTATTCATAGGAACATATATTTTCGAATCATAGGTCTTCTTTCAAGCAAAACATCGGAGCAAATGAATGACTATTATCGGATTGCAGCTTGTGCTTTTGATTTATGTATACTATAATAAATGAGAATACTGGCAGCAATTCAGAACCGCATCGAGAGAAAGCAATGCGGCGCAGATTTTTCCTGCAAAATTATATGTTTCCATTGAACATGGAAGGAGTACCGTTTATGAAAGAATATAGAAAAAGGATTGCAGATGACATCTTAGCCAGAAAGCTGGAAGGAAAGGGCGCGGTGCTGATTGAAGGACCGAAATGGTGCGGCAAAACGACTACAGCAGAGCAGATTGCCCAAAGCGTTCTTTATATGGATGACCCTGAGAAAAAAGAACAGAACATAACGATGTCCGAATTGAGTCCCGGCCGTTTGCTGAAAGGTGAAACCCCGCGTCTGATCGATGAATGGCAGCTTGCCCCAAAGCTATGGGATGCCATTCGGTTTGAAGTGGATCACCGCGGGGAGATGGGGCAGTTCCTTCTTACGGGTTCCGCCGTTCCACCTGATACCAAAGATATTACGCATTCTGGAACAGGCAGATTTACCTGGCTTACTATGCGGCCAATGACTTTATTTGAATCCGGCGAGTCTACAGGTGATGTCAGCCTGAAAGAACTCTTTGAGGAGAAGAATGAGATCGATGGCGCTTCCAGTATGGATATTGAACGTCTGGCTTTTTCTGTCTGTCGCGGTGGATGGCCGCAGGCAATTGGTATGCGCGACGAGATTGCTCTGGACCAGGCGTATGATTATTATGAAGCGGTTGTTCATTCGGACATCAACCGTGCAGACAATATTCGCAAAGATCCTGAGCGAGTAACGAGGCTGATGCGCTCTTACGCCAGAAATCAGGGAAGCCAGGTACCGAATACCGTGATTGCACAGGATACTGCTGGAAATAGCGAGGGAGCGGTAAATCAAGAGACAGTCGCCTCATATTTGAGCGCTCTTAGAAAAATTTTTGTAGTAGAAGACATGCCGGCATGGAATCCGAATCTTCGCTCGAAAACCGCGATCCGTTCCGCTGATACCCGTTATTACATTGATCCGTCTATTGCTACAGCCGCCCTTGGAGTTGGTCCGGAGGATCTTCTTTCTGATTTAAAGACGTTTGGATTTCTGTTTGAAACTTTGTGTGTGAGAGATCTCCGTGTTTATGCAGAAGCTATAAATGGTTCCGTCTATCACTACCGTGACAGGGATGGGCTGGAGTGCGACACAGTGATTCATCTGAGAAATGGGAAATATGGTCTGACGGAGATTAAGCTTGGCGGTGACAGGCTGATAGAGGAAGGGGCAGCGGCCCTGCGGACACTGCAGTCCAAGATTGATACCACGAAAATGAAAGCTCCCTCTTTCCTAATGGTACTGACAGGTACCGGAGACTATGCCTATCGCCGATCGGATGGGGTTTGTGTTGTGCCGATCGGATGTTTAAAGAATTGACTGGTTTGAAATCAGACGTGAAATGCTCAGACGTGAAATTATTGAATCCCGAAAATTTACCGTTGAATTATCGCCGGGATTGTTTTATACTAACAACAATGTGTTTTCGTAGCTATGAAATCTCATAGTTACTTTCATAAGAAACCTCAGGAGGTAGGATATGTACAAAATTTTAAAAGCCGGAAAGCTTGCAAACAACATCTATGAGATGGTTGTAGACGCGCCGCGCGTTGCAAGGCGCTGCCTGCCGGGACAGTTCATCATCGCGAAGGCAGATGAGACAGGGGAGCGCATTCCGCTGACGATCTGCGATTTTGACAGAGAGGCCGGGACGATCACAATTGTCTTTATGCCGATCGGCGTCTCCACAGAGAAATTTGCCGAGCTGCAGGCCGGCGACTCGTTCTGTGACTTTGTAGGGCCGCTCGGACAGCCGTCTGAGCTTTGCCTGGAGAGCGAGCTGGAAGAGACGAAGAAAAAGAAAATTCTGTTTGTCGCGGGCGGTGTTGGCACGGCTCCGGTATATCCGCAGGCGAAATGGCTGCATGAGCATGGCGTAGGCTGTGACGTGATCATTGGTGCGAAGACCAAGGATCTGGTGATCATGGAAGACAAGTTCAAATCGGTCTGTGACAATCTTTACATAACGACGGACGACGGTTCCTACGGCAGAAGCGGTATGGTGACGAAGGTGATCGAGGATCTGATCGAGCATGAGGGCAAGACCTATGATCACTGTGTTTCCATCGGACCGATGATTATGATGAAGTTCTGCTGCCTGACGACAAAGAAGTACAATCTGAAGACCATCGTCAGCATGAACCCGATCATGGTGGACGGCACCGGTATGTGCGGCGCCTGTCGGATCCTGGTCGGCGGCGAAGTGAAGTTTGCCTGCGTGGATGGTCCAGAGTTTGACGGTCATCTGGTTGACTTTGACGCGGCGATGAAACGCCAGACTCTGTATAAGACAGAGGAAGGCCGTGCGCTTCTTGCGTATCGCGAAGGGAAAACGCATCACGGCGGATGCGGAAATTGCGGAGGTGACAAATAATGGCTGCGAAGGGTATGGTAAAGGTTCCGGTCAGAGAGCAGGAGCCAAAGGTGAGAGCGACAAACTTTAAAGAAGTATGTCTTGGCTACAATCAGGAAGAAGCGATGGAGGAAGCGTCCCGCTGTCTTCACTGCAAAAATGCAAAATGTATCGAGGGCTGCCCGGTAAATATCAATATCCCGGACTTTATCGCCGAGGTAAAGGAGGGCAACATCGAGGAAGCATATAAGGTAATTTCCAAATCCAGCGCCCTGCCGGCGATCTGCGGCCGTGTATGTCCGCAGGAGAGCCAGTGCGAGGGTAAATGCGTACGTGGCATCAAGGGCGACTCCGTATCCATCGGTAAGCTGGAGCGCTTTGTTGCAGACTGGGCTAGAGAAAATGGCATCAAGCCGCCTGCCCCGGAGACAAAGAATGGCCGTAAGGTAGCAGTGATCGGTTCCGGTCCGTCCGGACTGACCTGTGCGGGCGATCTGGCAAAGCTGGGCTACGATGTGACGATCTTCGAAGCGCTGCATGAGCCGGGCGGAGTACTTGTCTATGGTATTCCGGAATTCCGTCTTCCGAAGCTCGATGTCGTGGCGAAGGAAGTGGAGAATGTCAAATCTCTCGGCGTAAAAATCGAGACGAACGTCATCATCGGTAAATCCGTGACGATCGACGAGCTGCTTGATGAGGAAGGCTTCGAGGCCGTCTTCATCGGTTCCGGCGCCGGACTTCCGATGTTCATGGGCATCCCGGGTGAGACCGCGAAGGGCGTATTCTCCGCGAATGAATATCTGACCAGAAATAACCTCATGAAAGCATTCCGCGAGGACTATGATACGCCGATCGTAAATGGCAAAAAGGTCGCAGTCGTCGGCGGCG
>JAJBUL010000281.1:0-6347 GCA_020860365.1 Clostridiales bacterium | reverse complement strand
ATATCGTATACCGCCGTTCCGAAGCAGAGCTTCCGGCGCGTGCGGAGGAGGTTCATCATGCGAAGGAAGAAGGCATCATCTTTGACCTTCTGACCAACCCGACCGAGATCCTGGTGGACGAGAACGACGCGGTCTGCGGCATGCGCTGCATCCGCATGGAGCTTGGCGAGCCGGATGCTTCCGGCAGAAGACGCCCGGTAGCCATTCCTGGTTCTGAGTTCGACCTCGATGTGGATACGGTGATTATGTCACTTGGTACCTCACCGAACCCGCTGATCTCCTCAACGACCATCGGCCTCGATGTGAACCGCAGAAAGTGTATCATCGCAGATGAAGAGACCGGAAAGACCTCCAAAGAGGCAGTATTCGCCGGCGGCGACGCAGTGACAGGCGCAGCGACGGTTATCCTGGCTATGGGCGCCGGTAAAGCGGCGGCGAAGGGAATTCATGAATTCCTGAGTGCGAAGTAAATAGGTTACAAATCAGATAGACAGCGTTTTCGCTGCACTACTACGTAAGAGAAAGCAGACATTTTGTTCCGACGCGAAGTATCGTATACGTATATACGTCAGAGGAAATGTCTGCTTTATTATATTCCGAAATGGCGTGATATCATACAATAAAATGGTTGAATAATGGGCATAACTATGGTATAGTTTTATCAGAACACTTTTATGAGAGGAGATAATATTATGCCACAGATTATTCCTATTAAGGACCTGAAAAACACTTCCGAGATATCGGATATGTGTCATAAGGCAGATGAACCGATTTATATTACAAAAAACGGATATGGAGATATGGTAATTATGAGCATGGAAACTTATGAAAATGCTCTTCAGAAGCTTACTATGTATAAAGCAATAGAGATATCGGAGAATCAAATAAAGAATGGACAGGTCAAAGATGCCAGAGAGTCTTTGGAAGAATTAAGGCAGAAACTATGAAAATACGCATTCTTACCGTAGGAAAAATCAAAGAAAAATACCTTCGCGACGCGATCGCAGAATATCAGAAGCGTTTAAGCCGCTACTGCAAGCTGGAGATCGTGGAAGTGGCGGATGAGAAGACGCCGGACGGAGCCTCAGAAGCGCAGGAAATGCAGATTAAAGACATAGAGGCAGAACGTCTGCTCCGCTGCATCAGTGATACGGACTACGTGATTGCTTTGGCGATTGAGGGACAGATGCCGGATTCCATCGGTCTGGCGAGGAAGATCGAGAAGCTTGGGCTTCATGGAGAGAGCAGCATCTGCTTTGTCATCGGCGGCTCCCTGGGGCTTTCGCAGAAGCTGCTCACCCGCGCGAATGAACAGATGAGCTTCTCGAAACTGACCTTTCCCCATCAGCTGATGCGGGTGATTTTGCTTGAACAGATATATCGCAGCTTCCGTATCATTCGCGGGGAGCCTTATCATAAGTAAACAGGCACAAACTCTGGAAAACTGAGTTGACATTTTATGTAAATAATATCTGACAATTCTTAAATATATCTAAAAACTCTTGACGAAAATAATTTATGTGGTAAGATTGGTAAGAATGAAACGAATCGGAAAATCCTGGTAATGAATGGAAGAGAAGACAGACAAATCAGAGACCGATTATTCAGAACGCAGCTCATTTACGATGCAGATACAGTACAGATAAATTCCGAAATGGATCATGGAACAGAATATCTCAAGGCAGAACAAAGGATTGTTTCGATGTCCGTTGTTTCTGTTTCTGTATACAAAGATGTCGGAATGAATGCTTCAATAACGCAACGAACCAAAACAGCAGGCTAAGGGAGGAAATGCGCATGATTGATATGACGGAATATACCAGAAGAGGCTCACAGACATGCCGGAAGAATGACAGCATTCCGCGCGAGCTTTATAAGGAATATGGTGTAAATCTCGGATTGCGAGACATCAACGGAAATGGCGTCCTGACAGGGCTTACCAATATTTCGCTGATTGTATCGTCGAAAAAGGTGGACGGCAAAAAAGTACCGTGCGATGGCGAGCTCTGGTATCGCGGCTATAATGTAAAGAATCTCATTAAGAACCTTGGCAGCGAAGAGTTTGGTTTTGAGAAAATTGCCTACCTGCTTCTGATGGGAGAGCTGCCGACGGAAAAGGAACTCGCGGAATTTAAAGATATTGTGGGCAACAGCCGGACACTGCCGACGAATTTTACACGTGACGTCATCATGAAAGCGCCGAGCTCCGATATTATGAACACAATGACACGAAGCATCCTGACCCTTGCTTCTTATGATAAGAACCCCAAGAGCACGAGCGTTCACAACAGCCTGCGTCAGTGTATCGAACTGATCGCACTGTTCCCGGTTCTTGCGGTTTATGCGTATCACGCCTATAATCATTATGAAAATGACGAGAGCATGTATATTCACCGCCCATCGCCGGAGCTTTCCACCGCGGAGAATCTGCTGATGATGCTCCGTCCGGACAGGCAATATACTGCTGTGGAGGCGAAGGTACTGGACACCGCGCTGATTCTGCATATGGAGCATGGCGGTGGTAATAACTCGACGTTCACCACGCGTGTCGTCACCTCCTCTGGATCCGATACGTATTCTACCATCGCGGCCGCGATGTCCTCCCTGAAAGGACCGAAGCACGGCGGTGCGAATATCAAGGTCATGGAGATGATGGACGATATCCGTGCGCATGTGAAGGATCTGCATGACGACGAGGAGCTGGAAGCCTACCTTTCCAGGATCCTGGACGGCGATGCGTTTGATCATAAGGGCCTGATCTACGGCATGGGGCACGCGATTTATTCTCTCTCCGATCCGAGAGAGCGGATTTTCAAGAAATACGTAGAAATGCTGGCACAGGAAAAACACTGCGACGAGGATATGCACCTGTACGCGACGGTGGAAGAGCTGGCTCCGAAGCTGATTGCGGAGAAGCGCCACATCTACAAGGGCGTCAGCCCGAACGTCGACTTTTACAGCGGTTTTGTCTACAGCTTGCTGGATATCCCGATGGAGCTCTATACCGCAATTTTTGCCGTTGCGAGGATTGTCGGCTGGAGCGCGCACCGCATCGAGGAACTGATCTGCGCGGACAAGATCATCCGCCCGGCGTACTTAAGCGTGATGGAGAAAAAAGAATAATTAACGATACGGATGGGGTGATACTTTGCTTAGACCCTGTCCGTATTTGTTTTAGCAGAAGGGCAAAAAAATGAAATTTGTGTTGAAAACAACTTATAATGAGGGTATAATGTCAATAATATTGTTAGGAGTTAGTTGCCGATAATCTTAATCTGAAATGGTCACTGAAAAGAGAGGAGAACCACTATGAAGAAGAGAAGATTTACAGCATGGGTACTGACGGCTGCTATGATTCTCACACAGGGGTTGGGCAATGCGAACCTGACCCTGGCTGCGGAATCCGGCTCGGAGGAGCAGGCGGTTGTCGCGGTGTCGGAAGGCACGGAAAATGAGACGGCAGATGGGGTATCTTCTACGGATACCGCGGAAACGGAGAGTGCGGACTCCTCGGATGAGAGCGCTTCGACGGACGGGACGGAAGCGGCTGAGACCGTGAGCGCTGAGACGGAATCTGACACAGATTCCTCCGATGACGGGGGTTCTGTGACAATCACCGCTGCGCAGACAACAGATACAGAGACAGAAGCGGACAGCACGGAAGAGGCTGACACAGAGACTTCCGCAGACAACTCTGCCGAGACAGACACGACATCCGGCGACGCAACGGACGACGGCGCGGATACCGTAGATACAGAGCTTTCAACGGAAGAAGCTGGGGAGAGCACCGAAGCCGGGACGGAAGCAGAGTCCGAGAGTGAATCGGAGACAGCGGCTGAGACAGAAGAGATTACAATAGAAGCGGAAGATTCGGATACACCGGAAGTATCGAATCTGAGCAACCTGGCAGACAGCGATGAGCTGTTGGAATCCTGGTTGAACCGCCTCTTTTATGGAGGAGTTTCTTCGCTCTCGAATTATGGGTTGAACTTTTTTGCTGATGATGAGATCAATTATCCAATCTACATAGCACTTCGGAATGCAATTTCAGACATTGCTGCAGGGAATCAGACATCGACGCAGATTACCATTGACTTAAGTGATTATGGGCTGAGCTATACCACGGATGACCTGGGCATTGAGGCCGGTTCGGATACTACAGAATTAAAAGCGCTTGGGACAGAGAAATTCCAGGAGGCTGTCCAGTACTCGACGATCGCGTACTGCCTGGTCGGGGACTGTCCTTATGATCTGTACTGGTTTGATAAAGGGACGAACGGTTATTCCGTATCATGGACCTATTCCTACAATGGAACCATTGATTCGGATGGAGTGGTTACTTATACGGCAGTTACGTTTAAGAGCATTACATTCAAGTTCTCCGTGATTTCCGATTATCAGGATTCTTCCGCGGATGACCCGCAATATACGCTTGATGCCAGTACGGTAGCTACAGCGCAGGCTGCGGCAGCAAATGCGCAGGCGATTGTTGATACGTATTCGAGTCTGAGCGATGCGGAGAAGCTGTCTGCGTACAAGGAAGAAATCTGCGCGCTGGTTACCTATAACAGTGATGCAGCTGCGGATGACTATGACCTGGGATACGGCGATCCCTGGGGGCTGGTCTATGTCTTCGACGGCGACGACAGCACGAATGTCGTCTGCGAGGGCTATTCGAAAGCGTTCCAGTACCTCTGTGACCTGGGGCTGTCAGACGCTATTAGCTATACTGTTTCCGGCACCATGAACGGGGACGGACATATGTGGAACATTGTCACCCTGGATGGGGGGGAACTATCTCGCAGATGTGACAAACAGCGACTCTGGCTCCATTGGACAGGACGGCGGGCTGTTCCTGGTGAACGAGGATGACTCGACGTCGATTGACTACGATGATGCGGGGTATCCAATCTATACGTTTACGGTCAATGGCACGGATATTGTCTATGAATACAGTGCGAGCGCAGAAAGCCTGTATGGGGAGGATGGAATCCTGACCCTGACTGCAGGTGCGGAGGAAGAGACGATTTACAATCTTTCCTTTACTGGCCTGAGGGGAGATGATGAGACCTATCCTTTCACATGGCTTTATCGGTACGATTCTACGACGGTTGGTGTAGAGTCGGATGACCTGCCGGAAGGTTATGAGATCGACTGGTCAATCACAATCTTGTATAACACCGGAGATGAGGAAAATCCGTATGCCATCGCAGAAACACTCGAAGCAGGTACTACGGATAGCAACGGCAACGTTTTGTTTGAAGGAGACGCTTCCGGAGTTACGTTGTATGGCGAGGCGATTTTTGCTTATTTCGATGAGAACCCACTGGAGGATGGTCAGTGGATCAACGTATCACTGAATGTCAGTGTAGATGGAGAAGGTGTTTCTACGTCCAGCGGACTTTTCCAGCTGGTTATGGAAGAATACTCGGTTTACTTTGAAAATACGGAAAACGCAGCATATGGCTGGGATTATGTGAATGAGGATCCGATCCTTTACAGCGATCAGGATCTGGAGATTCACCTGAATACGGACAGCCTGGATGGAGTCGATAACTATGAAATCGTATGGGCGACTGGTGTGTGGAGCGGTACATATGGTACTCCGGAAGAGCAGCTGATTCCACAGCTTACGGAAGAGGAAGGCTATTTCAGTGTCAGTGAAGATGGCAGTACGGTCACGCTCCACGGCGAAAAGATTGCGGAATACTATTATGAAAACGGTGAGCCCTGGCTGGATGTCCTTGCGATTGTCTATATAGATGGCGTGGAACTGTGCCGTTTTGACAGAGGATACAGCGTAGCCACATCGGAGAATTATCTGACAAATAACAGCAGTGATTATTATCAGTTGCCTGGATGGGACTTTACTATTTCTACAAGTGAAGACTGTCATTTCAGCAATGCGGCGAATCCGTATGGCTGTGATACTTCTGCAACTGTCACGGATGTGAGTGTAGACAACACGGAAATTGCTTATGCCGAGTGGAATGAGGATGAAAATATCTGGCATATCTACTCCACTAATAATGGCGATGCTACGGTGACGATCACGTACAATCTGGGCGAATATGATGAGGATGGGAATCTTGTCTCCTATGAGCAGTGCAATAAGCTTTATGTTCAGAGTGATATCTATTACCTGGACTATGGCCTTAGCGACAATACATCGGAGATGCTTGTCGGTACGGAAAAGATCATCACCTTTAACATTTCTCATGATTATGTAGATGGGAATGGTGACAATCAGTGGGAACAGGTGACCGATACCTTCAGCCTGAGCTTTGAATACGAGTTACTATTCACGGGGTGGAGAAGACGGACTGAGATTTTGAACTTTCGTGAGA
>JAJBUL010000210.1 GCA_020860365.1 Clostridiales bacterium | reverse complement strand
GAAGTTTTTTTGAATTAACGCCATTTTTTAATGCCGAATCCTAAAGTCAGGTATTTTACGCTTTTTGACAAGAAAAAAAGCAGGAAAAAGACAGCCTTTTAACGGTTTTCATCCGCACGGGCTGTCTTTTCTCGCTTTCATTAGAATTTAAAAATAGCCACTCCGTATCTTGGCAGGTCATATGCAAAGGAGAAAGGCTTCCCATCGCACTCCTGCTTCACAGCCTTATAAACCTCCGGCTGCTCTTTCCCCGTACCGCCAAATTCCGCCGCATTGCTGTCAAGAACCAGCCGGTACTGCTTCTTTCGCATGACACCAACCCGGTAATCCGGGCGATCTACCGGTGTGAAATTGATAACAAAAAGCAGATTGTTCTTCCCGTTTGCCGAATGGCGTACAAAGCTGAAAATACTGCGGAAATTATCGTCCGGATTGATCCATTCAAAGCCAGCAGGCTCACAATCCATCTCATACAGGCAGGCATTTTTGCGATACAGCTTTAAAAGCGCGCGAAAATAATTCTGTATCTGCGCATGGCGCGGCTCCGAAAGCAGGAACCAGTCAAGCTCACGTTCCTCACTCCACTCTCTGAGCTGTCCGAAATCCTGCCCCATGAAAAGAAGCTTTTTACCCGGATGCCCGATCATGAAAGAATAGCCACACTTTAGATTTTCAAACTTATCGTCATAAAGCCCCGGCATTTTATTCACCATCGAACACTTCAGATGAACCACCTCGTCGTGTGAAATCGCCAGAATATATTTCTCAGAATACGCGTAAGTCATGGCAAACGTCATCTTATTATGATTGTACTGGCGGAAATACGGGTCAAGCTTCATATATTCCAGGAAATCATGCATCCAGCCCATATTCCACTTCATCGTAAAGCCAAGACCGTCATCTTCCGGCCGCCCTGTCACCTTCGGCCATGCCGTCGACTCCTCCGCAATCATCATAAAGCCCGGATAGCGTCCCACCAGCACACTGTTCAGATGCTTGAAAAACTCAATTGCCTCCAGATTTTGATTCCCGCCATATTTATTCGCTACCCACGCTCCATCACGCCTGCCATAATCCAGATACAGCATTGATGCTACGGCATCCACGCGCAACCCATCCACATGGAATTGCTCAATCCAGTAAATTGCGCTCGCGATCAGAAAATTCTTCACCTCATACTTACTATAATCAAAAACCTTCGTGCCCCAGTCCGGATGCTCACCCTTTCGTGTATCCGCGTATTCATAAAGGCATGTACCATCAAACTCTGCGAGTCCCTGTGCGTCACGTGGAAAATGCGCCGGCACCCAGTCCAGAATCACACCAATCTTGTTCTTATGCAGGTAATTTACAAAATAGGCAAAATCCTCCGGTGTCCCGTAGCGTGATGTTGGCGCAAAATATCCTGTCACCTGATAGCCCCAGGAGCCGTCAAACGGATGCTCAGAAATCCCCATCAGCTCTACATGCGTGTAGCCCATATCCTTCACATAAGCCGTAAGCTCCTGTGCAAGCTCCCGATAATTGTAATATCCACTCTCATCCTCCCCATGCGGATGACGCTTCCAGCTACCCGGGTGTACTTCATAGATCGCAATCGGGCTCTTATCCTGGTCAAATACCTTTTTGCTCTCCTGCCACGCCGTATCCGACCACTGAAGCTTCGTCAGATCCGCGACCCGCGACGCTGTGCCAGGCCGATACTCCGCATAATTTGCGAACGGATCTGCCTTATACAGCTTTCGGCCATCCGGCGTCAGAATCAGGTATTTATATAGCTCGCCTGCACCCACCCCCGGCACAAACAGCGCGTAAATCCCCAGTGGTTCCAGCCGTTCCATCGGATGGCTATACTCGTCCCAGTCATTAAACGAGCCAATCAGCTGCACCTGCTGCGCGTGCGGTGCCCACACCGCAAAATAAGTGCCTTCTTTCCCCTGCCAGGTCATCGGATGTGCGCCAAGCTTCTTATAAATATCATAATGCGCCCCCTGTCCAAACAGGTACTGATCCAGTTCCGTGATAAATTCCTTCCTCTCCGAACCATCCTTTTTTTTCGAATCCGCCGCCAAACTTTTTGTTTTCCCTGCCATAGTCGTACTTCTCCTTATTATTTAATTGATGCATTCCTTATCTACATTATTGATACAAGCCTTCAGCCAATTTATCGACCAGTTTAGATTACAATTAATATACACTTCATTCCATCATCTTGCAACTGTTTTTGTACAATTTATACAAATCATTTCACATATTCCTCAGAATAAATATTTTTCCCTCACCCGGCCCCACTTCCGCAGTCAGTCTCCCATTCTCCGCACAGTACACCTTACCGGTTCCCAGCTCTGTAATCCGGTTTGCTGCACATGGCAACGACACGGAATGAACTGCCGGATTCTCGTCATTATTTACCATCACCACCGCTGTTTCGCTCTGGCCAATCCGGGCAAACGCATATTGTCTCGTAGTCAACATCAGTTCCCGATAGGTTCCCTCACCAATTACCGGATGTTTTCTGCGGCATCTTTCGAGGAACGTCACATATTCTGCCAGTCCAGGGACAGGGGGATTTTTTTCCATTTCCTCCAGATTCAGACAAGGCCGCAGCGCCGGATCGCCGCCATTCGCCTTTCGTCCCTCCACGCCCCATTCCGAACCATAATAAATCGAGGGTAACCCCGGCAGCGTATACAGCAGCATATATACCGATTTTATATGCCGCCTGTCATTCAGCTTCGAAATAATCCGGTCAACATCATGATTATCGACAAAAGAATAAAGAATTCTGCCGCGGCACAGACCTCCATTCCCGTCAAACAAGCGCCGGATCGTATGCGCAATTTCAAAGTAATTATGATCATTGTGTCCCGAATACAACCCCTTATGCAGCTCATAATTCGTTACCGAGTGCAGCATTTCCTGGTTTACCCAACGTGAATAATCCCCATGTATCACCTCGCCCATCAACCAGAAATTCTGTTTCTCATTCCCTGTCATCCACCGCATTTCGCGCATAAAATCAAAATCGAGACAGTCCGCACAGTCCAGCCGGATTCCATCAATATCAAACTCACGAATCCAGAAACGAATCACATCAAACAGATAATCCTTTACTTCCCTGTTTTGAAGATTCAGATTTACCAGCTCAAAGCAATTTCGCCACGCCTCATATCCAAATCCGTCATTGTACGGGTTATTTCCCCAGAAATTAATTCCCTTATACCAGCCGCAGTATCGCGAACCTTCTCTGTTTCGCTGAATATCCTGAAACGCAAAGAACTCGCGCCCTGTATGGTTAAAAACGCCATCGACCACGATCTTCAATCCCAGTTCATGTGCTTTTTCCACGAACCGCCTAAAATCTTCATTATTCCCGAGCCTGCGATCCACCAGCTTATAATCCCGTGTATCGTACCCATGCGTCGTCGACTCAAACAGTGGTCCGATGTAAACCGCTCCGCACTCCAGATCCCGAATGTGCGGCAACCATTTCTCAAGTACATCAAAACGATGAACCACCTGTCCCTCCCTGTTTTCAAATGGTGCACCACTCATCCCAAGCGGATACATATGATAAAAAACCGTGTTGTCATACCAGACTGACATAATCTCTTTCCTCCGTATAAATATTCTGTCGTAACCTGTGCAGTCTTTTATCGCCATATTTCAATCCTGACCCAGACGCAAACCTGCCACCATATCTCATTCTCAATCCAGGCAATCTGGAACAATACTTTTGCCTTATTCAGGAGAAAATTCCATACATAAATTGCCTTACCAGCGCCGAAATCTGCTGTCTGTCCACCCTTTCGCATTCCTCTGGGTCATGTTCATAATGAAGCAGAAAATACGAACTGATCGTCCCGACAAATCCAATCGCAAATTGTCTCTGCCGCCCATACATATTCCCCAACTGATCTGCCGCACGGTCAAATACCCGCACAACCATATCATAGAACTCCACCATATAAGGCTGAACCGTCTGATAGGCCTCATTCCCTCTCGCAGAATAAAACAGCGCCATCAGCAGCATATAAAAATGCCGATCCTGCTCAAAAAAACCACAGAAAATATCCGCCAGCCAATTCAGTGCTTCCTCAATCCGTAAATTCTCCCGCTCTCTTAAGCCTCGATACATTCCACGAAGACACTCGAACCTCTCCGCAACCAACGCCTCCAGCAATCCTTTTTTACTGCCAAAGTAATAATATAGGGTTGGCTTCGTCAATCCCGCCCGTGCTACGATCTCCTGCACCCCGACTGCATCATATCCCTTTTCATAAAAAAGTTCATTCGCACACAACAAAAGGCGGCTTCGATTATCCATGCTTTCCATATTTTCTGTAACATCTGTCTTTCCCATATTATCTCCAATCTGCCGCTTTTCTTTTTTATTATACCGTTCGGTATATAAAAAGTCAACAGTCTTATACCGTTACAGCAAAAAAACGCCTCATAACGAGACGTTGTACATTCCATATAACCTTTATCAATGAAAGGAACAGAATAACTCATGAGACATCGGGGATTCGAACCCCGGACAACTTGATTAAAAGTCAAGTGCTCTACCACCTGAGCTAATATCCCATCTGTTATTTTCTCAGAAGATCATTTCTTCACGAGAATAAACAGCATGCCCAGAGCCGGAATCGAACCAGCGACACGAGGATTTTCAGTCCTCTGCTCTACCAACTGAGCTATCTGGGCACATATACGGCAGAACCCAACTGATCCTGCCAAGTTGCGGGAGCAGGATTTGAACCTGCGACCTTCGGGTTATGAGCCCGACGAGCTTCCGGACTGCTCCACCCCGCGATATAAAATTTTGATGCCAATACAATTGACAACTGGGTGGGGAAGGATTCGAACCTTCGAAGTCGTCGACAACAGATTTACAGTCTGCCCCCTTTGGCCGCTCGGGAACCCACCCATATATATGTGATTCAAAAGCCGATGATCGGACTCGAACCGATAACCTGCTGATTACAAATCAGCTGCTCTGCCAATTGAGCCACATCGGCACGAGGTTTTCTTTGAAGTGGGGCCTATAGGGCTCGAACCTATGACCCTCTGCTTGTAAGGCAGATGCTCTCCCAGCTGAGCTAAGACCCCATGTCTTAAAGAAAACGACCCAGATGAGACTCGAACTCACGACCTCCGCCGTGACAGGGCGGCGCTCTAACCAACTGAGCCACTGGGCCTTAATCAACTATTCCTTATCGTACCTTCAAAACCACATACAGAATACTATATTTTCCCGATCTTTGCAACTACTTTTTTCCAGCCTTTTTTAGTTCTCGATTTTCTTCGAA
>JAJBUL010000007.1 GCA_020860365.1 Clostridiales bacterium | reverse complement strand
AAAGATGAGGAACCAAACACCTTAGATATCATCCCCACCCCGTGAATAGTAACTCACACCCTAACCAATTTACCTTATTTTTTCCTCTACAGGTTTGACCAGTAATCTTTCCCATCAGTGCGCGGTCGCCAGTCTGCTGCTGTGCTGCCCATGCTTTTTTTCTTTTGAAACCTTGCCGATCTCTGCCGCGTGGCTGTCGCCTTTCGCGTTCATAATCAGCATCTGCAGACGATTCTCAATGTTCGCGAAGCTGACATCCGGATCATAATCCAGCGGCAGAATCTGCGCGTCTGGGTAGATTTCTTTCAGCTTCTTAGAGATACCTCGCCCGACCACATGGTTCGGCAGGCAGCCAAAGGGCTGCAGGATGACAAAGGCTCGGCAGCCTTTCTTCGCGTGATGCAGAATCTCACCCGGAATCAGTACGCCCTCACCTGCGTCAAAGGTGTGATGGATGATTGGGTCACTGTCGTGCACCAGCTCCGGCAGCCGGGCCGGACGCTCGTAGAGCGGGTGCTCACACGCAATGGAATCAGAAACATTATGTGCAAAATCAAACACTTCATTCACAGTGGCAGGCCAGGCCTTCTCCGTCAGCTTCCGATCCAGATGATACTCCCTGTTCTGGGCATTCTGATAAAAATAGGTTTTCTGGATGACGTCCGTCATCTTCGCCTCAATGATCTCAAACCCGTTCTTTTCCAGATAATCTTCAATATCATGGTTCGCGCCCGGATGGAAATTCAGCAGGTATTCCCCGACAATCAGTACGCGCGGCTTTGGGTGGGAACGGTCATAGTCAATATTTTTCATGAGCTCGATTCCCTTTTTGAAGCCACGCCGCGCCCCGTTCAGGCCATGCTTTTCCAGACCAAAAATCAGCTCATCCATCGCCGCCTCAAAGGCGCGGTTCGCGCTGCCCGGCACCTTCTCATACGGCCGAATCTTACGGAGCAGCTCCTCCAGCTCATCAATCATCAGCAGACAGAACGCAATCTTTATGGAAGCCAGCATACTCAGCTTATATCCCGGATGAAGGTTATGGTAGTCTACGTCATCGTTCGTCAATATCGGCACGTGCGAATAACCGGCGTCATCCAGCGCCTTGCGCAGAAGCGCACTGTAATGCGTCAGACGGCAGTCGCCGATATATTTCGCCATCGCGATGGTGACGTCCTTGTCATCGTATTTGCCGCTTCGCAGTGCGGCGAGCGCTTCCCCGATCACGATCTGCGCCGGGAAACAGATATCATTATGTACATACTGCTTGCCAAGGCGGATTGCCTCCTCACGGCCAATGTCCAGCGGCTCTGCTTTCATGTGGTGCTGGCTTCCCATCGCAGCAGCCATCAGGCGCGCAAACGCATGGGAAGTGTTAGGCACAAGCAGGATTTTTTCCTTCCGGTCTGCTTTGGTAAACTTGACCGGATATGGATCCGACAGCTCATGTACCCGCAATGCCTCCTTTTTACGGCGGCGCATCTCCACGGTCTCCACAAAAGAGCGGACGCGGATACGCAGCGGACCCTGAATATCACTCTCATCCACCTTCAGAACCAACGGCGTCTTACCCGAGATTTCTTTCATCAGACGAATGATCTCATCGGACAGATAAGCGTCATGGCCGCAGCCGAAGCTGACAATCTGCACGTATTCCAGATGCTCACTCTGCGCCGCGAGAATCGCGGTGGAGAGCATCCGCGCATGGTAATTGTTCACAATATCCAGACGACTCCTGCTCAGATCTACTTTATCAATGCCAGGCACAGAATCCGCAGTCAGCACCGGGATGCCCAGACTCGTAAACATCTCTGGCAGATCATGGTTGACCAGCGCGTCGTTCTGATAAGGACGCGACGCCAAAACCACCGCATAGCGTCCTTCTTTTTCCACCTGGTCGATGATCTCCTGTCCAGCCTTTTTCAGTTCACGGGAAAAGGTCTCCTGCGCTTCGTCCCCCACCGCGATTGCCTGCATCGTCTCTTCCGCCGGAATGCCGAAGGTCTCCTCCATGTATTTCGTCAGCTGATGATTCCGATCCGTCGTCTTATGCCAGTGGAACAACGGCGCGTCAAACGGAATCCCCCAGCGTTTTTCCGGGTTATCTGAATTGCGGATAACGATCGGGTAGCCCTTCACCACCGCACACATGGACTCACTCGTCTTTTCCGTATTCTCCGAATTTACCGTCGTGATCGAAGGCATGAAAATACGGTCTACAGAACCTTTTTTATTTTTTCCCTTCTCTACCAGATTCCGGATATGCCCATGTACCAGCTTGGCTGGAAAACAAACAGTATCCGAGGTCACCGCAGAAAGACCGTTCTCATAAATTTTTCGCGTGCTCTTATCCGAAATCCGTACCGCAAATCCAAGCGATTTCCAGAACGTTGTCCAGAACGGCATCGTCTCCCAGAAAGAAAGCACACGGGGGATGCCGATCGTAATGCCGCGCTCTTCCTTACTTATTTTCGGATATGGATATTCGCGGAACAAAAGCTCCTCGCGCAACCGGAACAGGTTTGGCACACGGTCTTTTTCCGCTTTCTTTTCTTTCAGCTGTTCGCGTATGCCCGCATCCTTCGGATCACCCAGAATCTCCCCCCGCTCACAGCGGTTGTTTGTGATCCAGGAATTCCCGTTCGAGAAGCGGACAATCGTGCGCTTGCAGTGGTTTGTACAGAATGGGCACGGAGAATTCGACTCCTGTGTATAGGAAAACTGCTCAATCGCGTCCAGGCCAATAAAAGTACGCTGAAAGCCGTCTGCGGCGGCGATTCCCGAAGTCGGCTCTTCGCACAACGAATGATCATGTACAGAGCCGTCTGTTGCCTGTTCCAGTCGGCTCACACACTCCGCCATGGAAGCTTCACAATGCTCCTTTGTCAGCAGTGCTGCGCCGATCGCGCCCATCAGCCCCGGATAAGGCGCCCGCGTCACCTCGCGGCCTGTATACTGCTCCAGTGCGCAAAGCACCGCGTCATTCTGGAAGGTGCCGCCCTGCACGACAATCGTATCGCCGAGGGAATCCAGATTGGAGGTGCGGATGACCTTGGTAAAAACATTCTCTATAATGGATCGGCAAAGCCCTGCCATAATATCGCCGGACTGCTTACCGTTCCGCTGCTCCGTGACAATGCTGCTGTTCATAAATACTGTACAGCGGCTGCCAAGAACCGCAGGATGCTGCGAAGCAAAAGCGGTCTTGGCAATCTCCTTCACCGGAATGTGCAGTGAAGACGCAAAATTCTCCAGGAATGAACCGCAGCCGGAAGAACAGGCCTCATTAACGACAATATTCGTCACAATTCCGTGATCCACCCAGATGGCTTTCATATCCTGGCCGCCGATGTCCAGAATAAAAGTGGCGTTATCCACATACTTTGCCGCCGCTCTTGCGTGCGCGACGGTCTCTACCATATGACACTCCGTACTCCAGGCCTTTGAAAACAGCATCTCCCCGTACCCGGTCGACCCGGCCGCGATGATCGACAACTCCGCTCCAGCCGCGCGATAACGGTCACGGATCGCAAGAATCGCTCTTTTTGCGACCATCAGAGGCTCGCCCTCATTCGGCGAATAGAAGGAATCCAGAATATTCTCCTTCTCGTCCATCAGAACAAATTTTGTCGTCGTACTGCCTGAATCAATCCCCAGATACGCGCGGACCGTCTCTCCCGGCTGCGGCTGGTAAGGCGTACATTCCTCCAGCACGTGACGTGCCAGAAAACGTTCCTGCTCCTCCTCCGAAGCGAAATATGGCTTAGACGGGTCATACGTCCCCACAGCCGCAGTCGGTGCAGCAGCTCCTGTCGCGTCCTCAAATGCGCAGGAATCCGCCGCAGCAGATGACTTCGCCTGCCCGTCATGCTCCCGCTCCAAAGTACCATCCTTCATACAATGCGTTTTCGCAGACAGAGCATCCTGCTGCCAACCGAAAGGAGAAGTTGTTTCCAGCCGTTCGCGCAGCTGCCCCGGCGTGTACTCTGACGTACGCGCGGCAAACATCGACTCCAGCGAAAGCGCCGCGCCATAGGCAATCATAATTTCCGGCCGCTCCGGAATCAGCGTCTCCTCCGGAGAGAGGCCCAGCCGCTCGGCAAACACGCCGATCAGCCGCGGGTTAAAGGTCAGCGGCCCGCCCTCAAAAACAACCGGTTTTTCAATATCCAGTCCCTGCGCCAGACCACCGATCGTCTGCTTCGCGATCGCGTGGAACGCCGACAGCGCCAGATCCTGCCGGGAAACGCCCTGGTTCAGCAGCGGCTGAATATCTGTCTTCGCGTACACGCCGCACCGCCCGGAAATATCATAGACACAGGTGCCCTGCTCCGCGAGGGCATTAAACTCCTCCACCGGCGTCTTTAAAACCTTTGCGATCTCATCTATAAACGCGCCTGTGCCGCCCGCGCAGCTGCCATTCATGCGCATATCACCCACATTCAGCTCTCCAGTCGCAGCGTCCCGATGAAAGAAAATCATCTTCGCGTCCTGGCCGCCCAGCTCAATCGCCGTCCCTACCTCATTATAATAGGATCGAAGCGCAATGGAATTTGCCACAACCTCCTGTATGTAAGGGACGCCCAGTCGCCTCGCGACCTCACCGCCGCCTGAACCGGTCAGGGCCAGGCGCAGCACGGCGTCCGGAAAATTCTCCTTAAAAGCGTCGAGCGCAAGGCACACACTGTGTACCTGCGCTGCGTTATGTCGTCTGTAATCAGAATATAAAATCTGTTTTGTCCCCGGATCCGTCACAACAATCTTCGTCGTCGTAGACCCTACATCAACGCCAACCAGAAGCGGCTGGGAACCTGATGTTTTCTTTGGCATATGTTCCTGCTCCTTCATTTTCAAAAACCTGTTTATCCTGTCGTAATTCTACGGTCATTTTTCTCCGTTCAGAACGAAACCGTTCTGTCCACTTATTGTATTTTAACATGAGGCAAGACGATGTCAAGTGAAAAAACTTTAAATTCATGTGGCCTGACAACCGAAAACATTTTGTTTCCACCATAAATACTGCATTTTACCATAACTTTACGTTGCTTTTTTCCCCATTCTGTTGTATCATGCAGTTTAAAGATTTCTGGTAACTGTGAGGGTACGGGACAGTTGCGCTTTCTGAATCCAGAAACATTACTACATAACATCCATTGAAAAAGAGGAGATGATCTTTTGGCATCGGACGACGCCAGTGGGCTACTATTGATTGTATTACTTATTTTATTCTTTTTATCCGCTTTCTTTTCATCCGCAGAAACTGCCCTGAAGACCGCTAACCGGATGCGCCTGCAGGCGCTGTCAGATGCAGGAGATACGCGGGCTCTTACTGTTCTCAGACCGGTAAA
>JAJBUL010000318.1 GCA_020860365.1 Clostridiales bacterium | reverse complement strand
CAATCACATCAAAGGAGCTTATGCTTACATCAAATAATTTCGTGAAACAACCCTGCAATGTTTCTTTCTCCTGTTGACTTCTGTTGATTTTTCTATATAATTATATAGGAATCAGAAGAAAAATACTTTTATTATTTCGCATATTAATATAACAATATCGTTAATTTTGAGCAGTACGTAAGTGGAGCAGAAACCTGCGGCCTGTTGCCCTGAATCATCAGAGTCGTCCTGGCTTGATTTTATATAGGGTATATGGGTGAATTCCAGACAGCTTCATTATGGTTTTTCGCCGGAGCATACGGAGTGTGTGTTTTACTGTGTGCTGCTGCACCCCATGCTTCTTTGCGCTTCACAGCAGGTAGACCGTGATTTTATTTCACCGATTATCTCAGATGAATCCCTTCCGTATATCCTGCTGGATAGCCGGACTCTCTGGCAGGAACAGATACTGGATGCGATCCAGTCTGTTTATACGTGTCGGGAATCCTCTTTTGCACCGTTGCACATCCAGAGGTTATTCTATCAGATATGGGAGCTGATAAGCGAGAATGTTAAAAGCGTCAGAAGAAAAAACGGCATAAGCGATCGTCGTCTGTCCATTCTGAAAGATATGCTGTCTTATATTCAGGAAAACTATAACTGTAAGATAACGCTTGATGATATTGCAGCTGCGGGAAATGTAAGCAGCAGTACCTGCCTTGTGATATTTAAGAAGTACCTGCAGAATACACCGGCAAATTATCTGATCCGGTACCGGCTGAAAAAAGCAATGGAGCTGCTGCAAAAAAGCGATCTTTCCATTACGGAAATCGCTTATGAGACAGGCTTCAGGGGAGCCAGTTATTTTGCAGAAACATTTAAAAAAAACTGCGGCTGCTCTCCGAGCGAATACCGGGCAAAACTATAGTGGCTTTGCCCGGGTTTTGTTTTAATATAGTACTATTCAGAACAGCAGGCCGCAGACAGGCTGTCAGCAGCATTTTTGCATACTCAGCCCAGTAATTCCAGCAATTCTTCCTGCGACAGACTTGCAAGAGACGCGCCTTCCCCGGAAAGCACCTGATCTGCAAGGTCCTTTTTCTCTTCCTGTAGTTTCAGGATCCGTTCTTCTATCGTACCCTTCAGGATCAGGCGGTACACGGTAACCTGCCTGGTCTGTCCGATTCGATGGGCACGATCCGTTGCCTGGTTCTGTGCTGCAAAGTTCCACCACGGATCGTAATGAATAACTATATCCGCTCCCGTCAGGTTCAGCCCGTTGCCGCCCGCCTTAAGCGAAATCAGAAACACCGGAACATCTCCCTCATTGAACTGATGCACCAGCCGGATGCGCTTTTCCTTGGAGGTAGAACCGGTCAGGATATAATACGGAATCCCTTCGGCCCTGAGATCCTCCTCAAGGAGGGCAAGCATCGAAGTAAACTGCGAGAAAAGAAGCATCCTGTGCCCGCCGTCCATAGCCTGTCGGATCAGGCCGATGACCGCTTCCCGTTTCGCACTCTCTTCATGGTAATTTTCGTAGAGAAGCGACGGATCACAGCAGATTTCACGAATCTTAGTGAGCTCCGCAAGCACCTTTACTTTTCCCGTTCCTGTTTCCATCGTTCCGTCCAGAATCGTATTTTTCAGCTTCAGAACCTCCGCGTCATAAAGCTTCTGCTGTTCCCCGGAAATCGGCACATAACGCACCTCCTCAAGCTTTGCTGGGAGGTCTTTTAATACATCCTCTTTCCGTCTTCTCATGAGGAAAGGGGAAGTCATTTTTCTGAGTCTTTCCATTGCCTCCTGATCTTTATTCTTCATGACGGGAACCGCAAATTTTTGCTCAAATTCCTTCTGAGAATACAAAAAACCAGGCATCAGGAAATCAAATATACTCCAAAGCTCCGAGAGACGGTTTTCAATCGGCGTTCCGGTCAGCGCGAGACGGTGCCCTGCGTTCAGTGCCTTTACAGCCTTTGAAACCGACGCACCCGCATTCTTGATATACTGCGCCTCATCCAGGATCACATAAAAGAAATCCCTCCCTGAGAGTTCCGCGATATTCCGCTTCAACAAATCATAAGAAATAATATACACCTGGGTGGTATCCCACGCCGCGAGCGCTTTTCGCCTTGCCACCGCGCCGCCGGTGATCGGCAGCACCCGGGTATCCGGTGCAAATTTCGCGAATTCCTCCTGCCAGTTATAGACAAGGGAAGCAGGGCAAACCACAAGAGAGGGCCGCTCCGTTCCCGGCTTCTTTTCCTCATAATCATACAAAAGAACAGAGATCGTCTGCAGCGTCTTGCCAAGACCCATCTCATCCGCCAGAATCCCTCCAAAGCCGGCTTCCTCCAATGTCCGGATCCATTTGAAGCCCAATGTCTGATAGGGTCTCATAATTCCGGCCAGCTTCGCCGGAGGTTCACTTTCGGAATCACGGATTGTCTTAAAATTGCGGATGAGGCCCCGATATACCCTGTCTCTTGTCGAATACAGCGTGTCATGCTCCTCCAGGAGCCTGTCGATGTACAACGCACGATACAGCGGTATCTTCGCACTTTTTTTAATCACATCCTCTGGATTCAGATCCAGTTCCTGCATAAACTCGCTGATCTGGGAAAGCTGATCATCCTCTGCCAGATCAAGAAAATCACCCGATGAAAGTACATGGAACCGTTTTCTTTCACGATAACTCTGCAGCACTTCCAGCAGCTCCTTCTCCGAAATCCCGGAGGACGTCAGGGACAAGTCCAGGATGCCGCTGTCCACAGAAACGCCGACCTTCACTTTCGGAACCGGGGCGACCGTAAACTTCCGGAACGCGTCGGAACCATGTACCGTGCCATACCTTTCCAGTAAGGCTACGCCAGACTGCAGAAAATCAAAGAGCTGCTCATCACCGAGGACATCCGAAAAAACTCCGCTGCCATCGGGCTTTTTTGTGTGCATAAGGCTTCCGACCGTCTCGGCGACACGCTTCTCCTGTTCGGTGTCCCGATATCCGTCTTTCGGATCGGAAACACAAAGCGTGTAAACCTTCTCCGTATTTTGGGCAGCTTCCTGTCCCTTCTGATCCTTCTCCCTGTAGCGAACCTTTCCCGTACACTGCAGAAAATGAAGCGTTTCCAGACTCCCCTCCCGGTCTTTTTTCGCACGGGATCCTTTGATTTTCGAAAAATCAGGCGTCTCACAGTCCAGATAAAAATCAAAATGCGGTTCGGGAGGCAAATATCCTTCTGCTTCCTTCTCACAATGATCCGTAAAATCAACCGCCGGGTTCTCTAAAAAAGCCGGTACGACGCGGTAATAAAATTCCTGCAGGTTGGGAAGCCCTACCTGAAACCGAAAGTATCCGGATGGATCTGCGACAGCGTCAAAGGGTTTTATGATCTCCTGTTCCTTTTTTGTGATCCGTGAAAGGCCCTCCGCGTTCAGAGTGTAACGGTGAGAGCCGCTGCCATGGAGCAGCACCGGAATCAGGCCATATACCGCAATACCGGAAAAAACGCCTTTCGCGTCCGACAGGCGGTCGCAGGTCAGGGAAAGCCGGATGTCCCTGTGAGTCACCGGAATTTCCTTACTTGCCACCCCGTTTGTCTTGTCCTGGTATTCCGCGCTCTTCCCTTCCCAGGCATCATAAAAATTGTCCAGAACCGCGCCCTTCAAGTCCAGGTTCGATGTAACGTTGATTGTCCTGACGCTGTGCCTGGAGAACATATTCTTCGCCTCGATCTGCGAATTGATATCGGAAACATCGCCGACCTTCCTCTGCAGAAAATCATACAGTCCGGCCGAGTGATCGGTAAATTCATATTCCCCAAAATTGATACTTTCTGTTTTCGACAGAGTCAGCTCATACCTGCCGACACAGGCCGCGACCAGTTCCCTGACATTACGAACTACGATAACCTTTCCGCCCGCCTTCTGTATCCGGAAGCTGAGCTTTGCCTCCCCAGCTTCAATGATGATACGGGGATACAGTTCTACCGCTTTCTTCCTCTGTAATTCAGGCAGATCTGTCTTCTGCGCTTTGACCCGGTTTGCTTTTTCCAGGCTGCTGAAAAATTTCTTTGCCTTTTCATCCGTGAGGTCAGCCGTCTCCTCCGCCACCTTATCCGTCTCATCCCAAAGCAATTTGCACAGGATCAGACCATTTATATTCAAATATTTCTCCGCCCGGTACTGTCCTTCTGCTTCTTCTTCGGAGCCGTCCTGCGCTTCCCCGTCCATATATCTGTCTGGATCCGTCTCTGCCCGGTCATCCTCATCCATGTACATCTCCTGGTCCGTCTCTGAGCAGTCCTCTCCTTCGAGATACCCACCCCAGTAAGTCACTGATCTGCTCTCTCCGTCAAGATAGCCACCTTTGGCTTCCAGTTCCGCCAATTTGCTGCCCGTAAGCTGAGCGTTCCCCGCCGTAAAATAATAGTCGTACACGGAATCCCTTTCATTGAGCTTTGCCAGGAACGTCCGCGTACCGTCGCGGTCTTTTTCTTCCCTTGCGTAAAGAGATACCGAATCCGGATGATTCTCCAGAATATCCTTTGCCATACGCATCGAATACGGATCTGTCACATAATCCTTCAGGGCGGTCCTCATGTCGTAAACGGCAATGCCGCCTGGATCCCTGCGCCCCTGGAAGAAATCCAGTGCGGGACACGGTGTTTGCCCATATTCCTTACGCAAACGCGCCTGCTCCTCAGATATCTTTTTCCTCATGACAGCGCGGATTCGTTGAATGCTGTCATGTTTGTCCTCTTCCACAACAATAAGGCCATCGTTCTCCTGTTCCATATAATAGAGAAGAGCGGCCTCATGAACGCACAGTACACCCTTCTTTCCCTCCGGACAGCCGCAGGTAAAAAACGATGCGTCCAGCTTTGTGTTAATATCGAGCGGCCATCTGCGAATGGCAATCGGAAAACATGGATTATTGGAATAGCTGGAATAATAAGGACTGTTATACGGCAGGCGGGCTTTCTGCGATATGCCCAGCGCCTTTTTCTCTTTCGCGTCCAGATAGTACTCTGCCCGCAACCCGTTCCAGCTATATCCGATCTTGATTTTTGACTGCATGACATCGCCTGAAGCCTGTTCGATCACTGATGCAGGAAACAGATGCCGCCAGTGAACCGGTATGCGGAGCGGCTCCTCCGATTCCGGATCCTCGTTCAGACGGAATCTCTCACGCACCTCATCTGTAATGATTAAATCCTTACCCATTGGTATCTCATTGTTCTTCATTTTCTCTGGTTTTATGTGCCCCACATGGACACTGCCTTTCTTTTGATGATCACATCCTATCACAATTTGCATGCTGAATCAACCGGTAAGATGACAGCAAAGGAACGCAGCCTGCGAAAAGGTTACTATTCACGGGGTGGAGAAGACGGACTGAGATTTTGAACTTTCGT
>JAJBUL010000118.1 GCA_020860365.1 Clostridiales bacterium | reverse complement strand
ACTGGCAGTGTCACGAAAAAGACGGATTATCTGATTAACAATGATACCGCGTCTGCTTCAACGAAGAACAAAAAGGCGAAGGAACTGGGGATTCCGATTCTTTCAGAGAAGGATTTCCTGGAGCTGTGTGACGCAGAGAAACACGACGCTTAAAGGTTGTTTTATTTTGCAGACAAAAATGAAAGAAATACAGGAGGGATCGACAGATGCCGATTAAGGTACAAAGTGAGCTTCCGGCGAAGGAAATTCTGGAGCGGGAGAATATATTTGTCATGGATGAGAGCCGTGCGGTTCATCAGCACATTCGCCCGATTCATATTGCGATTTTGAATCTGCTGCCGTTAAAGGAGGAGACGGAGCTGCAGCTTTTGCGCTCGCTGTCGAATACACCGCTGCAGGTTGAAGTGACGTTTGTGAAGGTGACCTCGCATGAGACAAAAAATACTTCTCTTAGTCATCTGAATAAGTTTTATGTGGAGTTTTCCGAGATTCGCAATCAGCGCTTTGATGGTATGATTATCACCGGAGCCCCAGTCGAGATGATGGAATTTGAGGAGGTTGACTACTGGCAGGAGCTGACCGAGATCATGGACTGGACGAATATGCATGTGACGTCGACCATTTTTCTGTGCTGGGCGGCGCAGGCCTCGCTTTACCATTTTTATGGCCTGCAGAAAAGACTGTTGGACAAAAAAATGTTCGGACTTTTCTGGCATCGCGTAAAAAACCGGAAGATTCCTCTTGTGCGAGGGTTTGACGATATGTTCCTTGCGCCGCATTCGCGCCATACGGAGGTTCCGATTGAGGAGATTCGGAAAGTGAAGGAAATCACGATTCTTGCGGAGTCGGACGAGGCAGGCATGTTCCTTGCGATGGCGGACG
Source organism: Clostridiales bacterium (assembly GCA_020860365.1). Classification (GTDB taxonomy): domain Bacteria; phylum Bacillota; class Clostridia; order Lachnospirales; family Lachnospiraceae; genus Choladousia. Next base: position 4,535 of record JAJBUL010000118.1, on the reverse strand, counting down.
GTGGCCGCAGGATCTTTGTGATGGGGCATCCGGAGTATGACCGCGTGACTCTGGATGGCGAATACCATCGTGATCTCGATAAGAATCTGCCGATTGAGATTCCGAAGAATTATTATGAGAACGACGACCCTTCGGTCAAGCCGCTTCTGATGTGGCGCTCTCACGCGAACAATCTCTATACGAACTGGCTGAATTATTACGTCTATCAGGCGACGCCGTATGATCTCATGGGGACGCCGGATTTTGATTATGTCTACAGTCAGCTGGATAAATGGAAACAGGCAGGAAAGAGTTGAAAGGATTGACAATGTGCTTTTTAGCAGGTAGAATCAAAGCAGTTGTCGTTTGAATACGGAAAGGAGCATGACAATGTCAAATGTAGGAATTGTGATGGGCAGCGATTCGGACATGCCTGTGATGAGTAAGGCAGCGGATATGCTGGAGAAGTTTGGCATTGATTATGAAATGACGATTATTTCCGCACACAGAGAGCCGGATGTTTTTTATGAATACGCAAAGACGGCAGAAGAGAAAGGTTTTAAGGTGATTATCGCGGGAGCAGGGATGGCGGCGCATCTGCCGGGGATGTGCGCGGCAATTTTCCCGATGCCGGTAATCGGAATCCCGATGCATACGACTTCGCTCGGCGGCAGGGATTCGCTCTATTCCATCGTACAGATGCCTTCGGGGATACCGGTGGCGACGGTGACAATCAATGGTGGCGCGAACGCGGGAATTCTGGCTGCAAAGATTCTGGCAACCTCAGATCCGGAGCTTCTGCAGAAGGTAAAGGATTATGCGCAGGAGCTGAAGGAACAGGTTGAGGCGAAGGACGCGAGACTGCAGGAAGTGGGATATAAGGCTTATGCGGAGAGTCGCGCAAAATAAATGGCGCAGCCTGCGTCCCGATTCGCAATGCGAATCAAGACAGGATATGGAGAGCCGCGCAAAATAAAGTCATACGGGAGGACGATATGGATTACAAAAACGCTGGGGTTGACATTGAGGCAGGATACCGCTCAGTGGAGCTGATGAAGGAGCATATTAAAAAGACGATGCGCCCGGAGGTGCTGACCAATATTGGTGGGTTTTCCGGTGCGTTTTCCATGGATGTGGTCAAGAAGATGGAGAAGCCGGTGCTGGTTTCCGGTACGGACGGAGTTGGTACGAAGCTGAAGCTGGCGTTTCTTCTGGATCAGCATGATACGATTGGAATAGACTGTGTCGCGATGTGCGTGAATGACATTGCCTGCGCGGGCGGAGAACCTCTGTTTTTTCTGGATTATATCGCGTGCGGGAAAAATGTCCCGGAAAAGATCGCGGCGATTGTAAGCGGCGTGGCTGAGGGCTGTGCACAGTCTGGTGCGGCGCTGATTGGCGGCGAGACTGCGGAGCATCCGGGGCTGATGCCAGAGGAGGAATACGATCTTGCCGGATTTGCTGTAGGCGTGGTCGATGAGAAGGACCTGATCACTGGTGTGGATCTGAAGGCTGGGGATGTAATCCTCGGCATTGCTTCCTCCGGTGTGCACAGCAATGGCTTTTCTCTGGTGCGCAAGTTGTTCCCAATGTAAAGTGAAGCGCTTATGACGTATTATGAGGAATTAGGCGGTACGCTTGGAGAAACCCTGTTGACACCGACGCGTATTTATGTGAAAGCGCTTCGCGCGGTGAAGGAAGCAGGCGTTCGTGTGAAGGCATGCAGCCATATTACCGGCGGCGGGTTTTATGAGAATGTGCCGAGAATGCTGCCGGACGGTATGCGTGCGGTGATTCGAAAAGACAGTTATCCGGTTCCGGCAATTTTCGATTTGCTTGCAAAAAAGGGTGAAATTGAGGAACATATGATGTATAATACTTATAATATGGGTATTGGCATGGCTGTGGCAGTAAATCCGGCGGATGTGGAAAAGGCAAAAGCTGCGATCACGGCTGCGGGTGAGACAGTGTATGAGATTGGTATGGTGGAAGCAGGAGAAAAAGGAGTAGATTTATGTTAAAGCTCGCAGTGATGGTTTCCGGTGGAGGCACGAATCTCCAGGCGATTCTTGACGCGATGGATGCGGGGAAGATTACGAACGCTCAGATTGTGCGTGTCATCAGCAACAGCACAAAGGCCTATGCGCTGGAGCGCGCGAAAAGGGCCGGGATTGCGACTGCCTGTATTACCAGAAAACAGTATCCGGAGCCGGAACAGTTTGACCAGGCACTTCTGGCGCTCCTGCAGGAGTCAGGTGCAGATCTGGTGGTTCTGGCCGGCTGCCTGGTGGTGATTCCGCAGTGTGTTGTGGATGCTTTTCCGAACCGCATCATCAACATCCACCCGGCGCTGATTCCGTCATTCTGCGGCACCGGCTATTATGGGCTGAAGGTACATGAACAGGCGCTTGCGCGCGGCGTGAGGGTGACCGGGGCGACGGTACATTTCGTGGATGGCGGTACGGATACGGGTCCTATTATCCTGCAGAAAGCAGTTGAGGTGAAGCAGGATGATACGCCGGAGGTGCTGCAGCGCCGGGTGATGGAGCAGGCGGAATGGGTGATTCTGCCTCAGGCGATCCACCTTATCGCAAACGGCAAAGTGCGGGTAGAGGATGGGCGAGTGATTCTCATGGCCTGACGGTTCCTGGCACGGCTCATTTGCCGGGGAGACGATTTGAACGAGTGGAAGCTGAATGGCTTTTTGGCCTTCAGGACGTCCGGGTTATAAAGTACCACATATGGAGGAAGAGCAAAATGAAAGTTTTAATCATAGGCAGTGGTGGCAGAGAGCATGCGATTGCGTGGAAAGTGGCGCAGAGCCCGAAGGTGGATAAGATTTACTGTGCGCCTGGCAATGCCGGGATCGCGGAATACGCAGAATGTGTGGCGATCGGAGCGATGGAATTTGAACATCTGGCGGCGTTCGCAAAGGAGAAGCAGGTGGATCTGACAGTCGTCGGTATGGATGATCCGCTGGTCGGCGGTATTGTAGATGTTTTTGAGGCGCAGGGACTGCGTGTCTTCGGACCGCGGAAAAATGCGGCGATTCTGGAAGGCTCCAAGGCTTTTTCCAAGGATCTGATGAAGAAATACGGCATTCCGACTGCCGCGTATGAGAGTTTCACAGACGCGGACGCGGCGCTTCACTATCTGGAGAGTGCGAAGCTTCCGATTGTGCTGAAGGCGGATGGCCTGGCTCTCGGAAAGGGTGTGCTGATCTGCAATACGCTCGATGAGGCGAAGGCTGGTGTGAAAGAAATCATGCTGGATAAGAAGTTCGGCAGTGCCGGGAACTGTATGGTGATTGAAGAATTTATGACCGGACGCGAGGTGTCAGTGCTTTCTTATGTGGATGGCAAGACGATTAAACCAATGACTTCCGCCCAGGATCACAAGCGCGCCGGGGATGGAGATACTGGCCTGAATACCGGTGGCATGGGAACTTTTTCACCGAGCCCATTCTACACGAAAGAGGTGGACGAGTACTGCCGGAAGCATATTTACCAGCCGACGGTTGACGCGATGGCCGCGGAGGGGCGCCCGTTCAAGGGGATCATTTTCTTTGGCCTTATGCTGACGGCGGATGGGCCGAAGGTACTTGAATACAATGCCCGGTTTGGCGATCCGGAAGCACAGGTTGTGCTGCCGCGCATGAAGACCGACATCATCGAGGTCTTCGAGGCGTGCATTGATGGGACGCTTGACCAGGTTGAACTGGAATTTGCGGACAATGCAGCAGTATGCGTGGTTCTTGCGTCAGACGGATATCCTGTTCACTATGAGAAAGGGCTGAAGATTGAAGGTCTTGACGCTTTTCGCGGGAAGGATGGTTATTATGTATTCCACGCGGGTACGGCGAAAAAGGGCGGTGATATTGTGACGAACGGTGGGCGTGTCCTGGGAGTGACTGCGACCGGTACTGATCTGAAAGCGGCCCGCACGAACGCGTATGAGGCGGTGGAATGGATTACGTTCGCGAATAAATATTATCGCCATGATATTGGAAAGGCAATTGATGAGGCCTAGAGAAGAAAAGACAGTACCGGGTGAGGGAACCTGGTGAAGCAGTAAGGAGAGTATAAATGAAAATGGTATCATCTATTACGATAGGAAAGAAAAAGAACCGGGCAGCCTTGCTTTTGCTTGCCGCAATGCTGTGGCTGTGCAGCGTGTTTGCAGCGGCAGACAGCCTTTCAGCGGATAACTCCTTGTCGTCGCTGGGGATTACGACCGAGGGAGCGGTTGTATCGCCGGAATTTGCCTATGGCACGACGGTGTACGAGGTGACGGTTCCGGCGGGGACGACTTCGCTGTCGTTAAGCCCGACCCCATCCAACAGTGGCGCATATATAGACAGCATTACTGGAACAGATCTGACGGATGGCTCAACGACAGTTTCCATTGTGGTGGTTGCGGAGAACGGCGATGCCTATACTTATTATCTTTATGTTACGGCGGAAGCGGCTGAAGTAGAGACAGAAGCACAGACAGAGACGGAAGTGCAGACAGAGACGGAGGAGGAAACGGAGCACTCCCGTGATGTGAGCGTGGCA
>JAJBUL010000332.1 GCA_020860365.1 Clostridiales bacterium | reverse complement strand
ATACACCACCTGGCCGCGACCCCCAAAATTCAACCCAGAGATCATCCATGTGATACAGCCTACCAGGAATGTGCCAAACAGCAAAAGTGTGGTTGCTCTCAGACATCGCCAGCATTTCATGAGACGATTCAAAGATTTTCCCCCGTTTACTAACAGCATATAAACTCTCCTGTGCATAAATTTCGATACGTCTCCCCTGGAAGATCGTTTTGTGCCCCTTATTGTTTATACTCGCCGCTTTCAAGTATTTCTATTATAAATGTTCACCTTCCATATGTCAACACTTTTTCATAATTCTGTAATATTTTCTTTCGACAATGTTCTTTTTATTTTGCTAATCTTCCGCTTTTCACGGAATATTATTGTCTGTTTTTTCTCAGCATTTCCCGAACTTCAAAGTTGATGCTTCATCCTTTTCCAGTAACGTCTTTATTTCTTAATATTTTGTAATACTTTGTAATAATTTGTCGTTTTTCCACAGATTCTGTATTTACTTTCCTGTTTTCCGCTCATATTTTAAAAAAAAGTATTCCATATCAAAATACGTCTGTTCCTCGCTGTCCGCCGTGATTTTCCAGTCTTCTCTCTCATCCAGATTCGGGAAAAAGGCGTCCGCCTCGTATTTTTGCCGGATTTTTGTGATATGCGCAGTATCACAAAATGGCAGGAACTGGCGATAAACGCTCTCACCTCCAATGATATAGACGTCCTCATCGCTGTATTTTTCCAGTTCCTTCATCATTTCGTCCATGGAATGAAGGACCGTTGCGTTCCTCACCTTATAATTCGGGTTTGACGACAGAATCAGGTTCGTACGCCCAGCCAATGGCAGTCCATTCGGAAGACTTTCCAATGTCCTCCTTCCCATTACCACCACCTTATTTGCGGTCATTTCCCGGAAGGATTTCATATCCGCCGGAATCCGCACCAGCAGCTTTCCCTGATAGCCAATTCCCCAGTTTTCATCTACTGCCGCGATTAAATTCATCCCGCACTCCTTTCCGGCTTTCGCCCATCCACACACATAGCCCCTGCCTGCTTTATCCGGGCATTTCATCTTCCACTAATACAAAAGCCTGGCAAGCGAAGCATCCTCCGCGAATCCGGATGCATTATACAAAAACAGAACATCCGTGTATCCACCCTCGCTGATCAGAACACTCAGCTCCTGATTATAATAGCGGATATCCAGCACGTCAATCTCATCAAATTCAGACAGCAAAAACGGCACAAAGCAATGCGCATACGAATCCTTGATCACAAGGATTTTCCGGCCTGTACCCGCCCGCGTAGTAATCTGCGTAAGCGCATTGTTCCCCCCGAAAAAGATGTCATATTTGCTCTTCGTAGCCAGGGCAGAATAATCATAAAGACTATAAGAAATCTCCCCGCTTCCGTCTTTCTCAACCGTATAATATGGATCCTCCGGATCCAGATAAAGCTCAATCGAATCGGTTACCGTATGAATTCCCAGCTTAGACTGAATCGTTCCCTCAAACTCCTCCGTCACCGTCTCAATCTGCCAGGAATCCGCCGTCGGTACCGTGTATCCCTGCGCCTCGGCCCAGGCCTGGTAGACATAAAACGCCCCCAGTGTCTTCCAGTGATGATCCGTGCGGTAATAGATTTCTTCATCCCTGTGTTCCTGAAGGACGGAACGCGCGTCAAACCAGAGATTCTCCCTCCCTGCTGCCGTCTCCACAGCCACCTGGAGTTCTTCCAGGTACTCTCCCTCATCGTACGGGCTTGCAAAGGCCGGAAGCTTATCCCGCAGAATATCAACCGCATTCGGCACAATCATCACCGTCATATGTCCATCCGTAAACTGCCCGGCATATTTCTCCACAAACTGCGCAAGAAGCTGAATGTTTGTCGCAGCCTGTTCTGCGGTAAATGTGTCCGTGTGCGCTTCAATCAGATAATCGTCGTCCGCAAAATAAATATCATTGCTCTGCGTTCGCCCAAGCGCCTGCTCCGTATTGGTTTTCAGCGCAATCCAATTGTCCCGGAGGACAAACTGATCGGTCAGATAGTCCTCATAATCAGACGCAAAGCTGCCATCGAGAAGCGCCTCCAGAGAAAAATCCGGCATCTGCGCCAGAGTACGGTTCTCTGTCTCTGAATACTCTGTGTCCGGCGCGATGATGGTCGCGATGGCAAAGCCAAAAATAAGGATTGCAAACAATGTAATGATATTCCAGGACTGTGTTTTATTCATTCTGTTCTCCACTGAATCATCCTTCCAAAAATATTCTGTATGCTTCAAAACCGAAAATACAGGAACGGATTGTACGACGCATCCACCAGCCAGGCAACGGACAACAGAAAAATTCCTGTGTAAAGCAGCCCCCTGGCCACAAGGATCACCACGTCCTTCCCGGCAAAACACGCAAGAAATGCATCACCAAGCTTCTTGGGAAGCCGTGTGCTTCCCAGAATCAGAAGCACCAGCAGAACCACATTATTATAGAAGAGATAAACTGTTTCCGAATTCCACAGGCCTGCCCCATAGCTGCCAAAAAGAGCGCCAAAATATGTCAGGCTTTCTGAGAAATCTCCGAACATAAAAAGGTTCCAGCCGAGCATCACAACAAACATACAATAAAAATGTCTCACCACAGAAGGCAGCTTTTCCAGATATCTTCCGAAGATATATTTTTCCAGTACAAGCAGAATCCCGTAATACAGACCCCAGGCGACAAAATTCCAGCTCGCGCCATGCCAGAAGCCGGTCAGAAGCCACACAATCATCAGATTTCGAAGATGGCGGACGGTACTCACCCGGTTTCCTCCAAGAGGAATATACACATATTCCCGGAACCAGGTGCTCAGGGAAATATGCCACTTGCGCCAGAATTCTGTGATACTTCTGGAAATGTACGGATAATTGAAATTTTCCGAAAACCGGAATCCAAACATCTGCCCCAGACCGATTGCCATATCCGAATAAGCGGAAAAATCAAAATAAATCTGGAACGTATAGGCAGCCAGCCCCATCCACGCCGTCAATGCGGGGATCTCGCTCACAGTCATAGCCGTAATCGTATCCCATAATTCCCCGGCATTGTTCGCCAACAGCACCTTTTTCCCCAGCCCAATCAGAAAACGGTGTACGCCCTGCGCAAATTCCTCCGGCGTTTCCCTTCGGGAGCGAAGCTGCGCATCAATTGTCTTATACTGAACAATCGGCCCGGCGATCAGCTGTGGAAACATCACCACATAAGCTCCGTAGGAGATCAGGTTTTTCTGTACGTTCGCCTCGCCGCGGTAGACATCAATCGTATAGGACATCGTCTGAAAAGTATAAAAAGAAATGCCGATCGGCAGCGCAAGATTCAACAGCTCCAGCCCTGCCCCGGTCAGCGTATTGACGGTACCAATAGCAAAATCCGCATACTTAAAAAAGGCCAGCAGCGAGAGGCTGACAGCCAGTGAAACAATCAATGCATTCCTTGCGGCACCTGGCCGCCCGCCGCGCTTCATCGCGTCCACCGCAATGCCTCCAGCGAACGATACCAGAATCGTAACCAGCATCAGGATAATATAAACTGGCTCCCCCCACGCGTAAAATACCAGGCTGAACAGAAACAGCACCAGATTGCGCGCGCGGCGCGGGACCAGGTAATAGCAAAGCAATACAGCCGGCAAAAACCGAAACAAGAACAGCAGGCTGCTAAAAACCATGCTTCTTCCCCTTTCTCAGAATCCGTAGGATTCCAGAATCTCTTCCGCTGCGTCTGTATCGTCGCAGACACAAAGTACCGTGTAAACGCCGACGCTCTTAATAATCGCCGTCTCCAGTCTGGCGGCCTCACTCTCATTGTACGATGTATAAAGCGCAATCTGGTTGTCCACGCGGGTCTGCATCCCACTCTCCACATCCCCGGTGCCGTCCGCGTCCGTACTCTCAATCACCGCAATCTCACAGGCTGTCGCGCCGGAACTGGCGTACGCAGCTGCGGATGCCACATTCTCCTCATCCAGATAGTAAATCGACGGAACCAGTGAAGAAGCCGTTTCACTTAAGGAATCCGACGTCACGGTATCAAGCAGGGCTTCCGCCAGCTCAGAAATCTCAATAGTCACCGTCTCATTTTCTTTTGTACCCGAGCTGCATGCGGTCAGCGAAAAAGCCAGCACCGCCGCACATATTATAGCTGTTAATTTTTTCATGATGTCATTTTCTCCCCTTTTTCTTATACTCAGTATAACGTTTCTTTCGGAGCTCCCCAGTCCGAACTGCGAATCGTCCCTGTGCGAGTGGGTATGGACGGTCAGGAAGGAGCTTTGTTACAGAGCGGTTTCCCCGGCTCCCTCTTCTGTCTCTCCTTTCTCTGCCACCCGAACATAATGTGTCTTCATATATGCAAGCATCACCTTGCAATACTCCGCGGTGACATGAACACCGTCACTCGACGCACCCTCGATCAGCGACCCATATCCATCGGAAAGCACCTCGTTGAAATCCAGGTAGTAATAGCCCTCCTCCTCACACACTTCAAGCAAAATGGAATTGAACGTGTCTACATTTTCATTATTAATATAGTCGCCGGTAGTAACCTTGTCCTCCTCTACGTAAATGCAGCTGCACAGATAAATAATCGCATCCGGCTGCAGTTCCTGAAAACGATTCGTCACAGAGATCAGCCCGCTCTTGAAATCATCCCAGCTGTACTCGCCAAGATCATTTGCCCCGAGCATAATGTAAATCTTCCCATATGAACCGCCGGACAGTGCCGCGGCCACAGTAATCTTCTCATCTCCGTCCGAGATAATCGCACTGCTGGTCATAGAGGAGAGCGACATCCCAACACTCGTAAAAAACGTTCCCTCTGTGATCCCCGATGTATTTCGAAATCCTTCCATCCGGGAATCCCCGATGAAAACAGCATCTGAAAAATAAGAATCGTCCACAGCTTCTGCCTGTTCCCGGACAATCGCGGAACTATCCGGGTCAGATACCGTCGCGTGTGTCTCCGGCTCCGTCTCTGTCTCTGTTTCCGTTTCTGTCTCACTGTCCACCAGTGCAGCATCCGCCAGACCCGCAAGATACATATCATCACTGGTCACGTAATGAACGGCTTCTGTCTCCGCTGCCTCCGTCTCTTCCTCCAGTCCAGAGCTGTCAGCAGGGACAGTCTCTGACGCATCAAATGTTACCATCGTATAAATAAATCGCCCCTCAAATATAAAAATTACGGCGGCGACCCATATCAAAAGCTTTAAAACATAAGCAAATTCCGACCTTCTTCGCCTGCGACTTCCCCTTGCCATACCTGTTCCCCTATTGCGCTCTGTTTCGATTTGCGCTATCAACGAAATATTCTATTCTTAATCGGGGGGAAAGTCAAGTAATATGAAGAAAGATGACTAAAAAAAAAGATTTCACTGAAGTGAAAAAGTAAATTCCACTCCGAAAGGGGCAAAGTTGAATTTAG
>JAJBUL010000239.1 GCA_020860365.1 Clostridiales bacterium | reverse complement strand
CGTATGAGAAAATATATCAGAAAGAGCCGGACTATGTGGTCATTTCCATGGTCGCCGTCCGGCGGGAATTTCAAGGGCAGGGATTTCTTCATGTGCTGCTGGAAGAACCGTTTCGCATCGCCCAAGTGCGGAAGAACCCCTGTGTCCTGGACACGGACACAGAGCTGAAAGTGAAAAAGTACGTCTCCTGCGGCATGAAGAAAACGGCGGAAACGCCGATAAAGGGCGGCGGAACGATGTACACGATGGAAAGCCGCGCATGAGAATCGCCTTGCAGGCGATGGCGCGGTACCGTCCTCGATTTCCGTTGAAAATCGGGACATTTCCTTCGTCCGACATAAAAAGCAATGTCGGACATGAAATGGAGAGAGATTACAGAGATGAATAAAAAGATATGGGACCTCTACGCCCCGATTTATGAGAAGGCCATGCGGGGAGACCGTAAAACATACGGCCTGATGTATGAACGCATCCCAAAGGTCATTCAGGGTATGGACGTGCTGGAGGTTGCCACCGGTCCCGGCCTGCTGGCAAAGCACGTTGCCCATGCCGCACATAAAATGATTGCCACGGATTATTCGGATGGGATGATAAGGGAAGCAAAGAAGGGCAGTTACCCTAACAATCTCACCTTTGAGGTGGCGGATGCAGAACATCTTCCCCATGCTCTCGCTATTGGACTTTGACGGGAACGGAACGCTGCTGGAGGTTGGCTGCGGTTCCGGCCCATTAAGCATTCGTGCCGCCCTGACATGGCCGCAGACAAAGGTAGTCGGAATTGATTACTGGGGCACCATGTGGGATTACAGCAAGCAGTTGTGCGAGAAAAATGCCGCGTCTGAGGGCGTCGCTTCGCAGTGTACTTTCCAAAAGGGAGACGCAAACAAACTCGATTTTGCGGACGAAACCTTTGACGCCTTAATCAGCAATTATGTGTACCATAACGTTATGGGGTCAGATGTGCATGAGCTGATTCTGGAGAGCCTGCGTGTTTTGAAAAAGGGCGGTGTATTCGCCATCAACGATTGCATGAAGCCGAAAATGTACGGCGATATGGAGGCATTTGCGCAAAAGCTGCGTGATATGGGCTATCAGGATGTGCGTCTGGTGAATATGTCGGAGCTTGTGTTCGGCTCGGAAAGCCGCGCTAATATGATGATGCTTGGCAATTCCCGCATGCTGGTGGGAAGAAAATAAGCAAGAGAAAGAGAAGTCTATTGAAGGCAGTCATGCGAAGTTTACTTGGGGCGTGAAGGATGGTAAGACACTGGCCGCGCTGCTGCCGGATTTTGAATCCAATTAGGGTACATTCCCCGATGCTTGCATCGTTCAAGCTAATACCGAGCAAGCTCGGTGGGGGACTATACCCCGCTCCTGCGTAGCAGGAGTCAAGTGCTGAATGGCACTTGAGTGCTTGCACTGGGGTTGTTAATTTTGTAGAAGAACATAGCCTTGTAGAGGGCATGGAGATCATAGCGCCTGTTTATAAGGTGATTGGGAGGATTCCAGCCGTTCGGAATCTGTCAAACAGGATTATTGTACTTGAGGGAAGGAAGCCCCCGAAACGGCCGATATTCCCCATTTGAAGCCATGGAAAGCGGTTTTAGTGAGAAGAACCCTTAGTACGATTGCATATATTCCGATTGCAGCGGTCTTTGCTCTTATCTTCTCGAAACTGTCTATCTGTATTTGGAATGGTTGAGAGTTCAGGAAAATCTGTTTAAGGAGGGAAAATGCAATGGTAATAACAATTATTTCAATTTTCATGATTATGCTCGGCTATTTTCTCATGCTGTACGGCGCAGTCGGCTTTATTCAGGACAAGCGGCTTTTCTCCTCTGCCCCGAAAGAAAACTTAGCTGTGATCCCGGACAAAAAAGAGCGGTTCAAGGGTGCACATGCCATCGGCTGGGCGATTGTCGTGTTCGCTGTACTACTGTTTATCGGCGCCTTTGCTCTGGGTATCTGGGACGGTGCAAGAAACGGATTCGGACCGCTCAAATACTTTGCCCGATTTATTATGATGCTCTATGTAATGGAAATTTACGACATCCTCATTTTCGACTGGTATTTACTCTGCCGCTCCAACTTCTTCCCCCATTTTTACCCGGAGACGAAGGGCATCGTGGGGCCGCAGATGTTCGGCTATAACAAGAAGGCACATATTATACATTTCATCGTGTATATCCCCGCCTGTGCTTTGCTGGCGCTGGCCTGCGGGGCGCTGTTTTTATAAAATTTATACGAGGTAAGGAACAAATGAAGAAAATACTTGCAGGTGGTTTTCTAGCCTTAACAGGAAGTATATGGGCTTTGGCATTCATTGTAATTGCTGGAAATAATCTGACCAGCGAATGGACAACGCCTCCAGGGAGGCTACTTACAACCATGATGGATATGAACGTAATGTTACCATTTATAATTTCTGTTATTTTTGTAATCGTCGGAGCTTTTCTAATGATACAAGAATGCTTTGGAAAAGATAAGTAAGCGGGAATTTTTGAGGACTGACACCATTGCTCTGACAGGCGGAGTGCTTCACAGAACCGGCACAATCGCTGTCGGTGCGGAAATGTTCGATTTTTATGTCTGCAAGAAGGGATCGGAATGGGATAAGGAAATCAGGAGGTAAGCCATGAAAACCTATGAATTCGGAGACAAAAACAAGCCTGTGATCCTGCTGCTGCCGGGTACCTGCTGCCACTGGAATGCTACCTTCGGTGAGGTGGTTCCTCTGCTGGAGCGCAGCTTCTATGTGGTCTGCGCGTCCTATGATGGCTTTGACGAGACGGAGGACACGGTTTTCCCGTCCATGATCGAGGAAACAGAAAAAATTGAAGGCTACATACAAGAACGCTTTGACGGAAAAATCTGCTGTGCCTACGGCTGCTCCTTGGGCGGCTCCTTTGTGGGGCTGCTGGTGCAGCGTGGGCGAATCCACATCGACCACGGCATCCTCGGCAGCTCGGACTTAGACCAGAGCGGTTCACTTGCGGCGAACTTCAAGGCGCATCTTATGGCCCCGATCCTTCAGGGGATGCTCCAAAAAGGCAAGCTGCCGAACTGGATGAACAGGTGGGCGGAAAAGCGTCCTCCGGAGAAACGCGTCTATTTTGACAAAATGCTTTCCATGTTCGGCATAGGAACGACCCGAATGGCCTTTGCCAAACGGCTGAGCATTTATAACCAGTTTTATTCTGACTTGGTCACGCCTCTTGATGACAAAATCAGAGCCGATGGCACGGTCGTTCACTGCTTCTACGCCACAAAGATGGGCGAACAATACGAAGCGCGCTACCAGCAGCATTTTGTTGACCCGGATGTTATCCGCCATGACCTGCAGCATGAAGAACTACTGGTCTGCTATCCGGAGCAATGGGTAAGTGAGATTGAAAATTGCTGTGGCATATTGACAGGAGAACTATCGTGAACATGAAAGCAGAACAATTAAAGTTTTTAGATGGAAAAGAGATCATTCATGTACAGGATAAAGCCTGTATCCAGGCGAAATATCCAATCGGCAACGGGGATGGAATCGTCCAGATCTATGACCTTTTTCCGGGAATCCAACTGATGATCAATGATTTTCAGACGGACTCCTGCTTTCAGAGTGGCATGGAGCAAAACGCGATCACCATTGACCACTGCCGCAAAGGGCGCTTTGAGTGTGTGTTTGACCGACAGCATTATCTGTATTTGGGGGAAGGCGATTTTTCTATCCATAATGTGCTTCGCTCACCAGTCAGATCCTCCTTCCCGCTGCACTATTTTTATGGTTCTACAATTATTCTGTTTCCGGAAAGTTGTGAGAACGCGCCTGAATTGCAGTTGTTCGGAATTGACACAGAAAGGCTGACAGAAAAATATCAGCTAGACACCCAATGTCACGTATTTCGGCGCAACGAGGACATTGACCATGTATACAGCGAATTATATGAGAACCTTAAACAGCCTGATCTTCCTTTTCTTCGGCTGAAGGTATTGGAGATCATCTATCATCTCCAGTCAAGCCAGATCGTGCTAGAAGAAAAACAGGATTATCTTTCCGTAGAGACAACGGAACGGGTGAAGCATATTCGAGACCATCTCGTACAGGATATGGAGCAGCGTATCAGTCTGAAGGATCTGGCAGAGGAACATGGTCTGAGCCTGACGCAGCTGAAAATCAGCTTCAAACAAATCTATGGGCAGACACCATATGCATGGCTGAAAAGCTACAAAATGCACGAGGCGTCCAAAATGCTGGCGGAGAGCGATTTGAAGATCAGCGAAGTCGCGTCGGCGTTTGGCTATCAGAATCCCAGCAAATTTTCAGAGGCGTTCTGCGCTGTGATGGGAAAGCCGCCTGTGCAATATCGCAAAGAATACCGTTCTGAGTAGCTGAACGAAAATAGACAACTTTCATCACATCTCCTTTTCTTGGGGATGTGATTTTTTGACCTTTTGGAGCATTTCCGGAAGATTTCGGCTTTTCAGAGTGGAAGCAGAATTGGAGAAATGATATACTAAAACAGTTAGATTTGGCTAACCAAAAGACTGCTATAAAGGAGGATTTGTCGATTATGAAAATAAAATTGACAACGAGAGATTTGATTTCGGCCGGTGCATTTGGAGCGATTTATCTGGTGCTGCTGACTGTGTTTTCCATGATACTTCCGGTTGTTCCAATTCTGTATCTGGGGATTCCGCTGATCGCAGGCGTGATTCTTGGTTCTGTGTATATTCGGAAATCATGTTGGGAAGGTCGTGAGCGATGAAACCTTCCAGACTTTCAATATTATCGTCCATAATCTTACGCAGCCTGCCGCTGCCCATTTTCAGATGATAACCCAGCGGGAGCTTTGTAATGTGGGACACATAATTGATTTTGCATTGATACAAAGTGCCATAGGCTGCAATGTGCGAAAGCGCCACAGACGCAGTGTAAAGCAGTACGTTCAGTAAAACCCCGCCGAGAGCCAGCCCCCCGAATCCCAACACCTTCGGAACATCCAGAACATCAAAATCCGGGTAAGCTCCCACAATTTCCTGAATGATAAAATAAATGGCCAGATAGGGCAGGAATGACGCAATCGTTGCCAGAGCGGAAAGTATCATACCGCCCACCATAGGCGCTTTTTGTGTCATGGCCAGCTCCATAAGGCGGGGCAGGCCTTTTTTGGGCTTGATTTCCTGGCTTTCCTTTTTTGCCATAAGATTTCCCTCGCTTTCCTCAAAAGATGGTTAGATATAGCTAACACCTCCCTATTATATCAATGCGCAGATTCTTCTCCAACTCTCAAAGAGTAAAAATGCTCCATTTGACAATGAGTTTCACAGGATGGCCCGCCGGTATCTCCCCAGTCTTTTGTGGAGCTGGTGCGGGGCGAATGCTGCCCGTGCATTTGCTCCGTTTTTTGTGGTATGTTATCGTCCGGTAGTCTCTGGTTACTATTCACAGTAAATTAAAAATATAACCTAATCGTTTAGAAAGCTTCAA
>JAJBUL010000087.1 GCA_020860365.1 Clostridiales bacterium | reverse complement strand
TTACCTGCTTTTATGTCGCGGTTTCAAAAACCAAAGAAAAATATCTACACCCCGCATTCACCCGCAAAAATTGTGTATCGACTTTTCGGGAAAAGTATATTATACTGTCTGAGCGGTTAACGATGCGCGTATGGGTTTTGCACAAATATAGTCTGAGGTAAACAGTTATGTCTATGAATTTTGTGAAAAAGCTCCTGATTCCGGCAGAGGTGAAAAAAGAATATCCCCTTCCGGAAAAGGTGGTTGAGGTAAAGAAGCAGCGTGACGCCGAGATCCGGGATGTGATCGAGGGAAAGTCAGATAAGTTTCTGGTCATTATCGGGCCGTGCTCCGCGGATGCCCCGGAGCCGGTGCTGGATTATGTGCACCGGCTGGCAAAGGTACAGGATAAGGTTGGCGACCGCCTCATCCTGATTCCGCGCATTTATACAAATAAGCCCCGTACAACCGGAGAGGGATATAAGGGAATGATTCACCAGCCGGATCCGGAAAAACAGCCGGATGTATTTGCCGGGCTGGTGGCGGTGCGTTCCCTCCATACCCGTGTGATTGAGGAGACGGGACTTACCTCCGCGGATGAGATGCTTTATCCGGAGAATTATCGTTATCTGGATGACCTGCTCTCTTATGTGGCGATTGGCGCCCGTTCCGTTGAGGATCAGCACCACCGCATGACAGTCAGCGGCATGGATGTGCCGGCCGGGATGAAGAATCCGACCAGCGGCGACCTTTCCGTCCTGCTGAATTCTGTCGTGGCGGCGCAGGCGAAGCATACGTTTATCTATCGCGGCTGGGAGGTCAATACGACCGGAAATCCGCTGGCGCATGTGGTGCTGCGCGGTGCGACGAATAAGCATGGCGGCACGATTCCGAATTATCATTATGAAGATCTCAAGCTTCTGCATGAGATGTATGAGGAGCGTGATCTGGCGAACCCGGCTGTCGTGGTGGATACGAATCACTCCAATTCCGGCAAAAAATATCTGGAACAGATTCGGATCGTCGAGGAAGTGCTCCACAGCCGCAGCTACTCGCCGGAGCTGAGGACGATGATCAAAGGCTTCATGATTGAGAGCTACATTGAGGACGGCGCGCAGAAGATCGGCTCTGAGCCACATATATATGGAAAGTCCATTACCGACCCCTGTCTTGGCTGGGAAAAGTCGGAACAACTGATTTATGAGATTTATAAAAAATGCTGATAACTGTTCAGAACAGCTGCTGTTCTGAATCACTGTATATGCTGACAGGGCGAACAGGTGAAATTCATGGAAAAAAAGAACAGAAAATACTTTCCGATCTTTGTGGATCTCTCTGAGAAAAAAGTCATGATTGTGGGGGCAGGCACCATTGCAAAGCGGAGAATCCGCGCCCTGGCGGATTTTACCGGCCATCTGGTGGTAATTGCGCCGGAAGTAAACCCAGAGCTGCGAGATCTGGAGGCGGCAGGGCGGATTCAGATTCTGCGAAAAAAGTTTGAAAAAGAAGATGTGTCAGATGCGGATATGGTGATCGCGGCTACGAATGACCGCAGGCTGAACCAGACTATCTATGCCGTGTGCAAAGAGGCAGGGATTCCCGTCAATGTCTGCAATGATAAGACCCGCTGTGACTTTTATTTCCCGGTTCTCGCCTACGAGGAGACGATTGTGGCCGGAGTGCGCTCCGCAGGACAGGATTCCGCCCGTGCCAGGCGGGTCGCGGGGCAGATTCGGGAGCTGCTTGGCGAGGCGCGGCCGGCAGATTTTCCTGTTGAAAAGCCAAAAACACTGTGATATCATTGGTTCCGATGACGATTCATGGCTTATCCCCTGACAAATGCGGGGCGCTTCCCGGCAAGGCCCGAAAAGAGGTCATGATCTGCCGATTAAAAGAAAAAGGAGTACCTGGTTGTGAAAAAATATGGAGTAAATGAATTAAGACAGATGTTTCTTGATTTTTTTAAGAGCAAGGATCATCTGGTAATGAACAGCTTTTCGCTGGTACCGCACAATGACAACAGTCTGCTGTTGATCAACGCGGGCATGGCGCCCTTAAAGCCTTATTTTACGGGAGCGGAGATTCCGCCGAGAAAGCGGGTGGCGACCTGCCAGAAGTGTATCCGTACAGGCGACATTGAGAATGTCGGCAAGACTGCGCGCCACGGCCCCGTGTTTGAAATGCTTGGCAATTTTTCCATTCGCGATTATTTCAAAAAAGAGGCGATCGGCGGGGCCTGGGATTTTCTGCCTGAGGTAGTGGGGCTTGACCCGGAGCGCCTGTATCCGTCGGTCTATCTGGACGATGATGAGGCGTGGGATATCTGGCATGACCAGATCGGGATTCCGGCAGAGAAGATTTTCCGCTTTGGCAAAGAGGATAATTTCTGGGAGCACGGAGCGGGACCCTGTGGCCCGTGCTCGGAGATCTATTACGACCGCGGGGAGAAGTACGGCTGTGGGAAACCGACCTGTACGGTCGGCTGTGACTGTGACCGCTACATAGAGGTCTGGAACAATGTCTTTACCCAGTTTGAAAATGATGGAAATGGCAATTACGAGACGCTGAAGCAGAAGAATATTGACACCGGTATGGGACTGGAGCGTCTGGCAGTTGTGGTACAGGAAGTGGATTCTATTTTTGATGTGGATACCATTCAGGAGCTTCGCGATAAAGTGTGCGAGGTCGCGAAGACCGTCTATAAGACGGACGAGAAGAAGGATATTTCAATCCGCCTGATTGTCGACCATATCCGTTCTGCGACGTTTATGATCTCGGATGGAATCATGCCGTCCAATGAAGGCCGCGGCTATGTGCTGCGCCGTCTGATTCGCCGCGCGGCGCGCCACGGACGGATGCTCGGCATCGAAGGCAGCTTCCTCTCGAAGCTTTCCGAGACGGTGATTGAGGGCTCAAAAGCAGGCTACCCGGAGCTGGATGAGAAGAGAGATTTCATCTTCAAGGTGCTTTCCCAGGAAGAGGAAAAGTTCAGCCGCACGATTGACCAGGGTCTGAATATCCTGAATGATATGGAAGGAAAGCTTTCGGCAGAAGGAAAGAATACCCTTGCGGGCAAGGATGCGTTTGTCCTTTATGATACCTATGGATTTCCACTTGACCTGACGAAAGAGATTCTGGAAGAAAAAGGCTACACGATTGACGAGGATGGCTTCCAGGCGTGTATGCAGGAGCAGCGGCAGAAGGCCCGCGCGGCGCGTGCAACGACGAATTATATGGGCGCGGACGCGACCGTGTACGACCAGATTCCAGCAGCGGTGACCACCGAATTCGTCGGCTATGACTGTCTGACCTGTGATTCGAAGATTACCGTACTCACGACTGATACCGAGATTACGGAGGCGCTCACCGATGGCGTTCGCGGTACAGTGATCACAGAGAAGACGCCGTTCTATGGTACCATGGGCGGCCAGGAAGGCGACAAAGGAGAAATCTCCTGTGCGGCCGGACGATTTGTGGTGGAGGATACCATCCATTTGCTCGGTGGCAAATACGGCCATGTCGGCTATATGGCAGAGGGCATGATCAAGACGGGCGATACGGTGACTCTGACTGTAGACGAGGCCGGAAGAACCAATACCTGCCGCAATCACAGCGCGACTCACTTGCTGCAAAAGGCGTTGAAGATGGTGCTTGGCTCTCATGTAGAGCAAAAGGGTTCCCTGGTGACGCCGGATCGCCTGCGTTTTGACTTTGCACATTTCCAGGCGATGACAGCAGAGGAGATCACAAAGACGGAAGAACTGGTGAATCGTGAGATCGCGGCGGCGCTTCCGGTTGTGACCGATATTATGAGCATTGAGGACGCGAATAAGACCGGCGCGATGGCTCTTTTTGGCGAGAAATATGGCGATGAGGTGCGTGTGGTGTCGATGGGCGACTTCTCAAAGGAGCTCTGCGGCGGAACCCATGTATCGAATACATCTGTGATAACGACCTTCAAAATTGTCTCTGAGGCAGGCGTCGCGGCGGGTGTGCGCCGGATTGAGGCACTGACCGGCGAGGGCGTGTTCGCGTATTACAGGAAGCAGGAGCAGGAGCTGGCTGATGCGGCGAAGCTTCTGAAAACCACCCCGGCCGGCGTCCATGAAAAGATTGTGGCGCTGCAGGCAGAGCTGAAGGCAGTAAACAGTGAAAATGAATCTTTGAAGAGCAGGCTGGCGAAGGAAGCTGTGGGCGATGTGATGAATCAGGTTTGCGAAGTCAATGGTGTGAAGCTGCTCGCGACAAAGCTCGAGGGTATGGACATGAACGGCCTGCGCGACCTGGGCGATCAGCTGCGTGAGAAGATTGGTGAGGGCGTGGTACTTCTGGCATCCGTGACGGACGGCAAGGTCAGCCTGATGGCGGCGGCGACGGACGGCGCGATGAAGCAGGGCGCTCACGCGGGCAATCTGATCAAAGGGATCGCCGCTCTGGTTGGCGGCGGTGGCGGCGGACGTCCGAATATGGCGCAGGCCGGCGGCAAAAACCCTGCCGGCGTAGACGCGGCGCTGGAGAAAGCAAAAGAAGTGCTGGCATCACAGGTGCAGGGACAATAAAATCCATAAAAATGGTTGACGAAACCGGAAATTATGGTATACTGATAACAGTGCAATAAAATTACCCGGACAGTTGTGTCTTGCACAATCTACAACTGGAGGGAGGTTAGGTGTGAGACAATGTCAAATGTGATCGTAAAAGAAAACGAGTCACTGGACAGCGCTTTACGTCGTTTCAAAAGAAACTGCGCAAAGGCTGGTATCCAGCAGGAGATTCGGAAAAGAGAGCATTACGAGAAGCCGAGCGTTCGCCGTAAGAAAAAGTCGGAAGCTGCTCGCAAAAGGAAATACAATTAATGCTGTGTTTTCGTTTCTGTGAAAGAATTGGTGAAAAATGTGAGATCCCTGGTCGTTATTCGATCGGGGATTTTTCATTCACAGCTGATTTTGCAGGCATGCTTCGGCGGACTGCCGCATAAAGTGTATTAAGAAAATGTGGGATGTAGATCTATGAGAAGAGTCTTTTGGGGGATTTTCGCGGTATGTTTGCTTCTGCTGGGGGACCCTGCCGGAAGGATGACTGCGGCGTCTGAACCGGAGATCGGGACGCCGCATGCTCTGGTGATGGAAGTGTCGACGGGGAGGGTGTTGTATGAGCAGGCTGCGGGCACCCGTGTTCATCCGGCGAGTGTGACCAAGATTATGACGATTCTGCTGATTTTTGAGGCGATCGAAAACGGAGAGATCCGTCTGACGGATGAGGCCGTGACCAGCGCGTACGCGAAATCCATGGGCGGTTCACAGGTGTATCTGGAAACGGGGGAGGTTCAGACGGTAGAGACGCTTCTCAAATGTATCATCATCGCTTCCGGCAATGACGCGGCGGTCACGATGGCAGAGAAAATCGCAGGTACGGAGGAAGCCTTTGTTGCGCATATGAATGAAAGAGCGGCGGAGCTTGGCATGGAGAACACCCATTTCGTGGACTGCTGCGGGCTCACGGAATCGTCGGAGCATTATACTTCCGCGCGGGATGTGGCAAT
>JAJBUL010000309.1 GCA_020860365.1 Clostridiales bacterium | reverse complement strand
AGATGAGGAACCAAACACCTTAGATATCATCCCCACCCCGTGAATAGTAACCCTGCATATGCGTGATGCACAAGACTCATTTTCACGCTTGTATAATCTCTCAAGTTGCGGTATATTGGACAAAAGTTACAGCCAAACCCGGATGACAGAGTCATGCCCTGTTTTCTGTCTGCCGGTATCGGTGTAAAAGGAAACGGAAATTGGAGCGTTTCCGCCAATCACTATCGAGGAGGAAATATATTATGAAAGAAAAGGTAGTTCTCGCGTATTCCGGCGGTCTGGACACAACCGCGATTATCCCCTGGCTGAAAGAGAATTTTGATTACGACGTCGTCTGCTGCTGCATTGATGTCGGGCAGGGAAATGAGCTGGATGGCCTGGACGAGCGCGCAAAGCTCTCCGGCGCGTCCAAATTATATATTGAAAACATCGTTGATGAGTTCTGCGACGATTTTGTCATGCCCTGTGTCAAAGCCGGCGCAGTCTATGAGCACAAATATCTGCTCGGTACCTCCATGGCACGTCCTGCGATCGCCAAAAAACTGGTAGAGATCGCGCGCAAGGAAAACGCAGTAGCAATCTGTCACGGTGCAACCGGCAAGGGCAACGACCAGATTCGTTTCGAGCTGGGAATTAAGGCACTTGCCCCGGACATCAAAATCATCGCTCCCTGGAGAATGACTGATGTGTGGACGATGCAATCCCGCGAAGATGAAATTGCTTACTGTGAACAGCACGGCATCCATCTTCCGTTCGCCGCAGATTCCAGCTACAGCCGTGACCGCAACCTCTGGCATATCAGCCACGAAGGACTGGAGCTCGAGGATCCGGCCAATGAACCGAACTACGACCATATGCTGGTGCTCGGCGTGACTCCGGAAAAAGCCCCGGAACAGGGTGAATATGTGACCATGACATTCGAAGCCGGCATCCCGAAGACCCTGAACGGCCGCCAGATGAAGGTATCTGAAATTATCACAGAGCTGAACGCGCTCGGCGGCAAGCACGGCATCGGCATCGTCGACATCGTCGAAAACCGCGTAGTCGGCATGAAGTCCCGCGGCGTATATGAGACACCGGGCGGCACAATCCTCATGGCGGCGCATGAGCAGCTTGAAGAGCTGATCCTCGACCGTGAAACACTTGAGACAAAGAAAAAGCTCGGCAGTCAGTTCGCACAGGTGGTATATGAAGGCAAATGGTTCACTCCGCTGCGTGAGGCAATCCAGGCGTTCGTTGATGTGACACAGAAGGATGTGACCGGTGAAGTGAAGTTCAAGCTTTACAAAGGCAACATCATCAAAGCCGGAACCACCTCTCCGTACTCCCTGTACAACGAGTCACTGGCCTCCTTTACGACCGGAGATCTGTACGATCATCACGACGCGAGCGGGTTCATCACCCTGTTTGGACTGCCGCTGAAGGTGCGCGCGATGAAAAAAGCGGAACTGGAGAATAAGAAATAAGGAATCATATACGCTTCCAAACGGGATGGGCAAGCTGGTCTGTATCCAGTGATTCTCCAGGAGCAGGAGAGAGCGGCCTGTCCCGTCTGCAGAATAAAGATTCCCCGCGAAAGCCTGTCCCGTCCACAAAAGGGTAAAAGACGATATTTCGATTCGAGGAATTGTATGAACATCAAAGGGCTGCAAAAACTAACACTTCTGGATTACCCCGGCAAGGTCGCCTGCACCGTATTCCTTGGCGGGTGTGATTTTTGTTGTCCGTTCTGTCATAACAGTGAGCTGATTGGCGACCCCTGCCGGGATCGTTTCCCTGCCAAAGCTGCTGATCGGATCGGCGACGCTACTCCTTCACACGAAGCTTTGCCCGAATCCATCCCGGCCGCAGACCTTTTCTCCTTTTTAAAAAAACGCCGCGGCCTGCTTGACGGTGTCGCCATCACCGGCGGAGAACCCACCCTGCACCGTGATCTCCCGGATTTTCTGGCGCAGATTCATGAATTGGGGTTTTCCGTCAAGCTGGACACGAACGGAAACCACCCTGACATACTTGCCTCACTTCTGAAAATGGGTCTGGTCGATTACGTCGCCATGGATATTAAAAACGCGCCCTCTCGTTACAGTGAGACGATTGGAACGTCCAGTTTTGACCTTTCCAATGTCCGCCGCAGTGTTTCCCTTCTGATGAACGGAACGACTGACTACGAGTTTCGCACCACCGTTGTTGCAGAATTTCACGACGACACGGTTTTTCCTGAGATCGGGCAGTGGATTCAGGGTGCAAAGCGCTATTTTCTGCAATGCTTTGTTGACCGCGATACCGTTCTGGAAGCCGGGCTTCACGCCCCCTCAGAAGAAGAGCTGCACCGCTATGCGCAATTGGTGCAGCCATATGTACAGAGCGTAGCGCTGCGCGGGGTATAACCCCGTACGCGCTGCAGGCTTCCCCCACATTTGTGAAGCTTTCCATAGCATTTTACACTTACCCTGAAAATCATTTTTTACAGTACTTTTCGTTCCATCTTCTTTCCTGTTACTACATTTTGTATACATTTCCAATTATTTTTTCAACCAGATATTGATTTTATTCCCCATATGTGCTACAATGCATATGCTCGCGCCCAGAACACAGGCAGTCCGGTACCATTATCGTTTCCGTCACTGGCGATGCGCGGCAGCAGGCGATACAAGAGAAACACTATCATCTGCCTGACTAATCTGAAGAGTTACCAGTTTCTATATGGGAGGTTTTTATGTACCAGGTGAAAAAACGAGACGGCACCATTGCCGAATTTCATATCAATAAAATCAGTGTGGCAATCACCAAAGCCTTTGACGCTGAGGGGAAGCAGTACCACCCCAGCATCATTGATATGCTGTCCCTGCGCACCACAGCTGATTTTGAAGGGAAAATAAAGGACGGCTACATTTCTGTCGAAGACATTCAGGACAGTGTGGAGAAGGTTCTGTCAGAGGCAGGCTATGCCGATGTAGCCAAGTCCTATATTTTATATCGCAAACAGCGGGAAAAGCTGCGCAACATCAACTCCACCATGCTCAATTACAAAGACCTGGTGGATGACTATCTCCAGATCAATGACTGGCGCGTAAAAGAGAATTCCACGGTCACCTACTCCGTGGGCGGACTGATTCTGTCCAATTCCGGCGCTATCACTGCCAATTACTGGCTGAGCGAGGTCTATGACAAAGAAATCGCTGACGCACACCGCTCTGCCGAGATTCATCTGCACGACCTGTCCATGCTGACCGGTTACTGCGCAGGATGGAGTCTTAAGCAGCTCATTCAGGAAGGACTCGGCGGGGTTCCCGGAAAAATTACCTCTTCCCCCGCGAGCCACCTGAGTACGCTGTGCAATCAGATGGTGAATTTTCTCGGTATTATGCAGAATGAATGGGCCGGTGCGCAGGCATTTTCTTCTTTTGACACCTATCTGGCGCCCTTTGTACGCACCGACCATCTGACACAGAGAGACGTCAAACAATGCGTGCAGTCCTTCGTCTACGGAGTAAATACGCCTTCCCGCTGGGGGACACAGGCGCCTTTCTCCAACATCACACTGGACTGGACCGTTCCGAATGACCTGAAAAATCTGCCCGCGATTGTCGGCGGCAAGGAACAGGATTTCACCTACGGAGACTGCCAGAAGGAAATGGACATGATCAACAAAGCCTTTATTGAAATCATGATCGAAGGCGACGCCAATGGCCGCGGATTCCAGTATCCGATCCCGACCTATTCCATTACGAAGGATTTTGACTGGAGTGAGACAGAAAACAACCGCCTCCTCTTTGAAATGACCGCAAAATACGGTACTCCGTATTTTTCCAACTATATTAACTCTGACATGGAGCCGAGCGACGTCCGCTCCATGTGCTGCCGCCTGCGCCTGGATCTGCGCGAGCTGCGCAAAAAATCCGGCGGCTTCTTCGGCTCTGGCGAATCGACCGGTTCCGTCGGCGTCGTCACCATTAACCTGCCCCGCATTGCTTATCTGGCCGCGGATGAGGCAGATTTCTATGCACGCCTGGACCGGCTGATGGACATCGCCGCGCGCAGCCTGAAGACCAAGCGTACCGTCATCACGAAGCTTCTGGATGCCGGACTGTATCCCTATACCAAACGTTACCTCGGCAGCTTTGACAACCACTTCTCTACCATCGGTCTCATTGGCATGAACGAAGCCGGGCTGAACGCAAAGTGGCTGCGCCAGGATCTGACCCACCCGAAGACACAGGCATTCGCCAAAGACGTGCTGAACCATATGCGCACCCGTCTGTCCGACTACCAGGAGCAGTACGGCGACCTGTACAATCTGGAAGCGACGCCCGCAGAATCGACCACCTACCGCTTCGCGAAACACGATAAGGAAGAATTTCCGGACATCATCACCGCGAACGAGAATAGTACCTCCCGTTCTGCAAAGAAAACCGCTTTGCAGAACACGCCAGAATCTGGCGATTCTGTCGTTGACGCATCGGGTCTCCGTACGCAAGCTTCCGGATCTTCCGATGCACCATATTATACGAACTCCAGCCACCTTCCGGTTGGCTACACGGAAGATATCTTCTCCGCGCTGGATGTTCAGGACGAGCTGCAGACGCTCTACACCTCCGGCACGGTATTCCATGCATTCCTTGGAGAGAAGCTGCCTGACTGGAAAGCAGCCGCCTCGCTGGTACGCAAGATCGTGGAAAACTATAAGCTTCCCTACTATACCATCAGCCCTACCTATTCCGTATGCAGTGAACACGGTTATCTTTCCGGTGAGGTTTACACCTGCCCGCACTGCGGTAAAAAAACCGAGGTCTACAGTCGCATCACCGGCTACTATCGCCCGGTACAGAACTGGAATGACGGAAAATCGCAGGAATTCAAAGACCGCAAGACCTACAACATTGGCACTTCGCGACTGGAGAGAAAAGCAACTGAGCAATCGGATTCTTCGGTGACTACAGCCGGTGCGGCTGATACTGCTGCAGCTACCGACGCTGTCACCCCCGGAACGTCCATACCAAAAACGCTGCTTTTTGTCAGCTCTTCCTGCCCAAACTGTAAGGCGGTTGTCTCTCTGCTGGATCAGAATGCCGTCTCCTATGTAAAACTGACTGCTGATGATAACATCGCTCTGGTCAACCGGTACGGCGTTCGGCAGGCACCGACCTTGGTTTTGGTACACGATGGCAGCTACGAAAAATACAAAGGATTATCCGATATCAATGGCTATCTGATGGCCAACAAAGCTGGTTGAAGCCAGGGAAAACTCCAGCCATCTTTGGTTGATTGTCCGTAATTTATATAGCCAACTATAAATGCTGCCTTGTATTTCTGGTCAGGTATACACATACCTTCTTGGGTCGTGTTTACCTGGCCTTTTGATTTGTTTCCGGAAGCTGCGCTGAAGATTATATCACTTGTGATTCGCGTGTTAGCCGGTGCAGGATGAGCATACAATTCCGCGACAGATCTTTCGTGTTGCAGTTTACAAGTTACTATTCACGGGGTGGAGAAGACGGACTGAGATTTTGAACTTTCGTGAG
>JAJBUL010000044.1 GCA_020860365.1 Clostridiales bacterium | reverse complement strand
CTTTCAGAGTGGAATTTACTTTTTCACTTCAGCAAATTACCTGTTTTTTACATACTGTATGCAAATAGAAAAATTATATATGCAAATAAAGTGAAAAAGAACTTTCTACGTGAGTGGTCAAAATAGTGGTCAGGGATCTGACCACTATTTTTAATGCGCAGAGGGAAGAAAAAGAGCAGATCACAATCGCCGGAAGCCGCATTTTCAGCGGGTTTCTGACGGGATTTTTCTTTATTTTTCTGACTACGAATGACCACTTAAGATTTGACCACGAATGACCATGATTCGAGCGCGTCAGTGGTCAGATTAGTGGTCAAAAAGGGGGCAGAAAAGGGGCGAAAGCTGAAAAATCCAGTAAAATCAAGGGTTTCAGCCCCGCAATTCCCTTAATGCCGTACTAAGGGACAAATCTTGACCACTTATTGTATCAGGGGTCAGAAAAAGGAGGTGAGGGCATTGGAAATTGCGCTGTACGCTCACAATCAGTCGGCCTATGACGCGGCTGTGGACATGATGAAGCAGACCGGCAAAGCCGCGGTTATCCATCCGACGGGGACAGGGAAGTCTTTTATCGGTTTCCGGCTCTGTGCCGATTACCCGGACGGGCATATCCTCTGGCTCTCTCCATCGGAATATATTTTCAAGACGCAGCTGGAAAATCTGAAAGCAGTAACCGGGGGAGAGGTTCCCGAGAATATTACGTTCTGTACCTACGCGAAGCTCATGTGGATGAGCGATGAGCAGATGGCTGAAATCTGTGTGGACGATACCAATCCATCTTTCATTATCCTGGATGAGTTTCACCGCTGCGGCGCCCAGCAGTGGGGGCAGGGTGTGCAAAAGCTGCTCTCTGCTTTCCCGGATACGCCAATCCTCGGCCTGTCTGCCACCAACATCCGTTATCTGGATAACCAGAGGGATATGGCGGATGAGCTCTTTGACGGGAATATTGCCTCGGAGATGACATTGGGCGAAGCGATCGTGCGGGGCATCCTGAATCCCCCGAAATATGTGCTTTCCGTCTATTCCTGCCAGCAGAGCCTGGAGAAATACGAACAGCGTGTCCGGGATACGAAAAGCAAGGTGGTCCGGGATACCTGTGAGCGGTATCTGGAGGATCTGAAGCGCGCCCTGGAAATGTCAGAGGGGCTGGATGAAATTTTTGACAAACACATGAAAGACCGGACGGGGAAGTACATTGTGTTCTGCTCAAACAAGGAACACATGGATGAGATGATGCGCCACCTGGAATGGTTCACGAAGGTAGACAGACATCCGCATGTCTATTCCCTCTATTCGAGCGATCCGGGCGCTGACCGGGCGTTTGACGACTTACGCGCGGATATTGATACGTCCCAGTTGCGGCTAGTTTACTGTATTGACGCCTTAACCGTGGGATTCCATGTCGAGGGCATCAGCGGGTTTATCCTGCTGGGGCCGACGGTATCCCCGATTATCTATAAGCAGCAGATCGGGCGGGCGCTTTCCGCCAGCAAAACAAATGACTCCATCGTGTTCGATGTAGTGATGAACGTTAACTGCCTGGAGAGCATCGGGCTGGTGGAAGAGGAAATGCAGCTGGTCACTTCTTATTACAGGGATCTTGGCGAGGGCGGGCTCATTGTAAACGAGCATTTCCGCATCATCGATGAGGTGAAGGACTGCCGGGAGCTGTTTCATAAGCTGAACGATACGTTGTCCGCCTCCTGGGATCTGATGTTTGGCCTGGCGAAGGCGTACTATGAGGAACACGGGAACCTGGAGATGTCGGCGCATTATATGACGGAGGATGGCTATCCCCTCGGCCTGTGGGTCGCCACGCAGAGGGGCGTCCGGAAAGGGGTGACCCACGGCTGCCTGACAGAAGAGCGGATCCGGAAGCTGGATTCTATCGGCATGGTCTGGGAATCCGTTCAGGATCGCGTCTGGGAGAAACATTATGCAGCCGCGAAGACGTATTATGGGGAACATGGAGACCTGGACGTCAAATGGGATTATGTGACAGAGGATGGCGTCCGGCTGGGTGAATGGCTCTGCAGCATCCGTACTTCCCAGAAGGCCGGTGCGAGGCAGAAGTTCCTGACCAGGGAGCGGATCAAACTGCTGGATGACATCGGGATGATCTGGGGCAAGACCGATTATTTCTGGGAGCGGAATTACGAAGCTGCCGCTGCTTACTACAGGGAGCATGGGAATCTGGACGTCACGGCCACCTATGTAAACACAGACGGGATAAAGCTTGGCAGCTGGCTCCAGCGGATGCGCAAGGAGCGGAAAAAATATGATGAAAATCTTCCAGGGAAGGAAACGACGCTGACCGAAGAGCAGATCCGTCGGCTGGATGCCATCGGGATGCCCTGGAGAAAAGTAAATGAGAGCAAATGGGACAAGGGCTACCAGGCGGCAAAGGAATATGCCGCTGCGCATGGGAACCTGCTGGTCCCGGCAAGATATGCCACGGAAGAGGGGTTTGGCCTCGGGCACTGGATCAGCAATCAGAGGCAGGCTTACCTGGCAAAGAAGCTTTCCGCCGCCCGGATCGAAAAACTGGAAGCGATCGGAATGGTGTGGCAGGCGGATTCCTGGGAATACCGGCTGGAGCTGGTGAAAAACTGGTACAGGGAAAACGGGAACCTGGCCATCCCCCAGAACACTGTGGTGGACGGCGTCTGGATTGGCCGCTGGCTCGCATACCAGAGGCAGGCGCTGGAAGAGGGCAAATTAAGCCAAAAGCAGGCAGAGCTTTTATCCGAACTTCCAGACGACGGTATGGTCAGGGCGTCTTCCCACTGGAAAGAAATGTACCTGGACGCCAGGGAATATTGTGCGAGGCACGGGAGCCTGGCAGGCGTGCCCAGAAACTACCGGGGAAAGAGAGGCACCAACCTCTATACCTGGGTTTTAAACCAGCGTAAGACCAGGCGGGCCGGAAAGATGAACGAGGAAAAGATCCAGCTCCTCGATGAAATCGGATTTGTCTGGGAACCACGCTCAGAAAGCAGGACGGAGGCGGTAAACCCGTCCGCTGCCGGAAAGCGTCAGATGGAGGATCCAGATGAAATAGCCATCGCCCTGTAGAACTTTTTCAGAGAAACTCATGCCATTGCCCTGGCTGCCGCAGCCACAGGCATGCCGGAACCGGAAACAGGTTTATTTGCGCGAGAAATTATTTTGAAATCGGAAACAGGTTCATTTGTGCAGAAAACTGTTTTTCAGTTCCGAAAAGAAAAAGACTCCGGATACTGGCAGCGCGTCGCTTCGCCGCCGCTGCCATACCGGCCGATATAAATGTTCCGGCAGCTGCCCTGAAAAACAGGACGGTATGGCGAAGCTATGCCTGGCACACGACGAAACTGTCGCACACAGTGTTTCTTAATGCCATTGATTCTTCCGTTGATAAGATACGGTATTACCACCATTTTACAAAAGATAAAACAATGGGAGCTTCAATGGCAGTAAGAAGCGCTGAGATGGAAGAATGCATTGTGATTGTCATTGTCATCACAACACTATCATTATCAAAAAAATCGTGCAGTATTAGTACACGACACCACATCAGAAAAGCATGTTATACAGCTTTCCCGGAACGTTCGGGGGGGGTAATCCATGAATCAGAATACCAATCAGAAGAGTTATGAAAAAGGACATACGGGAGGCAGGATGAAGATTCGGCACTGGAAGGTAATTGCAATAGGCTTAATGTTCTACGACGCAATAGCGATCGCATTCTCTTATTTTTTTGGATTGTGGCTAAGGTTTGATTTTACGTTCACCGCCATCGATGCAGAGTATTTGCAGGCATATATAACCTTTCTTCCGTTTTACATCGTTGCAGCGGTCATTTTCTTTTGGTTTATGCACATGTACCGGGGAATCTGGCGGTTTGCGGGCTTTAACGAGCTGCTCCGCTATGCGGCTTCGTCGCTGGCTGCGTCTGTCGCCCACGCCATCCTGATCACGCTGGTTTGCCGCAGGATGCCGTTTTCCTACTATATCGTAGGCGGGGTAGTCCAGCTGATCCTCGTAGTCGGGATCCGCTTTTCCTACCGTTTTTATACGCAGGTGATCGTCCGGAAAACCCCGGACGAAGGGAAAAATCCGGCCAAAAAGGTCATGATTATCGGCGCTGGTGCGGCCGGTAGGACGGTCATGCGTGAACTGCAGCAGTCGGATAAGACAAACCTGGTTCCAGGCTGTATCATCGACGATAACCCCAATAAATGGAACCGCTATGTGGAAGGCGTGCCGGTCGTCGGCGGCAGGGACGATATTCCGGGCTTTGCGGAAAAGCTTGGCATCGAAGAAATCTACTTTTGTATTCCCACAGCCGCAGCCCAGGATAAGAAAGATATCCTGAATATTTGCAAGGAAACCGGCTGCGCGTTGAAGAGCCTCCCGGGCATCTACCAGCTGACCAATGACGAAGTCCTTGTCAGCCGACTGAAATCCGTGGCGGTGGAAGACCTGCTTGGCAGGGATCCGATTAAAGTTGATATGGAGGGCATCTTCCAGTACATAAAAGGAAAGACTATTTTAGTCACTGGGGGCGGCGGTAGCATTGGTTCAGAACTTTGCCGCCAGATCGCAGGGCATGAGCCGAAGCGGTTGGTGATCTTCGATATTTATGAAAATACCACCTACGCCATTGAACTTGAGTTGCGTGAAAAATATCCCGACCTGAACCTGAACGTCCTGATCGGCTCCGTGCGGGATAGCCGCCGGATTAACATGGTCTTCGAGACCTATCATCCGGACATCGTTTTCCATGCAGCCGCGCACAAGCATGTGCCGCTCATGGAATACAGCCCGAACGAGGCCATCAAGAACAACGTGATCGGCACCTATAAAACCGCTTACGCAGCCCTTACCCACGGAACACAGCGGTTTGTCCTGATCTCCACGGACAAAGCTGTCAATCCGACCAATATCATGGGCGCTTCCAAGCGCCTGTGCGAGATGGTGATCCAGAGCATGGATGCCGTCAGCAAGAGCGGGAGATGGGATCTGCTGCCCTTTGTGCATGCGCACAAGGACAAGGTCATCGACGGGCAGCGGGTCGGCGACCCGGTCGACCACCGGGCGGCAGGCTGGGAAGAAAAACAAAAACTGAAGATCGAAAGCGTAAAGAACAAGGAACGCACTGGTACTCAATTCGTAGCAGTTCGCTTCGGCAATGTGCTCGGCAGCAACGGTTCTGTGATTCCAAGATTTAAGGAACAGATTGAGGCGGGAGGGCCGGTAACGGTAACACATCCCCAGATCACCCGCTATTTCATGACCATACCGGAGGCCGTCAGCCTCGTGCTCCAGGCAGGCACCTATGCCTGGGGCGGCGAAATCTTCGTCCTTGACATGGGAGAACCGGTCAAAATCGATACCCTGGCGAGAAACCTGATCAAGCTGTCCGGCTATAAGCCGGATGAGGATATCGAGGTGGTCTATACTGGATTACGCCCAGGGGAAAAACTTTATGAAGAAAAGCTGATGGCAGGTTACTATTCACGGGGTGGAGAAGACGGACTGAGATTTTGAACTTTCGTGA
>JAJBUL010000091.1:35641-42499 GCA_020860365.1 Clostridiales bacterium | reverse complement strand
CCACAATATGAGATGATTGTAAAGTGTTTTTACCAAATATTTATATCTATACCCGCTGTCATATTTCACCTTGCATTTTAGGTGGAAAGTGGATATAATGGGTGCGCATCGGTGCTGTTTGCGCCAGGCGCGTGGAAATAGGGCTGGCCGATGCCCGACATGTAGAAAAATACAGCGATACGTTTCGGCGGATTGTTTTACCTGGAAGGAAACAGTATGGAGCAGATGACCATTAAAGAGATTGCCCGGTTATGTGGCGTGGGAGTGAGTACCGTATCCAGAGCGATTAATAATCATCCCGATATCAACGAAGAGACCAGAAAGAAGGTTCTGGAGACGATTCAAAAATATAATTATGTGCCTAACAACAGCGCGCGAAATCTTAAACGTTCGGAATCAAATACGATTGCGGTGCTGATCAAGGGTATCAGCAATCCGTTTTTTGGCGAGATGATCCGTGTAATGGAGCGAGAGACAAATGAGAAGAAGTATTCTTTTGTCCTGCAGCATGTGGAGGAGTTTGAGGATGAGGTGGATGTTGCGCTTCGCATAGAGAAAGAGAAACGGCTGAAGGGGATTGTTTTTCTGGGAGGCGCCACGAATCGAATGGATGAAAAACTGAGGCAGCTTTCGGTTCCATTTGTACTGAGTACGGCAGACGCTGCAGATATGGGAGATGAGTATCCTTCTGTTTCCGTTGATAATGAGAAAGAGAGCCAGCGAATGGTTGAGTATCTCTGCTCACGCGGCCACAAGAAGATTGCATTGCTGACCGCGAATAAGGACGACGCCAGTGTTGGTATGCTGCGCCACAGGGGATACCGGAAAGCCCTGGAGGAGTATGGAATCTCTTACGATGAGAAACTGGTAAAATGGACGCCGGAAGAGATGGAGACTTTTTCGATGGAAAGCGGTTATCGGCTGACAGAGGAGTTGTTGGAATCAGGTGTGGAATTCACCTGTATTTATGCGATATCGGATCGTATGGCAGTCGGCGCGTGCAAGGCGCTTTTCGATTCCGGGATGAAGATCCCGGCGGACTGCTCTGTGGCTGGTTTTGATGGGCTGGATATGGCGTCTTACTATGAGCCGTCGATCACGACGATCCGTCAGCCGCGCAGAGAGATGGCTGAGGCGACGATCAATCTGATGTTTGAACTGATCGATGGGAAGCCGGTAGAACCCCGCCTGATCTTTAACGCCGATCTGGTCGTCGGGAATTCTACAGCACCCATCTAACGCGAAGCGTTTAGGAATAGATGGGTGCGTCCTGCCGCCGAGCAAAGCGAGGGGGCGTTACCCGGCACCCATCTAACGCGAAGCGTTTTGGCGTTTTGCAAAGACTGGATTGAGAGAGGATATAAAATGGGAATTATCAAGGCTGCAAAGCTTGCTTTTGATTATTTAAAGCTTGACGAAAATGGGAATGTGGAATCGAAGCAGAGAGCGGTCGATGGTGTAGACCTGGAAGTGGAGGCAGGGGACTTTATCGCAATTCTGGGCCATAACGGTTCCGGAAAGTCTACACTGGCGAAGCACATTAACGCGATCCTTCTTCCGAGTGAGGGGACGCTCTGGGTGGACGGCAAGGACACACAGGACGAGTCGAAGCTCTGGGAGATCCGGCAGACAGCCGGTATGGTGTTTCAGAATCCGGACAACCAGATTATCGGGACGATTGTGGATGAGGATGTTGGCTTTGGACCAGAGAATATGGGTGTTCCACAGGAAGAGATCTGGCAGCGGGTGGAAAGCAGCCTGCGGTCGGTCGGTATGTGGGAGTATCGCTCTCACTCGCCAAACAAACTTTCCGGTGGACAGAAGCAGCGCGTGGCGATTGCAGGCGTGGTGGCGATGAGGCCAAAGTGTATCGTCCTGGATGAGCCGACTGCCATGCTGGATCCGAACGGACGCAAGGAAGTTATCCGTACTGTTCATGAACTGAATCAGAAAGAACATGTGACGGTGATTTTGATTACGCATTACATGGAAGAAGTGATTGACGCAGACAGGGTGATTGTTATGGATGCAGGGAAAATCGTCATGCAGGGCACTCCGCATGAAGTGTTTGGCCGTGTGGAGGAACTGAAATCCTATCGGCTGGATGTGCCGCAGGCAACGCTGGTTACACATGACCTGCGCAAGATGGGCTTTGACCTGCGACCGGATATTTTGTCGAATGAGGAGCTGGTGGAGGAGCTGCAGGCCTATCGGGACAGGCAGGCTTCCTGATTTACGGAACATGTTTTGATGAGAAGGGAAATGCTTGCACTTTTATGTGAGAAGCATTGGAAAGGAGACGGCACGTGTCTATTCGGATTGAACACTTGAATTATACGTACAGCAACGGCACGGTGTTTGAGCAGCATGCCCTGAAGGATATCAATCTGGAGCTGCCGGACGGACAGTTTATCGGGATCATAGGTCATACTGGTTCGGGAAAATCGACATTGATTCAGCATCTGAACGGGCTGCTCAAAGCGACCTCGGGGACGATCTATTATAATAATGAAAATATTTATGCGGAAGGCTATAGTATGAAGCAGCTGCGCAGTAAGGTGGGACTGGTGTTTCAATACCCGGAATATCAGCTGTTTGAGACGGATGTGTTTACCGATGTCTGCTTTGGCCCGAAGAATCTGGGTCTGGAAAAGGAGGAGATTGAACGGCGTGCGGCGGAAGCGCTGAAGCTGGTCGGCCTTGGAGAGGAGTATTACAAGGTGTCCCCGTTTGAACTTTCCGGCGGACAAAAACGGCGTGCAGCGATCGCCGGTATTCTGGCAATGGAGCCGGAGGTGCTGGTGCTGGATGAACCGACGGCAGGGCTGGATCCGAGAGGCCGGGACGACATTCTGGATCAGGTGGCGAGACTGCACCAGGAGCGGAAGATCACGGTTGTCCTCGTGTCCCACAGCATGGAGGATGTCGCCCGCTATGTGCAGCGTATCATTGTGATGAATAAGGGTGAGGTTCTCTATGACGATGAGCCCAGGAAGGTGTTCCGCCATTATAAGGAGCTGGAAGCAGTGGGACTGGCTGCGCCACAGGAGGTTTATCTGATGCACGAGCTGGCCGCGCTGGGCTGGGATGTCGACACAGATGCGGCGACGGCGGAGGAAGCGGCGGAATCCATTGCGAGGTGTTTAAACAAAATTACAGAAAGAAGCAGACCATGTTAAGAGAGATTACGTTAGGCCAATATTATCCGACCGATTCGGTCATTCATAAACTGGACCCAAGAGTAAAGCTCGCAGGAACAATGGTATTTATCATATCCCTGTTTGCGTTCGGAAAAATCGAGTCCTATCTGGTGGTGACCCTGTTTCTGGCCACTGTGATACGTGTGTCAAAGGTTCCCTTCAAATATATGATTAAGGGGTTGAAAGCGATTTTGATGCTACTGATGATCACCGTTATTTTCAACCTGTTTCTGGTACAGGGTACTGTCCTGGTAAAATTCTGGGTGTTCCAGATCACCGTGGAGGGCGTCAAGACCGCTATTTCCATGGCGGTTCGTCTGATTTACCTGATCATCGGTTCTTCTGTGATGACGCTGACAACGACCCCGAATGACCTGACTGACGGGATGGAGAAATCGCTTTCTCCTCTGAAAAAGGTTCATGTACCGGTGCACGAAATCGCCATGATGATGTCGATTGCGCTGCGGTTTATCCCGATTCTTCTGGAAGAGACGGATAAAATCATGAAAGCACAGCAGGCACGCGGCGCGGACTTTGAGTCTGGAAATCTGATTCAGAGAGCAAAAAACATGGTGCCATTGCTGGTGCCCCTCTTTATTTCGGCTTTTCGCCGCGCAAATGACCTGGCGATGGCGATGGAAGCGCGCGGTTACCACGGAGGTGAGGGACGGACGAAAATGCGTCCGCTTGTCTATCAGAAACGGGACAAGGTGGCTTATCTGGTGTTGTTGGGGTATTTTGTCCTGATGTTTGTGGTGAGCCGGCTGAATATCATCGAGACGGTTTTATTTGGAGCGCTTGGGTGGTAGAGCATGGAGCGCGTAAGATGCGGGTCAGCATTGCGGCGAATGCATTTTTGCGGGAGATCAAATGAAGTGAAACGGGTAAAGCTGATTGTCGCTTATGACGGTACGAATTACTGCGGCTGGCAGGTGCAGCCCAACGGCGTATCCATTGCGGGTACATTGAATCAGCACTTGAGTGAGCTGCTGAACAAAGATATTTACGTGCTTGGCGCAAGCCGCACGGATGCGGGGGTGCATGCGCGGGGAAATGTAGCGGTCTTTGATACAGAGGCGCGGATGCCCGCAGATCGGATATCTTACGCGTTGAACGCGCGGCTTCCGGAGGATATCCGCATCCAGGATTCCAGAGAGGTTCCGCCGGATTTTCACCCGCGCTTCGCCAAGACGCGCAAGACCTACGAATATAAAATATGGAATCGGCGTTTTCCGGAGCCGTGCAGCAGGCTGTATTCGTTGTTTTATCACTGGAACCTCGACGTGGAACGGATGCGGCGGGCGGCTGCCTACCTGGTCGGAACGCATGATTTCACAAGCTTCTGCACCAGCAAGCCGGAAGTCACAAACCGGGTGCGGACGATTTACAGTCTGGAAATAGATGTGCAGGGCGAAACGATGGAATATGGAGGAGGAATCTGCGGAAACGGTGTTGGCATGATAACCGTGCGTATCTGCGGAAACGGTTTCCTCTATAATATGGTACGCATTATTGTGGGAACGCTTCTGAAGGTGGGCGGCGGCATGATGGAGCCGGAAGAAATGCAGACAATTCTGGAGGCAAAAGACCGCAGCCTCGCCGGAGACACGGCGCAGGCACATGGACTGACGCTGGTGGGGATAGAATATTTATAAAAACAGTACAGGTATTTTCGGTGAAAATGGAGGCAAATATGGCATATCAGTTTGAGAGCAGGATCCGTTTCAGCGAAGTCGGGCAGGATCGGAGGCTGACGAAGGTTTCTCTGGTGGATTATTTTCAGGACTGTTCGACGTTTCACTCAGAGGAATGTGGGATTGGCATTGACTGTCTGGACGCGCACGGCTGTGTCTGGATGATTTTATTCTGGCAAATCGATATTCAAAGGCTGCCGCAGATGGGGGAGTATGTGATCACGAGAACCTGGCCTTACGATTTCCAGGCATTTTATGGGTATCGGAATTTTGCTCTGCTGGACAAACGGGAACAGTATCTGGCGAAGGCGAACAGTGTCTGGGCGCTGATTGATCGGAAGACGGAGCGACCGATGCGGGTACTGCCGGAAGTGGCCAACGGATATGGGCTGGAGCCGCGTCTGGATATGGAGTATCTGCCGCGCAAGATAAAGCTCTCCGGTGAGGGAGAACGGATGGAAGACTTTCGGGTTGGAAGGCAGCATCTGGACACCAACCATCATGTCAATAATGGGCAGTATATTTATATGGCAGAGGAATATCTGCCGGAGGGGTTTGAGACCGGGCGGCTCTGTGTGGAGTATCGGAAGCAGGCCCGGCTGCATGATGTGATCGTGCCTTATGTTTACCGGGAAGAGAAAGCAGTGACGGTGAGCCTTTGCGATGAGACCGGGGTGCCATATGCGATCGTGAAGAACGAGAAAAGAGAGTGACACGGGGTCACACATGTAGTGGTTAATATAACGTAAATTTGGTTATGGTGTGACCTGTAACGACACGGGTGAGAAGGATAAGCACACCCGGAAATGAGGGATAACATGCTACGAACAGGGGAAAAACAGGAACTGACGGTTGTGAAAAAGGTGGAATTCGGCGTATACCTGGCGGATGCGTTGGAGAAAAAGGAAGAAAAAGTGCTCCTCCCGAAGAAAGAGGTTCCGGAAGAAACAGTGGTGGGGGACCGACTGGAGGTTTTTCTTTACCGGGATTCCAAAGACCGTCTGATCGCCACGCGCAGAGAGCCGAAGCTGACGGTTGGAAAATTTGCGGTTTTGAAGGTGAAGGAAGTGTCAAAGATTGGCGCTTTTCTGGACTGGGGGTTGGAAAAGGATTTGCTTCTGCCATTTCATGAGCAGACGGCGAAGGTTTTTGCGGGTGAGGAATGTCTGGTGGCCATGTATGTGGATAAGAGCGGGCGGCTCTGCGCGACGATGCGCGTGTATCCGTATCTGTACCGCAATTCGCCCTATGTGCTGAACGATGAGGTAGATGGCCGCGTCTATGAGCTGAGTGAGAATTTTGGCACCTTTGTGGCGGTGGACGACAAATATTCCGGCCTGATTCCGCGCCGGGAGGGTGTGACCGGGCTGAAGCCCGGCGACCGCATCCATGCGCGGGTGACGGGTGTGAAGGAAGATGGCAAGCTGGATTTGAGCATTCGTGAAAAGGCTTATCTGCAAATCAATGAAGACGCAGAAATGGTCATGGAGGTCATCGACGAGTATGCGGGCGTGCTTCCTTTTGACGACCGGGCAGATCCGGAAATTATCCGCAGGGAATTTGGCCTGAGCAAAAATGCCTTCAAGCGCGCTGTGGGGCGGCTGATGAAAGAGGGCAGGGTTGAGATTCGCGATCGCAGAATCTACAAAGTAAAAGGATAATCTTAGATATCAAACGGAATGACGTGAATCACCGTCGTGACTGTTTTATATACTGCTATTATAACTATTTTCAAAAAACTGCACAGAATCAAAAAACAACGAGGAGGAAAAACATCATGAAAAAAGCAATCAGTACAGACAAGGCACCGGCGGCAATCGGACCATATTCGCAGGCAATTGAGACCGATGGCTTCGTTTTTACATCCGGTGTGATTCCGGTGAATCCGGCGACCGGCGAGATCCCGGAGGGCGTAGAAGCACAGGCAGAGCAGGCCTTTTCAAATCTGACGGCGCTGCTTGAGG
>JAJBUL010000091.1:0-35631 GCA_020860365.1 Clostridiales bacterium | reverse complement strand
AGACGACGGTATTTATTTAGGAAATGAATGATTTTGGGAAAATCAATGAGATTTACGCAAAATATTTCACCGGAGTCTTTCCGGCACGCTCCTGTGTATCAGTGGCAAGGCTGCCGAAGGATGTGCTGCTGGAAGTGGAGGCTGTCGCAGTGAAATAAAAATAGAAAACCTTCCGGAGAAAGGAGCCTGCCATGAATTTCACTCATTTACATGTCCACACGGAATACAGTCTGTTGGACGGTTCGAATAAGATAACGGAATATGTGCGGCAGGTGAAGGCTCTGGGGATGGACAGCGCCGCGATTACCGATCACGGTGTGATGTATGGTGTGATTGACTTTTACCGCGCCGCGAAGGCGGAGGGGATTAACCCGATCTTGGGCTGTGAAGTGTATGTGGCGCCCGGCTCCAGGTACGATCGGGAGCTTGGGCAGTCAGAGGAGCGTTATCACCATCTGGTGCTGCTCGCAGAGAATAATACCGGTTATCAGAATCTGACTAAAATTGTTTCAAAGGGTTTTGTCGAAGGCTTTTATTATAAGCCGCGCGTGGATCTGGAGGTTTTGCGCGAGTATCACGAGGGGATTATCGCGCTCAGCGCCTGTCTGGCGGGAGCCGTGCCGCGTCTGTTACAGCGTGGGATGTACGAAGATGCAAAGGCAGAGGCGAAGAGACATCTGGAGATTTTCGGTGAGGGCAATTATTTTCTGGAACTGCAGGATCATGGCATTCCGGCGCAAAAATTAGTGAATCAGCAGCTGGTGCGGATGAGCAGGGAGCTGGGCATTCCGCTGGTGGCGACGAATGATGTACATTATACGTATGAGGAAGACGCCTCGGCGCATGACATTTTGCTCTGTTTGCAGACCGGGAAAAAGCTTTCGGATGAGAACCGGATGCGCTATGAGGGCGGGCAGTATTTTGTAAAATCGCCGGAACAGATGGCGGAGCTTTTTCCATATGCACCGGAAGCACTTGAAAATACGCATAAGATCGCGGAGCACTGTCATGTCGAGATCGAGTTTGGCGTGACAAAGCTGCCGAAATTTGACGTGCCGTCTCCCTATACCTCCTGGGAATACTTAAATAAGCTTTGCTCGGAAGGGCTGGTGAAACGCTATGGCGACCGCGCGGAGGAGATTCGTCCGCGCCTGGACTATGAGCTTTCTGTCATTCAGAAGATGGGTTATGTGGATTATTTCCTGATTGTGTGGGATTTCATCCATTATGCGCGGGAGCAGGACATTATGGTGGGACCAGGCCGCGGCTCAGCGGCCGGAAGCGTCGTGTCGTATACGCTTGAAATCACGCAGCTTGACCCAATCCGCTACAATCTGCTCTTTGAGCGTTTCCTGAACCCGGAGCGTGTGTCCATGCCGGATATTGACGTGGATTTCTGCTTCGAGCGGCGTCAGGAAGTGATTGATTATGTTATGCGCAAATACGGCAAAGACCGCGTGGTGCAGATTGTGACCTTTGGTACGATGGCTGCGCGCGGCGTGATCCGCGATGTGGGGCGAGTGATGGATCTGCCCTATGCGCTTTGTGACTCCATTTCCAAGATGGTGCCCAAAGAACTGGATATTACCCTGGACAAGGCGCTGGAGATGAGTCAGGAGCTGCGCAAGGCGTATGAGACCGATGAGCAGGTGCATGCGCTGATTGATATGTCAAAGCGTCTGGAGGGTTTGCCGCGGCACACCTCGATGCATGCGGCGGGCGTGGTGATCAGTCAGAAAAGCATGGATGAGTATGTCCCTCTTTCGCGGGCTTCCGACGGCACGATTACGACGCAGTTTACGATGACGACGATCGAAGAGCTGGGGCTTCTGAAAATGGATTTTCTAGGGCTGCGCACGCTGACCGTGATTCAGAACGCAGTGAAGCTTGCCGAAAAGAGCAGCGGCCTTTCGATTGATATTGACGCGATTGATTTTAACGATAAGGCGGTTTACGATTCGTTGGCCACCGGAAAGACGGACGGTGTGTTCCAGCTGGAAAGCACGGGCATGAAAAACTTTATGAAGGAGTTAAAGCCCCAGAGCCTGGAGGATGTGATTGCCGGTATCTCGCTTTACCGCCCGGGTCCGATGGATTTCATCCCTAAGTATATTTACGGGAAAAATCACCCCGAAGACATCAAATATGACTGTCCGCAGCTGGAGCCGATTCTGGAGCCGACCTACGGCTGTATTGTTTACCAGGAGCAGGTCATGCAGATCGTGCGCGACTTGGGCGGCTATACCCTGGGGCGCAGCGACCTTGTCCGCCGTGCGATGTCAAAGAAAAAAGCCTCTGTGATGGCAAAAGAGCGGCAGAATTTTGTCTATGGAAACGAAGAGGAAGGCGTACCAGGCTGTATTGCGAATGGAATTGACGAGAAAACCGCGAACGCTATTTTCGATGAGATGACGGATTTCGCGCGCTATGCGTTCAATAAGTCGCATGCGGCGGCCTATGCGGTTGTGGCCTACCAGACCGCCTGGCTGAAATATTATTATCCGGTCGAGTTCATGGCAGCATTGATGACCTCTGTCATCGATAATCCCGGTAAGGTGGCGGAATATACGCTCACCTGCCGCCAGATGGGGATTGAGATCCTGCCGCCGGATATCAATACCGGGGAAACAGGCTTTTCTGTTGGCGTGTTTGATGATTCGGGGGCTTTGGCAGAACCGTCGGCCTCTGGGGAAAAGCCCGCCAGGAAATATAAGATTCGCTACGCGCTCAGTGCGCTCAAAAGCATCGGTCGTCCGGTGATTGACGGCATCGTGGCGGAGCGGGAAAGCGGCGGCGCTTTTCGAAGCCTGCAGGATTTCATCGAGCGGGTCAGCGGGAGCAAGGATGTCAATAAACGGACCATCGAGAGCCTGATTAAGGCCGGTGCGCTGGACTGCTTTGGCAATACGCGCAAGCAGATGCTGATGGGCTACGCGCGGATCATGGATTATGCGGCAGCGCAAAAAAAGGATTCAGTATCGGGTCAGATGTCGCTGTTTGACCTGCTGGGTGAGGAAGATAAAAAGGAGCTTGAGATTCGGCTGCCGGAGGTCGGAGAATTTGACAAAGAACAGCTTCTGGCATTTGAAAAAGAAGTGCTGGGTATCTACGTCAGC
This sequence comes from Clostridiales bacterium, assembly GCA_020860365.1. GTDB lineage: Bacteria > Bacillota > Clostridia > Lachnospirales > Lachnospiraceae > Choladousia. Next base: position 32,515 of record JAJBUL010000091.1, on the reverse strand, counting down.
GGGCATCCCCTGGATCGCTATGAGGAGAAATGGCGCGCTGCGATCACCAATGTCACCACGGACTTCCAGCTGGATGAGGAGACCAACCAGTCGGTGGTACAGGACAACAGCCGCGCAGTCATCGGCGGTATGATTTCGAACAAAACAGTTAAGTATACAAAGACCAACCAGACGATGGCCTTCCTGACCCTGGAGGATCTGGTCGGCACCGTGGAGGTGGTCGTATTCCCGCGCGATTATGAGGCGTACAATCAATATCTGACGCCGGATAACAAGATCTTTGTGCGCGGCCGCGTCAGCTGCGAGGACGACCGGCCGAGTAAGCTGATCTGTGAGCGTGTATGGCCGTTTGAACAGGGACAGGGGCAAAATTCAGGACAATCCCAAAATCTGGGAGCAGATCCTGGCACCTTATCGGGAGGAAGCCATACACCGCAGGCGGGCAGCTATGCGAATCGTTCCGGTGGTCAGAAAAGATGGGATAATGCGGAAAAACCAAAAGGAAATAGCCGGGAACTCTGGGTGCAGTTTACCGATAAACAGGAGTATGCGCAGAAAGAAGGACAGCTTTTCGGGGTGCTTCGAGAGAGCGAAGGCGAGGACTATGTCGTGATTTATGTGCGCAGTGAGCGCGCCGTGCGCAGGCTTGGCGCAAACTGGGCAATTGATGCGAACGAAGAGCTGGTGGAAGGGCTGCGCGCGATCTTCGGTGCTGAAAACGTGAAGTTTATGGAGAAAAACAGAAATAAATAAGATGCAAAAAGACCGTCACAGAACGGTCTTTTTGCGTATCTGCCGCAGATGATCCGCGACTGTGAATACAATTCCGAACCAGATAAAGCAAAATGCGGTCAGCTTATTCATATCCAGGTCTTCGTGGAAATAAAACAGTCCCATCAGAAATTGTAGAGTCGGATTGATATACATTAGTATGCCCGATATGTAATAGGGAATTTCCTTTACGCCTATGTTAAACAAAAGCAGCGGAATGGAGGTAATCACTCCGCAAGCCGGCAGCAGCAAAAACTCGGCTCCGGAAAGGACGCCGATACTCCCCATTCCGGCCGAATCCGCCCAGAAGGCGAAAAGCAGCGCGAACGGTGTCATGCACAACGTCTCCATAAAAAGCGAAGCATGCGGAGTAAGCTCCAGGTTCTTTTTCACTGCCCCATAAATGGCAAACGATCCGGAGATCAGAAGGGCAAGTGCCGGAATCGTCTCCGTGCGCGCGATCAGATACACCAGGCCGATGACCGCAAACAAATACGTCGTCAGCTCCATTTTGCTCGGCCTCTCCCGGAACACAAGCAGTCCGATCGCTCCGACCAGAACCGGTTCAATAAAGTAGCCCAGGCTCGCGTCCAGCACATGGCCGCTGCTGACCGCGAAAATATACACGCCCCAGTTGATTGTAATCAGAATGCCGCAGACAAAGCAGGTGATAAGCTGCTTTCGGTTTCGGAAAATCGGCGCGATCTCCGGCCATTTTCCGGTACACGCTATAAAAATTCCCATAAATACCATCGACCAGATGATCCGCTGTGAAAGCACATAAACCGAATTCACCTCGCTCAGCAGATTCCAGAAAATCGTCAGCACGCCCCAGCAGACATACGCGGCTGCGACACCGAGCGAGCCCCACACAGTTCTATTCATGCGTATCTTCCTCCCTGTAAAATTTCCTGGCAGTAAGCTTGCAACGCTGGGATGTCCTGTGTCAAAGTTTCCCAGAGAATTTCCGTATCTCTTTCACTCGGCATATAGCAGTACCTCGTCTTTTTTAATTTTTTGCAAAAAAGAATCTTCTAAACTACCGGTTGTCAGTACATCTATTTTTCGGTCAAGAGCCTCGGACAAATCAGTGTAGAATCCGCATAGGGCGAACATTCCCTGCATATTGCCTTTGTCAATTCGAAGATCGATGTCACTTTGGTCGTTGTAATCTCCTCGTGCAAATGAACCAAACAAAAATACACGAGATATATGGTATTTTTTTGCAATAGGGTTGACTATGGTTTTTAGTTCACTAATTGATAAATCTTTTTTGGACATACGAGTCACTCCTTCTTAAGTCTTGCTTTCCGTGAAACGGGTTGGAATGGGTGAAGCGACCTGCCGCCGACCAAAGGGAGGGGCATTTCTGTTCTTTAATCAGTATAGCACATATGAAAGTCTTTCGCCACCAGGTAATGGATAATTTTTAGCAGTAGGAGAAAATGTTTTTCAATAATGAAAAATGATGATGAAATTATTTAACTGACATGGTAAAATTTGCATGCCAATAAAGCTTCCGCTATTGTTAGCGTAAGGCCATGATTTGGCATGCAATTGAAACGAGGAGGATATGAGAAATGACATCGCGCGTACAGGATATGACGGAGGGCAGACCTCTGAAACTGATTGTTTTTTTTGCGCTGCCGCTGATGGCAGGAAATGTATTTCAGCAGCTTTATACGCTTGTGGACACCATGGTGGTGGGACAGGCGCTGGGAGTGAACGCGCTGGCGGCGCTGGGAGCAGCGGACTGGCTGAACTGGATGCTGCTGGGAATGGTGCAGGGGTTTGCCCAGGGCTTTTCGATTAAAATGGCGCAGCAGTTTGGCGCCAGAGAATATACGGCTCTGAGACAGACCGTGGCAAATTCCGTTTTACTGGCAGCGGTATCAGCGCTGGGACTGCTTTTATGCAGTGAGCTTCTGGCAAAGCCGGTGATGGTCCTTTTGCAGACGCCGGATGAAGTGATCGGTATGTCTGTGCTCTATCTGCGGATTATTTTTGCGGGGCTCCCTGTCGTGATGGCATATAATGTCCTGGCATCGATTCTGCGGGCTTTCGGGGATGGGCGGACGCCTCTTTACGCGATGGTGCTGGCATCGTGCATCAATGTGGCGCTGGATCTTCTTTTTGTGCTCGTCTTGGGATGGGGAATCGGCGGAGCCGCTGCCGCGACCATTATCGCACAGGCCTGTTCCGGGCTGTTTTGTCTGCGCGCGGTTCGCCGTGTGGAATTTCTGACCTTTAAAAGGGAGGATTTTCGTCCGGATGGCGCTCTTTGCCGGAATCTGATGAAGCTGGGGCTGCCGATGGCCTTTCAGAATTGTGTGATCGCGGTGGGCGGCATGATTGTCCAGGCTGTGGTGAATGGATTTGGCGTCTTGTTTATTGCGGGTTTCACCGCAACGAATAAGCTTTATGGCGTGCTGGAGATCGCGGCGACATCTTTTGGGTACGCGATGGTGACTTATGTCGGGCAGAATCTGGGAGCAGGAAAGGTGCAGCGCATCCGCGAGGGAATGCGCGCGGCGCTGGCTGCGGCTATCGGTGTCTCCGTGGTAATTGGGGCAGCCATGCTGCTGTTTGGGAAACCAATCTTACGGCTATTTATTTCCGGCACAGCCAAAGAGGTATCCACGGCGCTTGAGGTCGCCTATCATTACCTGTCAATCATGAGCATCTGTCTGCCGATCCTTTATGTTTTACATGTCACGCGCTCGGCGCTGCAGGGGATGGGAGATACGGTGCGGCCGATGGTTTCCGGAATCGCGGAATTCGTGATGCGGACCGGCACCGCGATTCTGCTGCCGATGGCGATTGGAGAGAGCGGAATCTTCTATGCCGAGGTATTGGCTTGGGCGGGAGCGGACGTCATACTGGTGACAAGTTATCTTACCCGAATCCGGGAACAGGGGCACACATGATGATTTCAGATTTGATCGCTTCACGGCTGAATTATAGAAGCTGAATTTAGAACTACTTGGATTCTAAGGGTTTCTTGACAAGCAAATACATGTACTTTATAATAATTGAAAGCATATTTATAGTTTTAGAAATCAAATATGTAGACTGCGGCCTGCTGCTTTGAGAATATAGGAGAAAGGAGAAAATCACAGAATATGACCGAAGTTGCAAGAATCATTTTAGGCCTGAGGGCTGACGGATGGGATGAAAAGAAAATTAATGATTTTATGCTGTGGATTGAAACTGGAGATGAAAAATACAAACCGAAGGATGCAGAGCAGAAATAATGAAATGCGGGGCTTGCCACCCCGCGTTTGTTATTTCCAGGAAGCAATGAACGTTTAACCAAAACTAACCAAACACTGAGCAGTTAACCCTTGCGGACTTCGTGTAAAATGGGTATAATCGAAAAAAGCGGGGATTTATACTGATCATTAAAAACAAGGAGACCGAGAACTATGGACTATCATTTTACGACCGTAAAAGAGCTGTACCGCGACCGTGACAGCTATATGAACAAAGAGATTACCGTTGGCGGATGGGTGCGCAGCATCCGGGATTCGAAGACATTTGGATTTATTGTACTGCATGACGGCACCTTTTTTGAGACACTGCAGATTGTCTATTCCGATCAGCTGCCGAATTTTGCGGAGATTTCAAAGCTGAATGTCGGCGCTGCCGTGATTGTCACTGGTACACTGGTGGCAACGCCGAATGCGAAGCAGCCGTTTGAGATTCAGGCTTCCGCTCTTGAAGTGGAGGGCACTTCGACGCCGGATTATCCGATGCAGAAGAAGCGTCATTCGATGGAGTATCTGCGGACTGTACCGCATCTGCGTCCGCGGACAAATACCTTCCAGGCGGTGTTCCGTGTGCGCTCGCTGATTGCGTACGCGATTCACACCTTTTTCCAGGAGCACGGCTTTGTTTACGTACACACGCCGCTGATTACGGCGAGCGACTGTGAGGGAGCGGGCGAGATGTTCCAGGTGACGACGCTTGACCTGAATAATCTTCCGCGGGACGACAAGGGCGCGATTGATTATACCAAGGATTTCTTTGGAACGACGACGAACCTGACCGTCAGCGGCCAACTGGATGTGGAAGCATTCGCACAGGCGTTCCGGAATGTTTATACCTTTGGTCCGACGTTCCGCGCGGAGAATTCAAATACGGCGCGCCACGCAGCGGAGTTCTGGATGATTGAGCCGGAGATTGCCTTTGCCGATCTGGATGACAATATGGCACTCGCGGAATCCATGATTAAATTCATCATCCGCTATGTCCTGGAGAATGCGCCGGAAGAGATGAATTTCTTCAATTCCTTTGTCGATAAGGGTCTGCTGGACCGCCTGAACCATGTCCTGAATTCCGAGTTCGGACATGTCACCTACACCGAAGCAGTGGAGATTCTTGAAAAGCACAACGATAAGTTTGAGTACAAGGTTTCCTGGGGCTGCGATCTGCAGACCGAGCATGAGCGTTACCTGACCGAGCAGATTTATAAGCGTCCGCTCTTTGTTACGGATTACCCGAAGGAGATCAAGGCATTTTATATGAAGCTGAACGAGGATGGCAAGACCGTCCGTGCGATGGACTGCCTGGTGCCTGGTATCGGCGAGATTATTGGCGGCAGCCAGAGAGAGGACGACCTGGATATTCTGACCTCCCGGATCGCCGAGCTTGGTATGAAGCCGGAGGATTACGCGTATTACGTAGACCTGCGTAAATATGGCTCAACCCGTCACTCCGGATTCGGTCTGGGTTTCGAGCGCTGCGTGATGTACCTGACAGGGATGTCCAACATCCGCGACGTTCTTCCTTACCCGCGGACCGTCGGAAACCTGGCGTAAAAGCGTCCTCAATGGGAAACAATCAGCTTTTACGCTGGAGAAGTTAGGTAAGCGTCGTCAATGGATAATAAATAAGAGGATGGCATGAGCAAGATTCTGGTTTTAGACAATGAAAAAGAAATCGCGGACGTAATCGGCCTCTACCTGCGCAACGAAGGCTACGAGGTAGAACTGGCGTATTCCGGGCGGGAGGCGCTGCGAAAAGTGGAGCAATCCCCGCCTGATCTGGCGCTGCTGGATGTGATGCTCCCGGATATTGACGGATTTCGTGTTTTGCAGAAGATCAGGGAAAATTATAAGTTTCCGGTGATCATGCTGACGGCGAAGACGGAATATACAGATAAGATTACCGGCCTTACGCTGGGAGCAGACGATTACATTCCGAAGCCGTTTAACCCTCTGGAAATGGTGGCGCGTGTGAAAGCGCAGCTCCGCCGCTATACAAAGTATAACGGGGGCGGGGAGCAGGCGTCGGACAATGTCATTGATTTTTCCGGCCTGCTGCTGAACCGTGATACGCATGAGTGCTTTTTCAATGAGCGGGAGCTGACCCTGACGCCAATTGAGTTCGACATTCTCTGGCTTTTGTGTGAGAACCGCGGGAAGGTGATCAGCTCGGAGCAGCTGTTCGAGCAGATCTGGAAGGAAAAATACTTTAAAAACAGCAACAATACGGTAATGGTACATATTCGTCATCTGCGCGAGAAGATGGGCGACGGCACCCGAAAAAGTGATTTCATAAAGACGGCCTGGGGAGTTGGTTATAAGATTGAAAAGTAAGTATGGAAAATTAACACGAAAAATCATTCTTTTTGCTGTATTGATCAGTATATTGATCGTCGCGGTTGGCTATGGCTTTCTGACTTTTCTGACGGATGGCGCCTTGCAGGAAATTTTTCAGAAAGGGATTGTCCGTATTCTGCAGAGCCTTGGGTTTTCAGCGGAGCGCGCAGCGGCGGGGTATAACCGGCTGTTTGTAGAAGGAAAGCTGCTGTTTGTCTTTGCGGGTTTCTTTGTTCTGTTCCTGCTGTTCTTTCTTCTGACAGCTCAGAAGATAAACCGTTACCTCAGCCGGATCAACGATGCACTGGAAGGTATCCTGGCGGACTCACCAGAGCCGATTGCGCTTCCTCCGGAGCTGGAGCCGATGGCGGGGCAGTTGAACGCGCTGCAGCATAAGCTTTTGTACCGGACACAGCAGGCGGCCCAGAGCGAACAGCGCAAGAACGAGCTGGTGGTCTGTCTTGCACATGACCTGAAGACGCCGCTGACCTCGGTGACTGCGTACCTGACTATGCTGAATGAACACCCGGAGATGTCAGCGGAGGAACGTGCGAAGTATACACGGATCACGCTGGAAAAAGCGGTTCGCCTGGAAGAATTGCTCAACGAGTTCTTTGAGATTACCAGGTTTAACGCACAGGATATTGTGCTGGAAAAGCGGGAGATTAATCTTTCCATGATGCTGGAGCAGCTGGAGGATGAAAATGTCGGCCTTCTGAATAAAAAGAATATGACCTGCGCCGTAGATGTGCAGGAAGGGCTGATTATGCGGGGAGACCCGGAACAGCTGGCGCGTGTTTTCGATAATCTGCTGAAAAACGCAGCTGCTTACGGGAACGCTGGTTCGCAAATCCTGATCCAGGCCCGTGGCGGCAGGGACGGGATTACCATTGTCTTTACGAATGAAGGACCGCAGATTCCACAGAAAAAGCTGAAAATGATCTTTGAGAAATTCTATCGGGTGGACGATGGGCGCTCCAGCAAGACTGGCGGTGCAGGTCTGGGGCTTGCGATCGCGAAACAGATAGTAGAACTGCACGGCGGGGTGATTTCGGCGGTCAGCGACAGCAAAAACACACGTTTCATAGTGAATATGCCCGCGGAAACGAGGACTGCGGAGGGGGAGAACAATGGAAAGAAGGAACGGAAATGGAGGAGATAACCGTTCGGGTACTTATAATGGATATCATGTTCATTCGGATGGGAATAGCGGCGGATATTATAACGGTTCGTCCAGAAATGGAAAAGGTGCGGGGAAGCCGCCTAAAAAAAAGAAAAGCCACGTGGGAGATGTAATCAGTATCCTTGTGATGGTAGTGGCTTTCTGCGTATTTGTATTTGCCGGATATAAACTGTATGGCTATTACAAAGAATACAAAAAGGCAGATGACGAATATGCAAATCTGGCGACCTATACGGTAGATGAGACGGAGACCGAGGATCTGGATGAACTGGAGTCGGAAGTGGAGGCTGCCCTGCAAAGCGGAACGTCTACTGTGGGCAATATCCAGAGCATCAGCGGGCGTGAGGTTAAAACGGTAGAAGTGGGTGAAGAGGAAGTAACGCTTCCGGTCATGGTGAACCCGATCGATTTTGAGTCACTCAAAGAAGTCAATTCAGACATTGTCGGCTGGCTGAAAATCCGCGCGATCGATCTGAGCTACCCGGTTGTGCAGGGGGAAGACCATGATTATTACCTTCATCAGTCTTTCGAGCAGGAGTACCTGTTTGCGGGCTGCCTGTTTGTAAATTATGAAAACAACAGTGACTTCAGTGATCAAAACACGGTCATTTACGGGCATAATATGAAAAACGGCTCCATGTTTGGTTCTCTGAAAAAGCTTCGGGATGAGGATGTTTTTTCGAAGAGTAAATATTTCTGGATATTTACGGAGGATATTATCTATCAGTACCGCATTTTCTCAGCGAGAGTGGTAAATAGCGTGGGGCAGACCTACCAGATTGTCTTTTCTGAGGAGGAATTTGAAGAATTTCTGACAACAGCGATGGAAAATTCAGAGGTGGATAACAGCACCGTATCTGTATCGACGGAGGATAAGGTCGTAACATTATCCACCTGTACCGGAGATTCCTCGACCCGTTTTGTCGTACAGGGGAAGCTTGTGCAGATGTATGCGTCAAAGTAGCCGATATCCTGTATGGAATACGGTTTTCAATTGCCTGTGTGTCAGCCATGTGCTGTTTCCGGCAGGTATTGCAAGAACAGTAACAAATAAAAAATCACGCAAAGAAAGAGGGGGTATTATGACCGGCATTGAACAACTGCAGCAAATGATTGATCAGACGGATAATATTGTATTTTTCGGGGGCGCAGGGGTTTCCACTGAGAGCGGGATCCCGGATTTTCGAAGCGTAGACGGGCTTTACCATCAAAAATATGATTATCCGCCGGAAACAATTCTAAGCCATACCTTTTTTGTGCGTCAGACGAGGGAATTCTACCGGTTTTATCGCGACAAGATGCTGGTATTGGACGCGGAGCCGAACGCGGCGCACAGAAAGCTTGCCGAGCTTGAAGCGTGCGGAAAGCTGAAGGCGGTTGTGACGCAGAACATTGATGGCCTGCACCAGAGGGCGGGCAGCCAAAAAGTACTGGAGCTGCATGGCAGCATTCACCGCAATTATTGTCAGCGCTGTCATAAAAAATATAGCGGGGAAGCTTTGAAAAAGCTTTTTGACGAGGGGCAGGATGTGCCGTGCTGTACTTGTGGCGGTGTAATTAAGCCGGATGTGGTGTTGTATGAAGAGGGGCTTGATTCGCGGACAATGCAGGAGTCCATTTCGTATATTTCAGAGGCTGATGTGCTGATTATCGGCGGCACATCGCTGGCGGTTTATCCGGCGGCTGGACTGATCGATTATTTCAACGGCAGCCATCTGGTTGTAATCAATATGGCGCCGACTCCGCGCGACCGGCAGGCCGATCTGCTGATTCAGGAAAAGATCGGGACAGTGCTTGGTGCGCTGCATGTCTGATGTATACGGTGTGATTCTGCATTCGGTCTTTCGGGATGACAGACAGACTGAAAAGAAGGCGTTCGGGCTAAGGGAGCGGAATATGGATTTTGAAGTAGGCGATATCGTGAAATTAAAAAAGAAGCATCCCTGCGGCAGCCAGGAGTGGGAAGTCCTGCGAGTGGGCGCGGATTTCCGCTTGAAGTGTTCCGGCTGCGGACATCAGATTATGGTTCCCAGGAAGCTTGTTGAAAAAAATGTAAGAGCCGTAAAAAAAGCTTGAATTTATTCAGGCCTTGTGGTAGAATTACCAGCTGTGATATATTTCCTTGCTCCCTGCAAATCCGACAGGAACATTTGTTTTTCTGCTGTAGTCAGGGGGCCCAAAGACCATAAGGAGGTGCGAAAAGCATGAACAAGTATGAATTAGCAGTAGTTGTCAGCGCAAAACTTGAAGACGAGGACAGAGCTGCCACCATCGAGAAAGTGAAAGATGTGATTACACGTTTCGGCGGGACAGTGACGGAAGTAGAAGAGTGGGGCAAGAAAAAGCTCGCTTATGAGATCAGAAAGATGCGTGAAGGATTTTACTACTTCGTTCGCTTTGAGGCTGATGCAACATGTCCGGCGGAAGTTGAGAAACGTGTCCGCATTATGGAAGATGTCATCAGATATTTATGCGTTAGACAGGATGCATAGATAAAAGAGAGGTATGTATTATGAATAAAGTCATCTTAATGGGACGATTGACCAGAGACCCGGAAGTACGCTATTCCGCAGGGGAGAATTCCTCTGCATACGCAAGATATACGCTTGCGGTAGACCGCAGATATCGTCGTGAGGGAAATAATGACCAGCAGACCGCAGATTTTATCAGCTGTGTGGTGTTTGGCAGAGGCGCAGAGTTTGCGGAGAAGTACCTCCGTCAGGGCACAAAGATCGTAGTTACGGGTCGGATTCAGACGGGCAGTTATACGAACAGAGATGGCCAGAAAGTCTATACCACAGATGTAGTCGTTGAGGAGCAGGAGTTTGCCGAGAGTAAGGCGGCAGCTTCCGGAGCTTCTGCAGGCGGATATCAGAGACCGGCTCCACAGGCTGCGGCTCCGATGCCATCTGAAGCGTCTGCGGGCGACGGGTTCATGAATATTCCGGATGGGATTGACGAAGAACTTCCGTTCAGCTGATAAGCCTGTGCAGCCGTGCGTTTAAAAGCGGCCACTGGCAGAATAAGGAGGAATAAAGCAATGGCTTATAATAAAGAGAGAAGCGATGCACCGATGAAGAGACGCGGCGGTGCAGTTCGCAGAAGGAAAAAGGTTTGTGTTTTCTGCGGAAAAGACAATGAAATCGATTACAAGGATGTTAATAAACTGAAGAGATATGTTTCCGAGAGAGGTAAGATCCTTCCGAGAAGAATCACAGGAAACTGTGCGAAGCATCAGCGTGCTCTGACAGTAGCGATTAAGCGCGCGCGCCACGTGGCTCTGATGCCATATGTTCAGGACTGATGAACCATCAGGCAAGATAAGAGAAAGCAGCCCGCATATCAGAGATGGTATGCGGGTTTTTCGTGTTCTACTTTTTCACTTTTTTCTTCCCCTGTGCTCAACTTTGTGGTAAACTGTCCTTATGTCACTCCATAGATCCAGTAGGATTTCTTTCGTGGCTTTAAAATATGTGTCAGAGTGATTGCCTGACCTCGTACTTGCAAATCTGTACCTGCGATCATCGCTAATGGCGAGGGTATGTGGCAGTTTCGATTTGTGAGCTTACGGAGGAGATCGTTCAAGAAGGAATGAATAGAAGGGACGGGTAAAATATGAAAGATGAGAAAGCACGTAGCAAGGTTCAGCTGCGTTACAGTGGCAAGATACTGCGGCACTGGTACTGGTGCGTATTGCTGTGCCTGCTGTTGCTTTGTCTGACAGCCGGCGTTCTGTATGTGAACACGTTAGCCGGGTGTATCGTTGGGGGCTTTTCCATTGTGCTTTATCTGACGATTGTGGCGTTGGATATTTACTATCGGCCGAAGGTGCTTCTGGAGCTGCTTGATTTTTCCCAGCGTTTTGGTGGTGTGGAGAAGGATATCCTTGACGGGATGATGATTCCGTATGGCTTTGTGCTGCCAGATGGGCGGATCGCCTGGATGAACCAGATGCTGTGTGAGATGACAAATCGCGGAAGTGACTGTCACAAAAATATTTCTTCCGTTTTTCCTGAACTGACGGCGGCAGAATTGCCAGGTGAGGGAGAGAAGACAGAAAAGGAAATTTACTACGAAAGCCGGAAATATCGGGTGGTTATGAAGCGAATTCAACTTCATGATGTCCTGGAGGGTATGGACATCGCCGAACTGGCAGATGATACCTGCAGTGTGGTTGGGCTTCATTTTCTCGATATCACAGAACTGGCACGTTTGCAGATGGAGAATTATGAGCAGAAAGCGGCAGTTGGACTTCTGTATGTGGACAATTATGACGAAGCGATGGACAGTGTCGAGGATGTGCGGCGCTCTATGCTTGGAGCCCTGGTAGAGAGGCGGATCACGAAATATGTCATTTCTGCCGGAGGACTGATTAAGAATCTGGAAAAGGATAAATATCTTCTGGTGATGAACCGGGTAAGCCTGCAGTCGCTGGTGGATGGCCGTTTTTCTCTGCTGGAGGATGTCAAGACAGTTAGTCTGGGCAATTCCATGAATGTGACCATCAGCATAGGCATTGGGACAGACAATGGCAACTACACGGACAATTATGAGGCTGCTCATGTGGCGATTGAAATGGCACTGGCCCGCGGAGGGGATCAGGCTGTGGTCAAGGATCAGGACAAGATCTCATATTATGGGGGCAAGACGCAGCGTTCGGAGAGTAATACCAGGGTGCGTGCCCGTGTCAAAGCACAGGCGCTGCGTGAACTGATTGGCGCGCGGGAGCGGGTGATTGTCATGGGACATAAGAATACGGATATCGATTCACTGGGCGCTTGCGTTGGTGTCTGCTGTGCGGCGATGCATTCGGACAAGCCGGTTCACATTGTTCTGGGGGAAGTTACGGCCAATATTCGTCCCTGGGTAAATTCGCTGAAGGACAATATTGAATACTCAGAAGGGGTATTTGTCAATCATGAGCAGGCTATTCAGCTGACGAATGAGAATACAGTGGTGGTCGTTGTGGATACGAACCGTCCCAGCATGGTTGAATGTGAGGAACTGCTGTATCTTACCAGAAATATTGTCGTTCTGGATCATCATCGCCAGGGTACGGATAAGATTGAAAACGCTGCGCTCTCCTACATTGACCCGGCGGTGTCCTCCGCCTGTGAGATGATTACAGAGATTATGCAGTACTATGAGGATGGTATCCGTCCGAAGCCTTATGAGGCAGACTGCATCTATGCCGGTATTATTATAGATACAAACAACTTTATGGCAAAGACTGGCATGCGCACCTTTGAGGCAGCTGCTTATCTGCGACGTTTTGGGGCGGATGTGACAAGAGTGCGTAAGGTCTTCCGCAATGATATGGATACCTATAAGGCTCGCGCAGAGGCAGTGCGCCACGCGGAGCTTTTTATGGACAGCTACGCGATCAGTGTCTGCCCGAGTCAGGGGATTGAGAGTCCTACCGTAGTCGGTGCACAGGCAGCGAACGAGCTGCTGAATATCATCGGTGTCAAAGCGTCGTTCGTGCTGACGGATTACAATGATAAGATTTTTATCAGTGCACGCGCGATCGATGAGGTGAATGTGCAGATTATTATGGAGCGCCTGGGTGGAGGCGGTCATATGAATATTGCCGGTGCACAGCTGACTGGCGTGGACACAGACCAGGCGCGCGTGATGCTCAAAGAGGTGCTGACACAGATGACGAAGGAAGGCGCGATTTAGCGGAAGAAAAGTGAAAGTAAAGAAAATTTGCAGGACGGGAGGATTCGATCATGAAAGTTATATTATTACAGGATGTAAAATCACTTGGAAAAAAGGGACAGGTGGTAGAGGCAAATGAGAGCTACGCCAGGAATGTGCTTTTGAAAAAAGGGTTTGCGAAAGAGGCGACCGGTGGAAATCTGAATGATCTCAAGCTTCAGAAGGCGAATGAGGAGAAGCTCGCGAAGGAAGCATTGGAGACGGCGCAGAGAATTGGTGAGGCCATCAAAGACAAAGAGATCCGTGTGGCGGTCAAGGCCGGAGAAGGAGGCCGGGTATTCGGATCTGTTTCTTCTAAGGAGATTGCCGAGGAAGTGCAGAAACAACTGGGTTATGAAATTGATAAAAAGAAGATTGTTCTGGACGCGCCGATTAAAGCGCTCGGTGTGACGCAGGTGCCGATCCGTCTGCACGCAAAGGTGACAACCGAGATACTGGTACATGTGGTTGGAAAATAATGACGAAAAGCCTGTCAGGAAAGGCAATAAAGGCCAGAGAATGATTGCAGACGAGAAGAACGAACGGCCTGATGACAGGACGGGAAGGCATCAGGAAGGAGAGCGCAGTGGAAGAGACAGAGGCTTTATTGAAAAGAGTAATGCCGCACAGTACGGAAGCAGAGCAGTCGGTGGTAGGCGCTATGCTGATGGATCGCGATGCCGTAACTGTGGCCTCAGAGATGCTGACCGCAGATGATTTTTATCAGAAACAGTATGGCATTCTCTTCGGCGCAATTGTGGAGCTGTACGGAGAGAATCAGCCCATTGACCTCATTACCCTACAGAACCGTCTCCGGGAAAAGGATGTTCCACCGGAAATCAGCAGCATGGAGTTTATGCAGGGTTTATTGAGTCTGACCTATACCTCCGCAAACGTCAGGGGATACGCGCAGATCGTCGCAGAAAAAGCACAGATGCGCCGTCTGATTAAGACAAGCGAGGAGATCGCCGCCACCTGTTATGCCGGAAAAGAAAGTGTTGAAGTCATTATGGAGGACACGGAAAAGAAAATTTTCCAGGTCCTTCAGCGGAAGTCAGGTGATGATTTCACTCCGATTAAAGAAGTCGTGCTGAATGCACTTGATAAGATTGAGGCGGCGAGCCGGACCAAAGGAAGTGTCACGGGCCTCGCGACCGGGTTTATTGATCTTGATTATAAGACCTCCGGCTTCCAGCCTTCGGATCTTCTGCTGATCGCGGCGAGACCGTCCATGGGAAAGACTGCGTTTGTCCTGAATATTGCGGAGTATATGGCATTCCATAATCATCTGACGGTGGCTGTTTTCAGTCTGGAGATGTCAAAGGAACAGCTGGTGAACCGTCTCTTTGCGATGGAGTCCAGAGTAGAATCTCAGGCGCTCCGTACGGGAAACCTGAATGACAGTGAATGGGCAAACCTGATCGAGGCAGCCGGGACGATCGGCCGTTCGAACCTGATTATTGATGATACGCCAGGGATCTCTGTGTCAGAGCTGAGAAGCAAGTGTCGGAAATATAAACTGGAGCATAATCTGGATATTATCATGATTGATTATCTGCAGCTGATGACCGGCAGCAGACGTGCAGATTCCAGGCAGCAGGAGATTTCGGATATTTCACGCTCCCTGAAAGAGATCGCCAGAGAGCTGCAGGTGCCAGTCGTGGCACTCTCACAGTTATCCCGTGCGGTGGAGCAGAGACCCGATCACCGGCCGATGCTTTCCGATCTGCGCGAGTCAGGGGCGATCGAGCAGGACGCGGATGTCGTTATGTTCATTTACCGCGATGACTATTATAATCATGACACGCAGAAAAAAGATGTTGCGGAGATCATTATCTCCAAGCAGAGAAACGGCCCGATCGGGACCGTCGAGCTGGCATGGCTGCCACGGTTTACAAAGTTTGCAAATATGAAGAAGTAGTAGGTGGGTGATTGGTTCTATAAAAAATTCCTCGTGCATATAATGAGTATAGTGGTGGCTGGAGTTCTTCAATGAGCAGGACAGGATGTGCCGGGATGGACGATTGCTATTTGTGCGTTTACGAACAGTAACTGCGTTGGAGCATATTGGGAGAGTGTTTTGCATGAGGGAGTTTGAAGAAGGTACAGAACGGAAATGCTATACGGTTTCAGAGGCAGTGCAGCAGTGTGGAGTGCCGTCGCATGTACTGCGGTACTGGGAGGATGAACTTGGACTGCAGATTGATCGTACGGTGCAGGGGCATCGTGTTTATAGTGAGGAAAATCTTGCGGTTTTTGCTAAGGTAAAGGAACTGAAGGAGAAAGGAATTCAGTTAAAAGCGATTCGACTGTTGCTGGAGAATTCGGATGAAGGTCTTTGGCTGGGAAAGCTTTTGGGGGAGGAGATGACTGAAAAAGAAAATATCGAGACGAATCGCTGCGAAGAGAAGCAAATCAGGAGAAATGGGCGTGAAGAGGAAGGGTCCAAAGGGAATGGACAGGAAGCTGAGAAAGCTGGGACGAATGAATGTGATGCTGAGAGTGTGGCCGGATCGGATGGGATAGATTGGGAAGAATCAGATTATGAAATCATTCCAGCTGCTGAGGCAGATAATTATCGACGGTTTGAAGAAATGCTTCGCAGCCTGATTGGAGAAGTGGTGGCGGAGCAGAATAAGAGACTGGAGCGCACTATATCGGAGAGGATTCATGAAGAAGTGGAAGACCTGTACATACAGCTGCAGCAAGAAGAAGCACGGCAGGAGGCTGCCGCAGTGGCGGAGCAGAATGCCTGTCATGTGTGGAAGGAAGGGATTCTGAAGCGTATTCGAAAAATATGGAAGGACGGATAATTGTGCAGCCGATCGTCTGTAAAGCCAGAGGCTTGCGTATGAGGCAGTGCAGTATATACGGCGTTTTGGAATAGAACCTGAGTAAATAATCAAAAAGAGAGCTTCAAATCCGAATTGACGGAATGGAAGCTCTCTTTGTTCTCTTATGTATCCTGGTAACAGCCTGCCCTATCAGGCCTTTGGCTGCTATCCTCTGGAATTTTACTCAGCGGAGATCGCTCCTGTCGGACAGACAGACTCGCAGGTACCGCACTCAAGACAAGCATCCGGATCGATTACATACTTGCCGTCTCCCTCAGAAATAGCCTCAGCCGGGCATTCACCTGCGCAGGTTCCGCAAGCTACACACTCATCAGAAATTACGTATGCCATGTTTTTTTCCTCCTTTTGGAATATTTAATGAATTACGAAGATTCTGTTTGGAATCTTTGCTCTATTTTAATACAAAATGGCAAAACAGACAAGCCTAATCTGAAAATTGCCGTGTTTTTTTACGAGGACATGGAAACAAGAAAAAAATGGAGGGAAACATTCGTTTTATCGCGTAAGAACGCCTTGCATAATTCCCTGTTTCATATTATAATGGCGCTGTCAGAAGGGATAAGCTCTGGCGATGTGGGGAAATATGGGTAACAGGTTATACATGTAGTGACTAAGATAATGGAAATCGGTCAGGGATGGCCTGTAACAACATGGTTCGCCCGCACCAGAAGATGAAGGAGGAAATGAAATATGCCGGATACAATTACAAAGGACATGACGATTGGAGAGGTTCTTGAGATCAATTCAGGGCTTGCGCCAGTGCTGATGGCGGGAGGGATGCACTGCATCGGATGTCCGGCTTCTCAGATGGAGTCTCTGGAGGAAGCAGCTATGGTACATGGAATCGACCTGGATTTGCTGTTGACCAGATTAAACGCTTATTTGCAGGCAATGCAGAGTTAATGTGAGAAGATTCGAGATAAAGAAGGCTGGCGCAGATGGCGGCGGCCTTTTCGATATATTTGTGCAGCGCAAGACAGGAAAATTGTGTAGGGAAAGTCGCACCTGTCTCACGCATCCACGCACCGGATTTGAGTGGAAGGAATGGTAGAATATGCGTGTATCAGACGCTCTGGCGGCGTTTGGTCCGGGTAAGGCCAGACAGAGCGTACATAATCAACTGACAACTCGCTGGGGAGAAGCTTTCGACCCGGGGCATGTGCTGAGCGAATATCCTCGCCCCCAGCTTCGGCGACCGGACTGGATTTGCCTGAATGGTACCTGGCAGTATGCGATTTCAAGGAGCGGAAAACGTCCGAGACATAAGGATGGGGACATCGTAGTGCCTTTTTCCCCGGAGAGCAGGCTTTCGGGGGTGAATCGGAGGCTGAAGCCAGGAGAGTACCTCTGGTATCAGCGCAGCATAGAATTGCCGGAGCTGCCGGAAGGAAAGCGCCTTCTGCTGCATTTTGGAGCAGTGGATCAGAGCTGTACCGTCTGGTGGAACGGATATCTGGCTGGCAGAAATGAGAATGGCTATCTTCCGTTTTCTATTGATGTGAAAGGAAAGATAAAGCCCGGAAAAAATATTCTTCGTGTGCGCGTCCGTGACGACACAGATGAGAACCGGCGCAGCCGGGGCAAGCAATCTCTGCATCCGGGCGGAATGTTTTATACGGCACAGAGCGGGATCTGGCAGACTGTGTGGATGGAATGGGTTCCGGACAATTATCTGAAAAATCTGAAAATTACTCCGTTGTTTGATGACGGGAAGGTGCGGCTGGAGATGACGTTTGGCAGACCGACGGATCTGCAGATTTGTCTTAGCTGGGAGAATGATTTCTTTATACATTATGTGCGTGCGCGTGACTTTGCACAGGGCAGCAATTCGTTTACGGCTGAACTTTCTCTGCCGGGGCTTCGTCCCTGGACACCGGAGCAGCCGTTCCTCTATCCGTTGCATATTCAGGCGGGGGAGGATGCTGTAGAAAGCTATTTTGCGATGCGCAAATTTTCAGTTGGAATGGATGAGAATCGTCATCCCAGGCTTTTTCTGAATAATAAGCCTTATTTTTTTAATGGAGTGCAGGATCAGGGCTATTGGCCAGAAAGCCTGTACACGCCACCGTCGGATGAGGCATTATGTGCCGATATCCAGAATATGAAGGCGATGGGATTTAACACGATTCGTAAGCATTTAAAAATCGAACCGCTGCGCTGGTATTATTATTGTGACCTGTACGGCATGGCTGTGTGGCAGGATATGGTAAATGGCGGTGGGAAATACCGACCGTCTCTGACGTGTTATTTTCCGACTGCTTTGTCGGCCGCGGCGAATCACATCCGGGATGACCGGACGTGGGCATACTCTTTGCATGGCAGACCGAACGCGGATGACCGCCTGCGATGGGAAAAGGAGTGTAAAAGAACCATCGAGACGCTTTATAATTGTCCATGTATTGCGCTGTGGACACTTTTCAACGAAGGGTGGGGACAGTTTGATGCTTTGCGTCTGGAGAAGCAGGTGCGCGTGCTTGATCCGACCCGTCTGATTGACCACGCCAGCGGCTGGTTCGACCAGGGGGGAGGAGATATCAAGAGTGTACATAATTATTTCCGCACGTTGAAGGTAGAGAATGACCGGCGCCCGTTTGTACTCTCTGAATATGGAGGTTATACATATTCAGAACCGGGGCATGTCTACAGCGATGTCCCATATGGTTACCGGTCTTATTCCACGAGAGAAGCGTTTACAGAAGGCCTGGAGGGCTTACAGAAAACGATCCATGAGCTTCGCGAAAAGGGATTATCCGGTGCGATTTATACGCAGCTGTCTGATATTGAGGAGGAGACAAACGGGCTGTATACCTGGGATCGGAAGATATGCAAGGTGGCTGGGGTGAAGAGCGCTATAGTGAATAGTGAATGATAAAGAAGTGCTATTATATAACAGGAATGCGCGATAGTCACAATGAAGTAGCTTTATTTGCTGTAAAATTTCATAAAGTTAGCAATAATTTGCTTGTGAATCCATTTCTTGCGTAGTAAAATAAGGATGATGGTTTAATGAAAAAAATGTTGTTGGTTTACAACCCGAAGTCAGGCAAAGGGCAGATTCGCTTTAGCCTTTCAAAGATCATCGAACGATTTTCCGCGGCGGATTATGACGTGACGGTTTATCCGACGAAAGCGGCAATGGATGCCATGGACATCACGCGTTTGCGTGCTGCAGACTATGATATGATCGTCTGCAGCGGCGGGGACGGGACTCTGGATGAAGTGGTGACCGGCCTGATGGAGAGCGGAGTTCGCCGTCCGATTGGCTATATTCCCGCCGGCAGTACGAATGATTTTGCGGGCAGTGTCGGTATTCCGCGCCAGATGGAACGGGCCGCGGATACGGTGGTGGAAGGCAAAGTGTTTCAGTCTGATATAGGGCGATTCAATGACAGCGATTATTTTGTTTATGTGGCAGCTTTTGGCCTGCTGACAGATGTATCTTATCAGACAAAGCAGGAGCTGAAGAATGTTCTGGGACATGCTGCCTATATCATTGAAGGAGTAAAGCGGCTGGGCACCTGGCGCTCTTATACGATTGATTTCGAGAGTGAAGAAATGTCCGGCAGCGGCGACTTCATTTATGGCATGGTGGCGAATTCCCATTCTGTTGGTGGTTTTAAAGGCCTTCCGGGAACAGATATTGAGCTGGACGATGGTCTTTTTGAAGTTTTGCTGGTGCGTACGCCGGGAGATCTTCTGGATTGGCAGAAAATGCTCAGTGCACTTCTTGTCAGTGAAGAAAGCAATGATAATGTCATTCGCTTCAAGACCCGACGTCTGGTGATTCGTTCCAGTGAGCCGCTTGCATGGACGCGTGATGGGGAAGATGGCGGAGAACATCTGGCGGTGGAGCTGGAGAATCTTCCCAGAGCACTTGACATAATGACGGGAGAAATGCCGGAAGTGACAGATGCGCAGATTGCGGAGACAGAAGAGCCAGAACAGAATGAAATGGCACTGCCTGAAACCGCTGTGAAATGATTGCCCGCTGTGCGGGTATTATGAAGAAAGGAGAGACCACTGAGGGGAAAAGCCGGAATGACAGGTACCGGATTGCTTTTCCTTACGTGGCGGTAATGGTTTTATGTTGTATATAGGCGTAGACCTTGGAACATCAGCGGTAAAGCTGTTGCTGATGGATGGAGACGGAAAAATTCAGAATATCGTTTCGAAAGAATATCCGCTGTATTTCCCTCATCCGGGCTGGTCGGAACAGAACCCGGAGGACTGGTATGAGCAGACCATGGCGGGATTGAAGGAGTTGCTTGCTGGCTGCGACCACAGCCAGGTGGCGGGTATCAGCTTTGGCGGACAGATGCACGGTCTCGTGATCCTGGACAAAGAGGATCAGGTGATTCGTCCGGCGATCCTGTGGAACGATGGCCGGACTCAGGAAGAGTGTGACTATCTGAATAATGAGATTGGCCGTGATAAGCTTTCCGAATACACGGCGAATATCGCTTTTGCCGGATTTACGGCTCCGAAGCTCCTCTGGGTGAGGAAAAATGAGCCGGAGAATTTTGCCCGGATTGAGAAAATCATGCTTCCAAAAGATTACATCGCGTATCGGCTCTCCGGAGTACATTGCACAGATGTTTCTGATGCGTCCGGCATGCTCACATTTGATGTGAAAAACCGCTGCTGGTCAAAGGAAATGCTGGAGCTCTGCGGAGTCCGCGAGGAGCAGATGGCGCAGATCTTTGAAAGCTATGAGGTGGTCGGCACCGTGCTTCCTGAAATTGCGGCGGAGCTGGCGGTTCCGCAGACAGTAAAAGTCATCGCTGGTGCGGGGGATAATGCAGCGGCGGCAGTTGGCACTGGCACGGTCGGGGACGGTGCCTGCAATATTTCTCTCGGGACGAGCGGTACTATTTTTATCTCCTCGGAGAAATTTGGTGTGGATAAATACAATGCCTTGCACGCATTTGCGCATGCGGACGGCCACTATCATCTGATGGGTTGTATGCTTAGTGCAGCGTCCTGCAACAAATGGTGGATGGATGAGATCATTGGTACGAAGGATTATGCGGCAGAGCAGGCACAGATTGAAAAGCTGGGTGAGAACCATGTTTATTTCCTGCCGTATCTGATGGGAGAGCGCTCCCCGCACAATAACCCGAACGCGCGTGCGACTTTTATCGGTATGACGATGGATACTACTCGTGCGGATATGACGCAGGCAGTGCTGGAAGGTGTGGCATTCGCGCTTCGTGATTCTCTTGAAGTAGCGAAGAGCCTCGGAATTCAGATCGAGCGCACAAAAATCTGCGGCGGCGGTGCGAAGAGCCCGCTCTGGAAAAAGATCATCGCGAACGTCCTGAACCTTAAGGTAGATGTCATCGAGAGCGAGGAAGGTCCTGGGCTGGGCGGTGCTATGCTCGCGGCGGTTGGCTGTGGGGAATATGCATCTGTTGCAGATGCGGCGGCGAAGATTGTTCGTGTGATTGACACGATCGAGCCAGACCCGGAGCTGGTCGCGAAGTATGAGGCGCGGTATGCGCAGTTTAAGCAGGTGTATCCGACCTGCAAGCTGTTATTTGATGCGCTGCTTTAAAAATTGGCTGCCTGGCGCAAAGTAAAACGACTTACGTCGTTTACTATATATAAAAGGAGGATAATTCAAATGCAGAACATTCCAAAGGTAAAAATCGGTATCGTTGCGGTCAGCCGTGACTGTTTCCCGGAGTCACTTTCTGTGAACCGAAGAAAGGCACTTGTCGACGCTTACACCGCAAAGTATGACGCGTCAGACATTTATGAGTGCCCGGTCTGTATCGTAGAGAGTGAAATCCATATGGTACAGGCGCTTGAGGACATCAAGGCTGCTGGCTGCGATGCGCTTTGTGTATATCTGGGCAACTTTGGCCCGGAAATTTCTGAGACACTTCTTGCGAAGCATTTTGACGGTCCGGCAATGTTTGTGGCTGCAGCGGAGGAGAGTGGAAAAGACCTGATTCAGGGGCGCGGCGACGCATACTGTGGTATGCTCAATGCCAGCTATAACCTGAAGCTTCGTAACATTCACGCTTACATACCGGAGTATCCGGTGGGCACCGCAGAAGAGTGTGCAGATATGATTCATGATTTCGTGCCGATCGCTCGTGCAGTCGTGGGACTTCAGAATCTGAAGATCATCAGCTTTGGCCCACGCCCGCTGAATTTTCTGGCATGCAACGCGCCGATCAAGCAGCTTTACAACATTGGTGTAGAGATTGAAGAAAACTCTGAGCTGGATCTGTTCGAAGCGTTCAATAAGCATGCGGGCGACGAGCGTATTCCGGAAGTGGTAAAGGATATGGAAGCGGAGCTCGGCGAGGGCAATCAGAAGCCGGAGATCCTTGCGAAGCTGGCACAGTATGAGCTGACCCTGCTTGACTGGGTAGAGGCGCACAGAGGCTATCGTAAATATGTGGCGATCGCCGGAAAATGCTGGCCTGCATTCCAGACACAGTTTGGATTTGTACCGTGCTATGTCAACAGCCGCCTGACCGGCAGAGGCATCCCGGTGTCCTGCGAAGTAGATATCTATGGTGCACTCAGTGAATTCATCGGCACCTGCGTAAGCGATGATATTGTGACACTGCTGGATATCAACAATACTGTTCCGGCAGACATTTACGAAGAGGATATTAAGGGCAAGTTTGATTATACACAGAAAGATACCTTTATGGGCTTCCACTGCGGCAATACCTGTTCCAAGAAGCTGACCTCCTGCACGATGAAGTATCAGATGATCATGGCGAGAAGCCTGCCGGTAGAAGTGACGAACGGTACGCTTGAGGGTGACATCGTTCCTGGCGAGATCACTTTCTTCCGTCTGCAGAGTACTTCGGACAACATTCTTCGCGCGTATGTGGCACAGGGTGAGGTGCTTCCGGTAGCGACACGTTCCTTCGGCGGCGTTGGTATTTTCGCAATCCCGGAGATGGGCCGTTTTTACCGCCATGTCCTGATCGAAGGTAACTACCCGCATCACGGCGCTGTGGCATTTGGCCATCATGGAAAAGCGCTCTATGAGGTATTCAAGCTCATCGGCGTTTGCCCAGATGAGATTGGTTACAACCATCCGAAGAGTGTTCCTTATCGCACGGAAAATCCGTTCGCATGAGACAAAGCCTCCGGAGAAAACAGATGATTTGATTTTTGAACCGGATGTGTTCAGCAGCTGTTATGGGACGTATCCGGTGAGTTGCAATGGAAAGAAAGCGAACGACGATGCGGTTGGAGCGCGGCGTTCGCTTTCAAAGTATAAGGAGAAGATCAAAATGGAAAAGAAACCTTTTGGAATATTAAGCGACGGAGCTGAGGTCTCCCTTTACTCTTTCACGAATAAAGCTGGTATGACTATGACTGTGACGGAGTTGGGCGCGACTCTGGTGAGTCTGCTTGTCCCGGATCGGGATGGAAATCCGGTTGATGTGGTACTCGGCTATGATACCCCGCAGGAATATATCGCAGGTGGCTGTTACTTTGGCGCAGTGATTGCCCCGAACGGAAACCGCATCGACAAAGGCCGTTTTACAATTGGCGGCAAGACCTATCAGCTGCCGATCAATGACAATGAAAACAATCTGCACAGCGGACCGCACGGTGTGGATGAGTGGGTATGGAACGTGGCCAGGATCGACGAAGAGGCGAACAGCATTTCCTTCCAGGTGCGGATTCCAGATGGCAACAATGGCTTTCCGGGAAACATTGATACAACGGTTACTTATACACTGACTGAGGATAACGCTGTGGTTCTCCACTATGAGGCAGTATCGGATGCCGACACCATCGCGAATATGACCAACCACACCTATTTCAATCTGGCTGGCCATGCATCTGGCTCCATCGAAGATCATACCCTGATTCTCACAGCGGATCGCTACACTCCTGTCATAGACTCTCAGGCAATCCCAACCGGTGAGATTGCTCCAGTGGCGGGTACGCCGATGGATTTCCTTACGGGTAAGACGATCGGCCAGGATGTGAATGCGGATTTCGAGCAGTTGAAATTTGTCGGCGGTTTCGATCACAACTATGTTCTTCCGGATAACGGTGGTGAGACACAGAAGATTGCGGAAGCTTATTGTGAGGAGAGCGGTATTTGTATGGAAGCCTTTACGGACTGCTGTGCGGTACAGCTCTATGTCGGCAACGCGATCAATGAGCAGACTGGCAAGGGGGGTGTTACCTACCGCAAGCGCCAGGGCTTCTGCCTGGAATCTCAGTTCTGCCCGAATGCGATCAATGACCCTGCATTTAAATCCCCGCTGCTGAAGGCAGGCGAGAAATACGACACGCAGACCAGCTATCGTTTTTCTGTAAAGAATTAAAGGCAGTCTTTCATGGTGGGGCATACGCATGTGCTCAGGTAATGCCAGCTGTGCCTGGAAAAATCAGGATGGATTTCTGGTAAAAAAGGATACCCCGGGTGATTCCCAAATTATGGGAGCACTTCGGGGTATTTTGTCATTTACTTTTCCCTGATAATACAGTAAAATGAAAACAGTTCCAAACAGCAGGCGGAACCATTCTTTATCGAAAGGGAGGAGTATTCGAATGAAGAAAAAAATATCCATGCTGCTTGCGCTGCTTTTACTTGTGGCGGAGCCGATGAGTACCGCTTATGCATCTGAGATGAGCGACGTGATTTTATTCGAGACGGTTAGCCAGACGGAAACATCTACGGTGATCGAACAGGTATCTGAGAGTCTTACGGTCAGTGGGATCGAAGTGGATGAGGCGATGACAGAGAATTCTTCGCAGAGTATTGCTTCATCGGCTGCGCAGAGTATAGAGGCGGAGACCACGGATGCGTCCGCTCAGAATACGGATGCAGCCGACAATTCTACAGCCGGGACAGAAGCGGCTGGAGAGACGGATGCGGATTCTGTCATCGTGGACGACGATGCTGCTGAGCCCGGAGAGGATATTGTGATTGAGACGGAGACAACATCCGGGGACGATACGGCGGAAGGAACGGATTCGAATGCCGGATCAGATACGACAGAGGGAACGGATTCGAGCGCTGAATCAGATTCGGCAACCGAAACTGACACGGAACAGGAAACGGAAGCAGCGGGCACGATCGGGGATTCCTTTCTCCTCGATATCTCAGAGGCGGACACGCCCGCGCGGATTGCCGGAGATGCTGCCTGGCAGATCGGAGGAATCACTGCGACTTTGGAGGACGGTGTGCTGACGCTGACCGGTTCTGGCGCGATGACGGATTATACTTATGAAACCTATAAAGAAGTGCCCTGGTATGGGTACAGCATTGGTCAGATTGTGATTTCTGAAGGCATCACGCACATCGGCGATTACGCGTTTGTGGCATGCTCAGCCACCGGTGTCTCACTGCCCTATGGCCTTCTTACGATAGGCGAATTCAGTTTCAACGGTTGCTCCCTGCAGGTGGTGACCATCCCATCGACAGTCACCAGTATTGGGGAGGCGGCCTTTGCCTATTGTACTTCTCTGACGAGCCTTTCCATTCCGGATTCCGTGCAGACGATCGGAGAGGGTGTAGCAAGCGGATGCAGGGCACTACGGACAGCTGTAATCGGAAATGGAGTGTCGACTGTCCCGTATTGTGGTTTTTATGGTTGTACTTCTCTGACAAAGGTCACCATTGGGAGCGCAGTCACGACCATTGACGGCGGGGCGTTTTATCAATGCACCAGCCTGACGGATGTCACACTGCCGGATGGTCTGAAGACCATCGCTGCCTATGCTTTTTACGGATGTACGGCACTGACCTCACTGACGATTCCCTCTACTGTGACGACCATCGAAGGGGGAGCATTTTATGGCTGTACCAGCCTGACACTGCAGCTTCCGTCCACTTTGACAAAGATGGACGATGGCTCTTACAGTGCGACAGAGACGGTATCGATCTCAGGTACATTTTGCTATGACGATGCCTATGCGGTACTGGAGCTGGTAAATCAGGAGCGGACATCGGAAGGGCTCTCGGCTCTGACGATGGACGCAGAGCTTCTGGAAGCCGCGATGCAAAGAGCTGCGGAAATCACGATTGATTTTAGCCACACCCGTCCGTCCGGGCTGAGCTGCGTCACTGTTTCCTCAAAGGCAATGGGGGAAAATATCGCGATGGGTTTTTCTTCTGCGTCTTCAGTCATGAACGGCTGGATGAATTCGGAAGGACACCGCGCGAACATCCTGACCAGTGATTATCAGTCTATCGGTATCGGCTGTTTCACACAGGGCGGTACGGTTTACTGGGTGCAGCTCTTCGGATACGACCAGGCGGAAGCTGGCTCTCAGCCTTCCGATACGGAAAAATCCGTGACCATTGCGCTGGATGCTGAAACGTATTCAGATTATTTATATTTATATGCATCGGGCAGTACGACCCTGGCGGTCGGCGAGAGTATGACCTTTGAAGTTCGCCTGAAGAATAAAGAGGCGACTTCCAGTTATGCAAAGCTGGACGCTTCCTCTTTTACCTGGAACGGAGGTTCAGCGGTTACTGTCAGCTCTTCCGGCACAGTGACCGGGAAGTGTGCAGGACATGCTGTGGTCACGGCAACATCCGCTGGTGGAGGACTGTCAGCGTCGGGCGCGGTGACCGTCTCTCTGGGAACCTGTACGGTCACCAGCCTGAAAAATACATCCACCGGTATCAAGATTACCTGGAACGAAGTCAGCGGTGCTTCAGGGTATCGTATCTACCGCATCACGAGTGCCGGAACCGAGAAGCGGATCAAGACCATCAAGGACGCTTCCACAGTTACTTTTACGGATGAGAAGATAGCAGCCAAAAATGGCAGTGCCTTTACCTATAAGGTCGTGCCCTATTCTGGCAGCAGTTTGGGCTCTTTTGTGGAAAAATCCATTGTTCGTCTGACAGGCACCAGCCTGACTGGCGCTGTCAATACTTCTGCGGGAAGAGCAAAGATTACCTGGACGAAATCCAAAAAGGTGACGGGTTATCAGATCCAGTATTCGACCAGCAAGAATTTTGCAAGCGGAAATAAGTCGAAAAAATATCCGGCAAATCGTCTGTAAGCAAGACATTAACCGGACTTACCAAAGGTGTGACTTACTATGTGCGGATCCGTACCTATAAGACTGTGAATGGAACGACCTGTTATTCCGCATGGAGCACGAAAACTGCAGTGATGATCTCGAAGTAGTCGGTTGCAAAGCAGACGGTAAACCATGAATGCGGCAAAGGAAAGAGAATCCCGGTCTTCGACCAGGCGGTTCTTCACTGGCAGTGCGCGGAAAAGGTTCATGCTTCTCTGGCAAAGCTGTTTCCATAAGCTTCATTCAGCCACGTCACAGCGGCATCCAGGCCGTCATTGGAGACTTCAAAGGACTGACAGGTTTTCTGTTCCTCCGGTGTACATTCCCAGCAATAGGGCTGTGGGTAAGTCGCGGCTATCAGCTGTCCATCTTTGATAAAAAGGATATACCTCATTTCCCGGTAGCTGCCGGTAAACTTGCTTTTCTTCAGAAAGGCCAGAGAAATCTGGCCTTTTAATGTAAAAAAAGAATGTTCCATAGTGCTTCTCACAATCCTCTCTTTTGGCCGTTACGAGTGTCAGCCGAAGCATTTCTATTCGATAAAGGGATTATACAGGATCAATGATAAGAGGTCAAATGGATTTGCCATCAATATTTTCTGCCGGAATGAATTCCAGCAGGTCTTCGATCGTACAGCCCAGGGCGGTACAAAGCCGTGCGGGTACGGAAATATCCAGTCTGGCGATATCATGTAAAGGAGTGTTATAATTGTCTGAAAATCCTCTGTCAATTTTTAGAGTTCTATGATACAATGATGGAACCGTTCGGAACAGAAGCCTGCTGTTCTCATGGTCAATTCATTTCGATTGTAAGGGGAATTCTATGGGTAAAACCTTAATATTAATTATTGATATGCAAAACGGATTTCAGAATGTGTATACGAAAGGACTGGATCAGAAAATCCTGCGTTTCCTGGATCGGCTGGAAGAGGAAGATGCCAATGTTCTGGTTGCCGGTACCTGCTATGTGAACCACGAACAGACCGCGTGCTATCGCTTTGAAGGATGGAAGGCCTGTATGGCCGGAACAAAAGAGGCCAGGATTCTTGATTCGCTGCGGCCGCGGATGCAGTGGATCTTCCAGAAGGACAAATACAGCTGCTGGAATGGGGAAATGCGGCAGTTTGTGCGGGAAAATGGCGTCGAAAAGGTCTATTTTACCGGCGTCAATACCGGATGCTGTGTGCTGCACAGCGCGTTCGACTTTTACAATGATCTGGTAGACTGTTCCGTGATTGAAGATCTCTGTGCATCCACCTCCGGCGTCCGGGAACACGAAGCGGCATTGATTGTCCTGAAAAGCTGTATCACCAAAGAAAGAGTGATTGTGGCAGATCAGGCGGTTGAAGAGATTCTTCGGCATCAAAGCATGACGCAGGAATAATAGATAATCCTTAAAATACATGTTACAAATGATATATTTGACAAGTGATAATAGAAAAAATCTGAAAGGATTCATCTGATTATGGGAATGAGAATTACGGGGCATACAGAGCTTCTGACTTTAATGGCGTACCCGATCCGGCATTCGAGTTCGCCGGCCATGCACAACGAGGCGCTGTCCTGTCTGGGACTGGATTATGCATACCTCTGTTTTGAGGTTGACCAGAGCAATCTGCGTGAGGCAATTGCGTCGATGCGGGCGCTGAAGATCCGGGGCGGAAATATTTCCATGCCGAATAAAATCGCTGTGATGCAGTATCTGGATAAGCTGACGCCGGAAGCGAAGCTCTGCGGTGCGGTGAATACGATTATTAATGACGACGGGGTGTTGACCGGGCATATTACGGATGGGATTGGATACATACGCGGGCTTTCGGAACACGGGTTTGATGTCAAAGGAAAGAAAATGACCATTGTCGGAGCCGGGGGAGCAGCGAAAGCGATTCAGGTGCAGGCGGCGCTGAGCGGCGTCCGGGAGATGTCTATTTTCAATATTCATGATAAATACTGGGATCGGGTGAAGGAGACGACCCGTCTTCTGAATGAGGAGCTCGGTTGTCGGACGACGCTCTATGGGCTGGAGGATCTGGATATGCTGAAGGAACAGATTCATGACAGTGATCTGCTCGCCAACGCGACGGAGGTTGGCATGACGCCTCAGAAGGAATGGACCTACATACCGGATATCAGTTTTTTCAAGCCAGGCATGCTGGTGACGGATGTGATTTACGCACCGCCCCAAACGAAATTTCTGAAAATGGCCAGGGAAGCCGGCTGTGACACGATGAACGGTTTTCCGATGATGTTGTTTCAGGGAGCGGAGGCTTTTCGGCTTTGGACCGGCCAGGATATGCCGATCGCTCATATGAAGGAGTATCTGCATATCTGAAGGAGGAAAGCGATATGTTTAAAAATGTAATTGTGAAAAGGCCATGCAGCCGTATTACGGAGGGCATCACTTCAGCGCCAGAACTGGGGAAACCGGATTATGCCCTGACATTAAAACAGCATGACGCCTACATAGATGCGCTCAAAAGCTGCGGAGTAACCGTGACGGTTCTTGATGCAGATGAGGATTTTCCGGATTCCTGTTTTGTGGAGGATACGGCGGTACTGACGCGCAGCTGCGCCATCATTACCAATCCGGGCGCAGATTCCAGAAATAAAGAAGTGGAAGCTATGATCCCGGTTATCCGGCAGTTTTACCGAGAGGACTGCATGGAATACATCCAGGCACCAGGTACCCTGGAGGGCGGAGATGTCATGATGGTGGGGGATCATTTTTATGTTGGCCGTTCTGCCCGCACGAATGCGGAAGGAATCCGGCAGTTTATTACAATACTGGAGAAGTATGGTTTGTCCGGATCTGAAGTAAAGCTTGAGAATGTACTCCATCTGAAAACCGGCGTTAATTATATTGAGCATAATAATATGCTGGTGACTGGGGAGTTTATCGTGAAGTCGGAATTTAAAGAATATCACAAATTCATTATTCCAGAGGAAGAAGCCTATGCGGCAAACTGCATCTGGGTGAATGATCATGTTATCGTCCCGGCAAATTTCCCAAAGACGGCACAGATTGTAAGGAATGCCGGGTATGATGTGATTCTTGTCGACACTTCAGAATACAGGAAAATCGATGGAGGGCTGAGCTGTCTGAGCCTGCGGTTTTAACAGGGGGATGATATAGTGGCATGAAGGCTTATTTCTGGGGAAAGCGTCCAGAAAAAGATAGAAGAACAGCTCACTTACGATACGATGTACGACAGCGTAGAAAATATGTGGAGTCTGTTGTATGCCACGGGTTATCTGACCCAGAGCGAAACTTCGTCGGGCAATATGGTGCGTCTTACAATTCCGAACACAGAAGTCCGCAGCATCTTCAGAGATTTTGTGTTAAAGCTGTTTGAAAAGAAGATCGCTCAGGATGGTGTAACAGTATCAGCCTTTTGTGAAGCTTTAAAGAGTGGCAATGCACCAGAGACTGAGAGACTGTTCACAGCTCTTATGAAGAACACAATCAGTGTCAGAGATACTGCCGTAAGAAAGAGAGGTATCTACCTCTCCAAAGTGTTTAACTACCGGCAGATTCTTCTCCAACTCTCAAAGAGTAAAAATGCTCCATTTGACAATGAGTTTCACAGGATGGCCCGCCGGTATCTCCCCAGTCTTTTGTGGAGCTGGTGCGGGGCGAATGCTGCCCGTGCATTTGCTCCGTTTTTTGTGGTATGTTATCGTCCGGTAGTCTCTGCTTTGGTCTGCAATCGCTCAGGTTCTGTATTGATTTCTCCATTGATATCTGTTACAATGCGAGTTAGTAATTACTAACAACTGGTAGATGGATGGAACGTTATGAGCAAACACGAGGAAATCAAATCCGCATATCGCGCATTGGGTAAAGGAGCAACTTTTTATGATGGTATGATTACCTGTTCTACCCTGCTGGGCAAAGCCGTGTGCAGACTGGTGTGGGATATGGGACAGACGGAAAACGTTGAATATCTGTCCCGTGCGCTTTCCGGTATTCCGGAGGCTTTCTCCGGTTCGCTGCTGGAGGTGCCGGTAGGTACCGGCGTGCTGACCATGCCGATCTATCAAAAACTGCCTGATGCGAACATCAGTTGTCTGGACTATTCTGAGGACATGATGTCCCGTGCGCAAAGAAGAGCAAAACGGGACGGGCTGACCCATGTCTGCTTTCATCAAGGGGATGTGGGAAATTTGCCCTTCCCGGACGGCAGTTTTGACATCGTACTTTCTCTCAATGGATTTCATGCTTTTCCCGATAAAGAAGCGGCTTACCGGGAAGTGTTTCGGGTCTTAAAGCCTGGTGGCTGTTTCTGCGGTTGTTTTTACGTTGCCGGGGAAACTGCCCGGACAGATTGGTTCATCCGGCATCTCTATGAATCGAAGGGGTTCTTCACTCCACCCTATGAAACAGCGGACAGTCTGAAGCAGCGGCTGGAGCGGCAGTATGAGGCAGTAGAGTTTAGCACTGTGAAATCCATAGCTTGCTTCACCTGCCGGAAAGGGGTATATAACCCATGAGCGTTTCTGTCTATGCTTCCCATGCTGCCGGTTTTGGCCGTGGGAGGGACACCATTTCCCTGATGATGTGGATTTGGTAAAGCGATTGGGAAAAGAGGGATGAAACATGTCAAAATCAGCATCAGAATTTCAGGAAAAGGCTATGGCACTGCTCTATCGGGGCAAGGAGATTTTCAAGCCCCTGAACACAGGATGGATTGACGACCACGTTGCCTGCGTCCGGGAGTTTGTGGCAAACATCTTTTTTTACACGAAAAACGGCACCACGATTATGATCGATGCGGGCTATAACTATGACCGGCTGGAGGAAAAGATGAGCTGGCTGGAAGTCGATCCTGCCGCCATCCGACATATCCTTATCACCCATCAGGACACCGACCATGTGGGTGCAGTGGAGGCGGACAGCGCAGGTCTGTTTCAGGACGCCACGCTCTATATTGGAGAGGAGGAAAACCGCTACCTCACCGGCGAAAAACGACGCAGGGTGTACTACGGATTTTATAAGCTACCCCAGGTGCGTATCGAAAACCCGAAGGTACTTTTGCGGGATGGTCAGGTATTTTCTATTGGAGATATTCAGATTGAGTGCTTCCTGGTACCCGGCCACACCTGGGGGCACATCGTTTACCTTGTTGACGGGGCGTATCTGTTTACCGGGGATACGCTGTGGTTTGGCCCGGACGGGGGCCGCAGCTTCATCAACGTGCTGGCCGAGGACAACAAGCTGGCATTCCGATCTCTGGCAGCGCTGGAGGAAAGGCTCCGCAGCCGAAACCTCTGTCCCAAAATCATCACCGGTCATACCGGCTGGACGGACGATCTGGATTTTGCTTTTGCCCACCGGGACAAGGTGTGCAATGCATGGTTCCGACAGAA
>JAJBUL010000048.1:4657-5578 GCA_020860365.1 Clostridiales bacterium | reverse complement strand
AGAGCAACAAAAAACCTTGAATTTAAGCGAAAAAACGCTTGACTATATGAGGAGGCCAGACTTATTGTAGCGATTGATGAGTATCCCTATCTTGCGGCATCCTATCCGGTGATTTCCTCTATGCTGCAGAGTCATATTGACAATTGCTGGAAAGAAAGTAAGCTTTTCCTTATTCTGTGTGGCTCTTCCATGAGTTTTATGGAAGAACAGGTTCTGGGGTATAAAAGCCCATTATATGGCAGGCGTACGGCGCAATTTAAAATTCAGCCTTTTACATTTTTGGAAGCCAGGCAGATGCTTGAGGAATATCAAAAGGAGGAACAGGCTATTTTCTACGGAGTGACAGGGGGAATCCCGGAATATTTATCCCATATTCAAAGTGGAATCTCTTTGCATGATAATATCATTCAATTGTTCTTTGATGAATCCGGCCGCCTGTTTGAGGAACCGCTCAATTTAATGAAGCATGAATTGAAAGAGCCTATGACCTATCATTCGATTATTTCAGCGATTGCCGGTGGTGCAAGCAGATTGAACGAGATTGCCACAAAAACAGGATTAGAAACCAGTGGCTGCAGCAATCAGCTTGTATCATTGATTTCACTTGGTATTGTTAAAAAAGAGGTTCCGATCGCGGAACCAGAGACGAGCCGCAGAACGATCTATCGGCTGGCAGACAGTATGTATCTGTTTTGGTATCGCTTTGTACGACCCAATACAAGCGGAATCATACGGGGGGCAGGGACGCAGATTTATGAATCACTGGTATTGCCCCAGATGAATGATTTTATGGGGCAGGTATTTGAGGAAATCTGCATTCAGTATTTATTCCAGCCATCCGTTTATGAGCATTTACTCTTTCCAGCCGGAAAGATTGGGCGCTGGTGGGGAAATAATCCCAAAACGAAAAGACAGGAAGAG
>JAJBUL010000048.1:0-4647 GCA_020860365.1 Clostridiales bacterium | reverse complement strand
TTGGTGAATGCAAATGGAGAAACGAAAAAACAGATGCAGCCGTTGTGAAGCGTTTGCTGGAGCGCGGAGACCTGTTTGCGTATCGCCAAAAGCAATTTTATGTTTTTTCGAAAGCTGGTTTCAGCCAGGATGCAATCGAGTTTTCAAAGACTTGCGACAACGTCCGGCTCGTGGATTTTGGCGGGATGGTAATATAATATGAGCTAATATGATATGATTAACAGCTTCTTTATATATCTTCATATATCTTCAAAAATCAATCATCTCATCAAATAAGGGGCAGGGGAGTTGATGTGCCGCAAGGCACTTTTTTTTCTTTCTGTACCTGCATCGGTTCCACATATCAGTTTGAGGAGGATAAAGAGATGCGCGAAGAAAAGAAAAAGTCGTGTCGATGTCATAAATTTTTTTCATGTGCGTGTATCATAACAGATTCTGCCTGCCGCCGTCCACCGCGAAGCAGAGTTCTGTCTTATGCGGCGACATTCTGTCGCCAGACGGATGGGGGAAGCAAGTGTTCCCTTATCCGATTAGAATAAATAAAGGGAATAAATGGAACCTGCAGGTTGTTCCGTGAGTTTAAAAATAAACAAATTGGTAAAAACAAACAAAAACAATCGTTTAAAAAGCGGAAATGACGCCAAACTTTGTTTAAAATCCCATCTTGAAAAATAAACAAACAGGATATATAATCCAGTTATACTAAACAAAACCAAGAACTGATTTGAGTAAAAGTGTTTAAATCTGTTTAAAAAGATTTGAGGAGGGAAAACGTGGAAGGAAAAACGGTACTGCTGAAAGCAGAGCATATCTGCAAATCGTTCGGGGCCACGAAGGCAGTTGTTGACTTCTCAGTGGAGATCAGTCCGGGCGAGGTACGCGGGTTTATCGGCGAGAACGGGTCAGGTAAAAGTACATTTTCCTCGATGGTTGCGGGCGTCTACAGGCGGGATGAGGGAATGATGTACATGGATGGCGAAGTCTATGAGCCGCATTCTACTGTGGAAGCCAGCGCGCGGGGAGTCGCCCTTGTCGTGCAGGAGGCCGGCGTGATCACCGATATAAGCGGCGCGTGTAATATCTTCCTGAATAAGGAAGACCGGTTCCAGGGAAGGTTTGGCATTGATTTCAGGAAAATGAACGCCGCGGCACGGGAGAGCCTTAAAAAGGTATATTCCGACCATGTAGATCCCTCCATCCCCTGTTCGCTTTTGAATCTGGAGGACCGGAAGCTGATTGAGATTGCGAAGGCCATGTGTCCGGATCCGCCGGGAAGTCGCGGCGGCGAGAATTAATAAGGAGGGGCAGTCTTCCAATTAAACTGGGGGAAGTAAGATGATTTCAGAGGTAAAAGAATTATATTCTTCAGAAAGCTCTCACTGCTTTACGAGTGCAGTCAGGCGGTGCGGGATGGAAAGTTATGGGTACGTTGAACGGGAATTTTTATTTCGCGGCTGTGCCAATATTTATGAGACAGGGAAAGGCGGATGCCCGGCTGTAAAATACAGCGGGCAGAGCTATACGGATCGAATGGTGCTGCGCCAGCCGGAGACGCTGGATCGCTTCAGTGGGCGTGTTGTCGTAGAGATCGTGAATTCTACCGCGAATTTTGATATTGACCGTGTCTGGGCTGAGTCCTGTCGTTATCTGATGAGGAATGGGGATGTTTTTGTCGGCGTTACCAGCAAGGCGAACGTATTTCCTGCTCTGAAGCGATTCGACGCGGAGCGTTACGCAGAACTGGACTGGCCGAATCCGAGTGCGGAGCCGGTGCCGGATCATGACGTTTCGCCGATCTGGAGCGGCCCGGCCGATCAGGAGAATGGCTATATCTGGGACATTTTGACGGATGTTCCCGCATTTTTAAAGAGTGACGATAAGCAGAATCCTTTGAAGGGCTGGGGGGTAAAATACGTCTACCTGACCGGCTGGTCACAGTCCTGCAGTTACATCACGCAGTTTGTCAGCAGCTTTGAGAAAAAAAGACAGCCATGCGTATGACGGATATCTTTCCACCGGCGGTGTGCGGAGCCTGGCAACTCCGCTGAATCGTTATGAGGATGGAAAGATCTGCTATGACAGTCTGCAGAAACGGCTGAATCTGGCGCCTGCCCCCGTGATTGAGCTGAATACTGAGAGCGAGGCCAGCGATGAATTCGGGCTGTGCGGGTATTCCTCCCGCAGAGCGGACAGCGATGACCCAGATTTCCGCTACAGGTACATGGATATCGCGGGCGGATGTCATGACGCGGTGGATACTTGCATGGCATATAATGGGTTTGACGACGATGTGGCCCGGGCGACCGGCGAACCGGCGGACACAGGGGAAGAACAGCAGGGGAGCAGCGTTTGCAGGAATAATTACAGCAAATATTTCGCTTTTCATCTGGCACTTCGTAACCTGTACCAGTGGGCGGAGAAGGGAATTGCCCCTGTTCACTATGAGCGCATGCACCAGAGCGCGGACGGGAAAATCCTCAAGGATGCCTTTGGCAACAGCATGGGCGGGCTGCGGACGCCAATGGTTGACTATCCGGTATGTACCTATTATAATTGGAGCGAATCGAAGGATCCGCAGACCGGCGAGACGGTTCTCAATTGTCTTGCGGGGCATGAGGTGAATTACTCGGCGGCATTCCTGAAAGAGTTGTACGGCGATCTGGACCATTACCGGGCGCTGGTCACAGAAGACACAAGGCGTCTAGTTGCCGCCGCGCAGATTCTGGAAGAGGACCAGGAAGCTGTGATTGAGGCTGCGGTGAGCCGCGCGGCTGCCGCGGGACTGTAAAACGAGAGTTAAAAAATCTTTGTGTTACGAAAAACAGGGAACAGAGAAGGAGAATCAGGCATGGAATTACAGGTATTAAATGCTCCCTCAATGACTTCAAAATGGGGCATCTATGAGCTTTCTATCAGCGGCCCTGCGGAGGGCAATCCGTTCACGGAACACGCTGTGAAAGCAGAATTTTGCGGAAAAAGCGAGAAGATCACAGTGGATGGCTTTTACGATGGAGAGGGGATATACCGGGTTCGCTTTATGCCATCCTTTGAAGGAGACTATTCCTACACGGTCACAGCGGATTTCGGGGAGCCAGTCAGGGGCGGATTTTTCGTCGAACCGCCCGCGGAGGACAACCATGGCCCTGTGCGAGTCCACAATACCTGGCATTTTGTCTATGAGGACGGCACGCCATATTTTTCCATCGGCACGACCTGCTACGCCTGGGTTTTTCAGGAGGAGGAGATCCGCAGGCAGACCATTGCGCAGCTGAAGGACAGCGCGTTCAATAAGATTCGCTTTTGTCTGTTTCCCAAGCACTATATTCATAACCTGAAGGATCCGGTGAGCTTTCCCTATGTGGGAACGCCGATTGACCGCTCGCATATTACAGAGGAGAATTTTCTCTCCGGGAGCTGGGAATACGATTATGACAATCAGTTTGAGTACGACCGCTTCAATCCCGCTCATTTCCGACTGCTCGACGAGATGATCGGCGAGCTGGAGAAGCTGGGGATAGAGGCGGACCTGATTGTCATGCATCCCTATGACTGCTGGGGATTTTCCACAATGACGAAGGAACAGGACGACCTGTACTGGAATTACGTGGTCGCGCGTTACGCGGCGTTCCACAACATATGGTGGTCTCTGGCCAATGAATGGGATCTGATGAAAGAGAAGACTGTCGCCGACTGGGAGCGCTACGCGCAGATCCTGGTGGAAAAGGATCCGTACCGCCATCTGCGCGGTATTCACAACTGTCTCCATGTCTACGACCACACAAGGCCGTGGATTACGCATTGCAGCATGCAGAGGACGGACGTGTACAAGACGACGGAGATGGTGGAGGAATACCGGATCCGTTATGGTAAGCCAGTGGTCATGGACGAGGTCTGCTATGAGGGCAATATCGAGGAAGGCTGGGGGAATATCACAGGGGAAGAGATGGTGCGCCGCTTCTGGGAAGGCGTGTGCCGCGGCGGCTATGTAGGGCATGGAGAGACCTATGTACATCCGGAGGATATCCTCTGGTGGGCGCACGGCGGCACTCTGTACGGCACTTCAAACGAACGCCTGAAGTTTCTGGCAAAGATCGCGGCTACCTTCCCGGCTGACGGGCTGAAGCCGGTAAAGCTGGCCTGGGACGCTCCCTGCGCGATTCCGGAATCAGAGAGAATGCCTGCGGAGGGCGGGCAGGCGCCGTCCTTTATTCTGACCTATCTGGGGCATAGCCGCCCCTCCTTCCGGAAATGGCTCCTGCCGGACGGAGCGTCCTACCGGATTGAGATCGTTGATACCTGGAATATGACGATTACGGACGCAGGCGTCTATCGGGGCTTTTCCCACATTGAGCTTCCTGCGAAGCAGTATATCGCGCTGATCGCCCGCAGGGTATAGGGCAGTTTTCCGGATTTCTTTTATCCACAGCCTCCAGGAATGTGTTATCCTTTGCTTACCATTCCGGGAAAATGGAAAACGACAGAATTACCTATCACGATACGCGGGAAATCTTTGAACACGACGGTCTCTGGATGAAACACTGCTTCTGGAGAAAAGAACAGACAGCTCAGACGTAGGCAAAGCAGATAAAATCCGGGTGTAGATATTTTTCTTTGGTTTTTGAAACCGCGACATAAAAGCAG
The DNA here is from genome assembly GCA_020860365.1 of Clostridiales bacterium. Lineage (GTDB taxonomy): Bacteria > Bacillota > Clostridia > Lachnospirales > Lachnospiraceae > Choladousia. The sequence goes on along the minus strand of JAJBUL010000048.1, from coordinate 6 downwards.
GTAACA
>JAJBUL010000151.1:40929-42770 GCA_020860365.1 Clostridiales bacterium | reverse complement strand
GTCCGAACCACCATTTTTTCGCCCTGTTCATTTTTTACATACAACTCCGCAATCGCGTACAGCCGGTCGCCGTAGATATCCGTAAAACCCCCGTCAAAGCCTAAGCGACCCTTGAACCAGCCTTCTCCGAGCCAGATACAGATCTCATTCTCGCCTGCTTTCAGATAAGGCGCTGCATCATAGGTCTGCGCCTGTAAATGGAAATCATAGGAATGGTAGCCGGGAGCCAGATACTCCTCCCCCACCTTTTTGCCATTGATCCAACATTCATAGACGCCTAGTCCGCAGATATAAAGCCGCGCTGCGGTTGATGATAGTTCCAGTGACTCATCTACAAAGAACTTTTTTGCGAGAATGGTTGATACCTGATTTGCACCCTCCGCCTGCTGCAAGCCATTTTCCGATTTTTCTTCCATTTTGGGAGAAATCCATTGACCCATCCACGGCTCATCCATTTTCCCTGTTTCAAACTTTCCCATCGCTGATGCAGACTCTCCATTATCAGCCATCACCGTCACTTCCCAAAGATATTCGGTGCGCGGTTTCAAATCCAAAGACACCGGATAATCCATACTGTCCGCATCCGCGTCTTCACCGCTGTCAAAAAGGATTCCTGCCTGCTCCCAAAAAGAATCCTCTGCCACCGGAGCATGATATGGGTAACTTTCCGCCACGCGGATCCTCGCCCACCGCTGCCTGCTGCCTTCAACATCTGTCACAATCCATGAAAAGCTCAGCGGACAAACCGCAAAGCCCAGCGGATTTTCAAGATGATTCACTCTCAGTTTTTCTATTCTCATTTTGTATGACCTCCGTTCTGATATTTACTTTGATCATACCGAAAATACCAATCTCTTGCCACAGAATATTTTCTTAGAAATACGACATTTTTTTCAAAAACAAACGCGCCTTATTCCGGCGCGTCTGTTTTTTCTTCTTTCTTTTCCGTATTTTCATTTTTTGCTTCAAACAATTGATCCGTACTCTTTTTAATATCTACTCCCGCCATTGTTGCGTATGGATGATTATTTGCTGCAACAGCTTCTACCCAGCGAGTGATTTTTCCCATACATTTTCCTCCTTTATGAAAAGCTTTCACGATCTGGTTCTAATATGAAAATATTATAACATATCCCCCCTGACCGCAAGCTCTTTCTATCCTTCCTTCGCACAAAGCGCCTGTGTCGCCTTCAGCAAAAACGGAAAGATAATACACGCGACAACATAAGCATACACCAACGTCAGAGGCAGGGACGACACAAAGGCTATCGGGAGCGCCGGATTAAAGCCCATCTCATAGAACATACACAGAAAACTCATCAAAATAGTCATAATGACTACAATCGCCAGCATCCGCAGGAAATAAAACGCCGGGTGCTTTTCATCTTTCACGAAAAGACTGGCAAAGGCGTTGCCGACCTTTACCACCGGTATGTAAGACCCCAGTGTAAAATTGATCGCGAACCCGGGAACTAATCCCATGCAGAAGGTCTCAAATGTAAGGACGCCGTTCGTGTACTTGACAAAGAGCGTCAAAGCCGAGGCAAACGCGAGTGAAAACAGTGTGTTAAATACGATTCCGAAATCTGATTTTTTAAACATGGCCAATCTCCTTTTTCTTCCGATTTCCGCATTGGATATCACCGCTGTATGCGGTTCTTTGCCTTTGTTTTTATCACAAAAAAGGAGTATGGTACATGTTATTTTTTCAGGTAAATACCTCTTTTTTTCGGTATCTTTCACTCAACCACACTTTCCAGAAAGGCCTCCCCGTTTCGCACAACCAGCTTTCTGAAACATGGCCGCTCCTGATATTTATCATTCGGATAATGGAGTACAAA
>JAJBUL010000151.1:21346-40919 GCA_020860365.1 Clostridiales bacterium | reverse complement strand
AAGATTCTCGCCCGCTTTGTTCTCAAAGACCATCCCGAGCCCGCCGTTTTCCGGGAAAACAGGGCGATCCAGCTGCCGCCACGGCCCCGCGATTTTTCCGCTCTCCGATATGGCCAGTTCGACCGCATAGCCGCAGGTACCCCAGCTGGACCAGGTCATGCAAAGTCCCAGTCCTGGTAACTCCATCAGGCAGGGGCCGTCTGTAAAATAAACGTTGCCCTCCATCCCGAACTCCTCCTTAGCGAAAGGAACCGGATGTGCCCAGGAGGCTTCTCCCGCAGAAAACAGAAGAACAGGTTCTCCCACAGCGCCTGACAGATCCGGTTTCAGTTCCAGCATACACATATCGCCGTTCGGGTTATCCTCGAACGAATGCGAAAAAATCAGGTAAGGCGTGCTGTTTTCCAGATAAAGTGTTCCGTCAATGCTTGTCCAGTCCCGTGGCGTCAGTTCTTCCCCATAAGGAACAAATGGACCGGTCGGTTTTTCGCTGCGCAATACATAGATGCCCTTTTTGCGGTCAGCGCTGCCCAGCGTTGTCACAAAATAAAACGCATCCTGATAAAAATAGCATTCCGGCGCCCAGTAAAAGCGATCCGCGAAAAATCCCTCCGGACGATGGAAAATTTCGATTGGGCCTTCCCAGTTCTCCATGTCCTCGCTCATGTAGCAGTCAAAACCGTCAGCAGGACCCCAGCAGGTCTCGCTTCTGGTACCATAAAGATAATATTTGTTATCGTGCAATAACACATAAGGGTCGCGGATGTTAATATCAGATGTCCTCATAGTTTTCTCTCCTTCATTTCTTCCTGGTTGCATGAGTTTAAAATATATGCAACTGATAACGAACCTTGACAGCCGCAAAAGTGAAATTTATTCCCGCGAGAAACGATTCACTACAAGCGGTATTCGGGGCCATTTCCAGCCTCCGTCTCCCGTATCAGCACTTCCTTCCCGCGAAACGCAAAGCCATATTTCCGAACTTTCTCGATCCCATGCGCCTTCAAGTCGGTCTCATACTTCTTGTCCTCAATCTGCTGCAGTGCCCGCTTCGCCGTATCCTCCAGGGTTTCCTCTTTCTTCGGATCGAACACTTTGAATTCGATGATAATTCCATCCGTTTCCCCGTTTCTCGGCTCAATTGAAACATCGTAACGGCCAAAACCACTCTCTCGGTTGGATGTCAGAATATGGGTTCGATCCAGATCCGCAATCAGCCCCAGCGTAAAGCCATGGTAAAACTGCTCCGCCACTTCGCTCTCCGACGTCGCGCTGCCCACATCAAAAAAGCTGAATGTCCGCAGCGTTACCTTTTCCATATAGCGCTGCATTCCCTCCAGGTTCCCGGCAAGCAGCATGCGGATAAACTCCGTATACTCATCATAGGACTCGGCAAACCACTTTTTCACCAGCTTCCGAAATGCCACCCGCACCTCATAATTCGTCAGTGCAATCTCATATCTGCCCTCCGAATATTCCCATTGCGCAGAGGATTCCGCCAGCTCATCCTGCGTCCAGAGAGACTCCTCGTCCAGATTCTGCATCCAGAGGGGAATGATATCAGAGGGGCCTGGCGATTCCATCAGGCTTCGCACAATTTTTACATAACCGGTTGTCAAAAACCAGCTCCAGATCGTTTTTGAATCACCTCGAAGTTCTGCGTAAGTAATCGATTCATCAATCTCCGTTTCAATCGTGCCGCCCTGCAGCAGGATTTCAAACTCATCCTTTATTTTCAGAGAGCCCTCCCGCACCAGGTTTCCGACCAGTGCGTTGCCGCTGGTATTCATCCAGTAAGGTTCCACCCTCCCGCTTTTCGGAAAATTCAGAATCGACCAGGGATTATAAATCCCCTCCTGTCTTCCAAACTGAAACCCGTCATACCAGCGCTTCACTGCTTCCTTTCGTTCAGAAAATCCATAAGTTTCCAATGCATCAAATACTTCGTTCTCTGTAAAACCAAAGGAGTCCTCGTATTGCTCCGTGGTAGTCGTCACGACCGCCAGATTATTCAGATCAGAAAAGATCGACTCCTGTGTAATCCTCGTAATACCGGTCATTAATCCCCGGCTCAGATAGGGGTTGTCCTTAAAAGCGGCGTGAAACATACGGCGGACATATCTTATGATGGAATTGGCACGCGCGGCATCCGCCGCACCTGCCAGGTTGCGTGCCGCATTTGAAAATCGCTTCGCGATTGGCGGCACGCTGGCTGATTCCCAATATCCTTCCGTAAAAGCTTCCAGCATAGGAGTATCATACTCGTCAATCAGAATCAATACCGTCTCTCCGTAATACTTGTACATACATTGAGCCAAGAACTGAAGCGCATCCATACACATCTCACCGGAAGCCTCCTGAGCTGTTATTTTCAAAAAGCTCTCTTTCTCCGCCTCCGATAATTTGTCTGATTCCAGTAAATAAGAATGCTGCTCAAATAATCTGGCCAGCTGTAACCGTATGGCGCAGCACATACTCTCATAGCTGTCCGGCTTCACATTCGCCAGGCTCAGGCTGATCACCGGAAGGGTTCCCTGCAAAGCCATGAGCTTTTCTTCACCTGAAATATAAAGGCCGTCAAACAGCTCCGGCCGATTTTGATAACGAACGGAAAAAAATGTTTCTACCATATTTAAAGTCAGCGTCTTTCCGAACCGCCTCGGCCTCGTAATCAGCGTCACCTGATCCGCGTTCTCGTACCAGTCTTTGATAAAGCGCGTCTTATCTACATAAAATACATCTCTGTCGATAATATCTTCAAACTTTGTTATCCCCAGAGCGACTTTTTTTCACTGTCATCCCTCCTCACTTTGGAACGCATCAGCTTAACTCTCAATCTATCACTTATGTGCAGTATAGCATATTTAAAACAAAGATACTATCAGAAAATCAGACAGAAGTTAAAATCATGCTGCCTCTGCCCGATTATATTTGTAATGTGTATGATTGCCTTGTGTTTCTCTGAAGTATTTTTCTTCAATTTCCCAGATTCTTCGTAAACGCTTCGATTTTCTCCTGCTGATAAGCGCCTCCGTAGCTGCCTTCAAGCAGACGTGCAAATCCTTCGGAAGCAAGCTCCGCCCAACTTTCTTTCTCATGCCTTACGAGAATCGGGTAGTAGTATACTCCATTTTTCTGTGCCGCACTCAAATCTCCCGGAGCGTCGCCGCACATCAAAATATGATCTTTATCGTAGCCTTTTTTTATCAGTTCTTCTATGCAGTGTGCCTTGCTGCCTGAGTCCTGCGCAAGTACAAGATCCGTGTGCCCCAGCAGTCCGTACAAAACCCATTCTTCCATCACCGCGTCAATATTTGCGCTGGATACTACCGCTACATCCGCCTGCTGATGAATCAGGGCAAGGGCAGCTTCCACTCCTTCAAATGGTTTCTTATCCTCCTGTGTCAGCTCTTTAATGGAATTGTTGACTGCCTTGCTCCAGGAAAGTGCTTTTTCCAGACACACATGGCTGCGTTCCAGCGCCTGATTCTGCCTGATTTCTCTTTCCAGGGCATCATTGGAAAGCTCCGGCGTCGTATTTACCCATGTTTCCAGCGCCTCTAAATCATCGATGCTGCAATCGTTTTCATGAATCTCCCGCAGCATCAGCGCCAGCCCTTTAAACCGGTTAATTCCCCGGGTCATGCTGTACAGGTTGATCTCGTTCCAGCGAGTCAGAATTTCTTCCCGCCATTTATTCAGATTCCACTCATCCACCATACAAGGGCCAAAGCAGCGAATATGCTTGATATCCATTGTATCCATCGCGCAGCCATCGCTGTCTACACAGACCAGAAAGTCTTTTTTCTTTGCAAATTGAGTTAATGTGTCCGGCATGTCGAACCTCCTTTTCTATTCCATAAGTTTTCTCCATTGCTTCGGTCTCCGGTCTGCCTCATCTGTAAGAAAGCGCCACAGAATACTTTCCCCCGTATAAGGTACAGGCCTCTTCTCCCGGCAGTTCCATAACCGCGCTGCATCCATAAGGAATCTGCAGGAAATAAACGCATTCATGATCCTTGATCTCCCAACCGAAGCGGAATTCACCCATCACGCTCTGGAAGCATCCGCTGATTTTGCCGATTCGGCGATCCGGGTGCGGGGCGAAGCGAACCTTCCGGAATCCAGGCTCCAGCGGGGAGAGTCCGGCAAGGTCGCGGTAAAGGTACTCGCAGACTGCTCCATACGCATAGTGATTGAGGCTGTTCATGCCTTCCGGATTCAAATGTCCATCCTCAAGTACGCTGTTCCAGCGCTCCCAGATCGTTGTCGCTCCCATTTTCACCTGGTAAAGCCAGCCAGGCATATCTTCCTTTAGAAACACAGTCAGTGCATCGTCACAGAGGCCATGTTCCGCCAGAACTCTGCACAGATAAGCAGTTCCGATAAATCCGGTGTCCAGATGCATGCCATTATCTGCCAGTTTTTGATGCAGCTTCTGCAAAAGCGCATCCTTCCATTCGGGCCGGTAAAGTCCGAACATCAGCGCCAGCACATAGCCGGTCTGGGTATCCTGGGAGCAACTGCCTTCCTTATCATAAAAGTGATTCAAAAAGGATTCCCGGATCTCTTTTGCCAATTTTCCCAGCGCAGCGGCATCTTCCTTATAATCAAGCGCCTCTGCCGCCTTTTGCGTCAGTACGGTAGAATAGTAATAATAGGCACTCGCGCAATAGTGAGGGTCTGTTTCTCCCATCGGGCCGGGTGCAGGGTTGTCCAGCGCCAGCCAGTCCGCAAAGTGAAAACCGCTCAGCCACAGATGCTCTGGAGATTCCTGGGTCTGAATGTAGGAAATCCAGTCCCGCATCACCGGATACTGCTCCCGGAGCAGGGAACGGTCGCCGTACATCTGATACAGGGTCCACGGAATGATCGTCGCGGCGTCCCCCCCCACGCACAGCTTCCGCCGGATGAGCGGGCACCGGGCATCAGATTGACCTTTGGATTAGGAACAATAAACGGGACACTCCCGTCCATCAGCTTCTGCTCTAAGGCCAGATCCTGCATAAATTTGGCATAAAACGCATCCGCGTCGTAAAAATAACAGGCTGTCCCGCAGAAAATCTGTGCGTCTCCGGTCCATCCCATGCGTTCGTCGCGCTGCGGGCAGTCGGTCGGAATATCAATAAAATTGCCAATCTGTCCCCATCTTGCATTCTCAATCAGGCGGTTGACATCTGCCCGCCCGGTTTGCAACCATCCGGTCCGCTCTCTCACCGAAGATAATACCAGCGCCTGAAATTCCGCCTTCTCCAGATCCGAAATTCCTCTGACGCGCAGATACCGATAGCCATAGCAGGTAAAGTGAGGGCGGACGATCCTTCTGCTGCCATCCGAAATGTATTCATATCTGGCTTTTGCAGTCCGCAGATTGTCCCGATAAAATTCCCCATCCTGCATAAATTCCGCGCAGTCGACTTCGATCCGGGTGCCGAAAGGCTCCTCACAGGTAAAGCAAAACCACCCGGCCAGATTCTGTCCAAAATCCAGCACCAGGTCTCCTGACGGAGTTTTTATGATTTCCTTTGGCGCAAGCCTCTCCACGATACGGACCGGAGGGTTGGTGCGAGCGGTCAGCTTATTCGTCATGTTCTCCGCTGTCTCTGCATCCAGCAGAACAGCCGGTATCCAGTCCTCTCCCTTTTCCAGAGACGAGTCCCATACTTCCCCGTCATACATGGAGCTTTCCAGCACCGGACTCCGGCGGCAGAGCCAATGTTCATCGCTCCCATATAGCGCGTCGCCCACATGCAGCTCACACAGCAATGTCATCTGACTTCCATAGGTGCAGACACTACCTCCTCCAAATCCAAAGCGTCCCATATACCATCCGGGAGCAAGCAGAATCCTGAGCTCATTTTCGCCATCCTGAATGTACTCGTCCAACACCAGGGTCTGGTAGAAAATTCTCAGGTCGTAGCTGTGATAGCCAGGAAGGAGAACCTCCTCGCCCACCTTTTGGCCATTGCAATACAATTCATACAGCCCCAGCCCGCAGATATAGGCTCGCACCCCTTCACCCCTACTGGCCTGAAATTTTGCAGCAAATACCGGATGCTCCTCAAAAGGTGCGCAGATCCACTTCGCCTGCCAGGGCTCCTCCATTTTTGCCGTCTCAAAATACGCAGGCTCACTGACAGAGATCTGTCCATCCTCCGTGACCGCAGATACCCGCCAGTAATAACGGGTACGCAGTGCACAACTGAGCCGGATCTCACAGTCCAGCGGATCCAGGTTTGCCCATCCGCTGTCGTAAATCGAATGCTCCAGCCGGGGATCCAGGGCTATTTCTATTCTTGTTTTCGCAATCTCAGATGCACTGGCATCTGATGCAGCAACTCCCATTCCGGCTTCAACCGTTCTGACAGCATCTGCCGCATCGCCGCCTGCTCCACCAGCACGAACTTTATCATCCCCTGTTCCGTCCGGATCTCCCCCATCAAAGCAATACTGCCAGGACAGAGAAATTCTGCGCAGGTCGTACCCGACCGGATTCTCCAGATGATTGCACCGCAAATGTTTTATTATCATGATTTTCCTCGCCTCCTGCCAAGAAATGCGCGAAAGCCCTACGCCCCCGCGCATTCTGATTATCAGTCTCTATTCGTGTTTCATCGCCCGGATCCGTTCCAATCCGCCCGAACCATAAATCACCTGTCAGCAATCATCAAAGCCTGGTATCCCACTGTCCGCACCAGACGTTTTCGTTGTAAACACCGGTAAATTCGGATTTTCCGACAATTTTTTCCACGGTCGCCCGGATGCACTCTCTGGTGGGCGCGTACGCATTGATAAAGGTCCGCATCATCGGAAGATCGTAAAGATGATTGGTATAATTCAGCGAGACGCATACAGTCGGCACTTCGTGCGTCCACCAGGGGAGTTCGTTCGAATGCGCCGCTGAAAACTTCACGCGGACATTGCTCTCCTGCGCGTAGCCTTTCATATGCACGAACACAAATATCACATCATACTTCGCTTTGAAATCCTCTACCTTCGGCATTTCCATCACACGAAAACGGTTGAAGGCGGAAGGTTCTTTCGCTTCCATTTCATAATAGGATTCATTCATATCCACGGTAAAGCCTGCCCGCTCCAGTTCTTCCTTCACCAGATATTTGGTCGGATCAGTTCCATTGGTATAGGAAACCGGAGCCGTTTCCAGGAAGTACAGCTTTGCACGTTTCTTTTCCTCTACATCGATCGGCAGCAGCTTCTGCGTATCCTTTACAAGAGTGATGCTCTTGTCTGCAATCTTCCGGGCGGCCTCATGATGCTCCCGGCATCCGAGTACCTGTTTTTCATCATATCGATCCGGCATTCTTTTCTTGTGAAGACCGATATGCGCTTTCATCCCGAGAATATGCATTAACGCATCGTTCAAACGTTCCTCCGTGATGATGCCATCCTTATAGCCCTGCAGCATGTACTGGAAATCTTCTTCCATATCATGGAAAAACAGGAACATATCACAGCCTGCCGCGATCGCTCCGGGCACCTGTTCCATTCTGGGCTTTGCGCTGAGCAGTCCGCCCATATGGGACGCGTCCGTAATCACGAGTCCCTGAAATCCCAGCTTTTCTCTCAGCAGTCCATTGATCAGCTCCGGCGCCAGAGTGGCCGGCATAATCTCCTCCGGCGTGATATCCGGACGATATTTCCGGGAGTAGCTCGGCAGAGCAATATGCCCCACCATGACAGCCTCCAGTCCTGACTGAATCAGCCCGCTATAGACCTTTCCGAAGCTATTGTCCCATTCCTCACAGGTGAGGTCGTTAATCCCCATCACCAGATGCTGATCCCGTTCTTCTATCCCATCCCCGGGGAAATGCTTGACGCAGCTTAAAATGCCGCTTTCCTTCGCGCCCCGGATGTATTCCTTACACATCGCAAGCACAGTCTCCGGGTCGCGTCCGAAGGAGCGTGTGTTTACAATTGTATTTCTCCAGTTCAATACGATATCTGCCATCGGTGAAAAGTTGCAGTTACAACCAATTGCTGCTGCTTCTTTTCCGCTGATCCTTCCCATCTGATAAGCGCTCTGGGTATCTGCGCTCGCCTCGCACTGCGCCTCTGTCGCCACAAAGGTTCCCTGCCGGCAGGCGCCGTTTCCTCCCGTCTCACAGTTCACCGCGATCAGGAGAGGAATTTTGCTGTATTTCTGATAGCACTGATTTTGTGCAAAAATCTTTTCGCCATCCGTTTCCGTAAAGCGTGCTCCGCCTATATGATAATTTTCTACGAGATTGCGGATATAGGACTCATCTGTCCTTAATCCCAGGTTGATAAAAAGCTGTCCGATTTTCTCTTCCAGGGACATGCTTTTTATGGTTTCTTCTACCCACTGGATTGCCTCATCATCCAGATAAAAAGGCATTGCTTTTAAGTCTGTCGCCATATTCTGTTCCCTTCTACGCCTGCGCCTGTTTTTTTCGTTTATAGGCCTGATACCACTCTGTCAGTCTGCTTCCGTAAGGAGTCGTAATGATATTAAAGATCAGGATAAACACACCCATAAACACCATCGAAAGTGCACTTCCCATTTCCGCAGAAAACACCGCCTTTAGTCCATACGTCATCAGACATAGCGTAACCGATCCAACTAAAGTTCCGATCGTATCTCCGCAATACTTGCTGAGTGCCAGCCCGATAAACACCGGCAAAATATTCGTAAACAAGTCGCTGACCGTGGAAAGAGAAGTAAAGGAAGCAGACTTGATCGCCGTTCCAGCATAAATCATGGTTCCAAAACCAAATATCATACCGCTGAATATATAAGATATAATCACATTCTTTTTTTCAGCGATACCGATATTGACAGCCGCCTGTTGGTTATTCGCCAGCAGCTCTGTCTGCTTGCCCGAGGTAGTAAACGTCCGATAGAACCAGTACACTGCAATCGCGGCTGCAAATGGAATGAGAGCACCCGGAAATGTGAATACCTTCCGGATCGTCATATTTGCCAGTAAGTTTACGCCGGAACCGTTGAATACCAGCGGTGTAATCGCTTCATAAATCAAAGCCATCGTAATCGTGCTGATCGACACCGGAAGCCTTCCATATACATACAGAAGAGCGGTGCCAACACTCAAAATCACGCAGAGTCCAAAGCAGAGGACTACAAACAGCAGAATGCTGCTTCCATTATTTTTTGCTGTATTACCCGCGATAATCACAGACAACAGCATGATCGCTCCGCCTGAAAAATCAAACCGCCCAGCCTGCCACTGCAGCCCGATGCCGAACGCACAGGTGGCGGAAATGGCAATATCTACAATCAGGGTTCTCCACATTGCAATCGTACCAAAGTACATCTTTCCATTGCTGTAGCAGAAAATCATCATAACCAGATACATGATAACCGGAAGCATCAGTGTACAGATGATTCGTTTTCCAATTCCTATCGTTCTATCCATTACCGCCACTCTCCTTATTTCTTTCGATTGGTTTTCTAATTTATTATTCAGATTCTTTCTCTGATTAGTTGTATCCTTTTTCTGTAAAGGTATCAGACGCCATCAGTTCTTTCAAGGCCGAATAAGTCGCATCTTCATTATAGCGCACAAAATACTGTTTTCCATCTTCCACAGACAGCGCCAGCTTTGTTATATCCGCCGATGCAATCGGACTTTCATTGATGATGTTTTCCATGATCTCTCTGTCTGTAATCTTAATGAGCGTTCCATCAAGGACTTCTGACTGCTCATAATCAGCAAACGGAGTTCCCTGGAGGGCATTATCCAGCATCACAATTGAGGAAAAAAGACATTCAAAGTTTGGAACATACAGTCCCTGCACAATTCCATCTTCGCTGCACACATCTGCCATCATATCCGCGTCATTTTCAAACCCGGATGTTAAAAGCTTCATATTGGGATTCGCTGTACCATTTGCAATCGCAGTCAACATCGGCGCATAAAGGAATGCCTGCCCACCGCAGAGGCCAATAATCGCATCAAGATCCTGGTTTTCCGGCTCATTAAAGAAATTATCATCCAGATTCGTAAACATCAGTACAGTCGTTTCTTCTGTAATTTCAATCTGTTCTTCTTCTGAGACAGTTTCATTATAGGAAGCAATTTCAGAACGGAGCGTTTCATCCGCTATCGCATACTGCGGATAAGCAAAGGATGGGAACATACAGATCGCCACTTTCTTATAACCCTTTTCAATGATTTCTTCCGCATACATTTTTCCGGTGTCCACTCCACTCGCATATCCGGAAGCATAAGTGCCCAGGAAATGATCATTGTCCACACAGGCAGCACTTGCTCCATCCTCATCATAGACAGAAGCCATATCTGTAGCAGCTCCTACCACGTACAGATCCGGGTATTCCTCCATTATGTTGGCGACGCCGCCATCCTGGCAGAGGATTATCCCCACCACATCGCTGGTCATCGCGTTTTTCACTGCAGACAGATTGCCGGCCGGGTCATTGGATGAATCGCCATACACCATTTCCCAGGTATACCCCAGCTCCGACATCCAGGCATCCATATAGGCGATATTGAAATCATAAATCGGTCCGCTGCTTGTGTTCGCGAGGAACAGAATCTTCCCGTTTGATTCCGACGCGTCCGCCTTTAATCCGAACACACCGCCAGTCACACCTGTCAGAGCAATAGCAGCCGCTCCCGCCACAGAACCTTTCAAAAAGTCTCTTCTGGAAATTGTTGTTGTCATAATTGTTTCCTCCTCTTTTTTAATAACGTATAAGTAAATACACCTTCCTGCCGCGCGCATGTCGACAGGATAAGTGGCAAAGCACATAAACAGACAACCGCAGATAGTAATAAAACTTACTTCGGAAGTGTACCTTCCTTTTTGCGGCTGGTCATCAGCACGACGATCAGGAAGATAATCGCTTTTACAATAAAAGTCGTACGGGTAGCAATTCCAATCAGCGGCAGACCTACATCCAGCAAAGAAAAAGTCAGCGCGCCAATCACCGCCGCGGATACCTTTGAGCGTACACCTCCGGAAATCGGCATACCGCCAAGGATCAATGCGATCATAATGTTCATCTCAAAACCGGTGCCGGTAGAATCAGAAGCTGAACCCGTATATCCCATCTGAAACAGCGCGGCTACCACAAAGCACAGTCCGGCAAATATGTAACTGATGATCCTGTATTTTATGACATTGACACCGCTCTGCACCGCTGCTGTTTTATTCTGCCCGAGAGCTTTCGCATACTTTCCGATTTTCGTATAATTAAACAGCAGTACAGCTATGGCGACCTCAACTGCGAGTACAACCACCATCACAACCGGGGATTTGAAAATCCTGTAATCAATCGTCTTTAAAGTAACGCTCCTGGTACCCATTTTTGCAAAAATAATGGTAATCGTACCTCCCAGCACCTGGCTGATGACTACGGATGGAATGATTGGAATAATGTTAAACACCGGTCCCGATCCGCCATTTACAACCGCGATCAGGACAGAGAGCACGATGCAGAGCAAAATCGGCGGAATCAGACTGCCTGTCATATTTCCCACTACCACCATGATCACTGCGTACAGTCCAATCTGCTTGCCAATGCTGATATCCAGGTTGCCCAGTGCGTAAATAAACACCGCTCCTACAGACATCAATGCCGTTACGATCATATCTGATATGAGCGTCGATACCTTCGAGGCTGACCAGATGCTCTCGCCGCGGATCGGCGTCACGATCGTGAAAAACACGATACAGAAAATCAATCCTCCATAGGAAATCAAAATTGATCTGTGCTGGGACAGCCAACCTGTCATTTTCTGATCCTTCATATCCTTTATCCGCCTTCCCCTTAAATCATGTACTCAATGATATCTGTCTGTTTCAGATCTTTTGATCGTACAAATTCCTTTGTTACCTGGAAATCCTTCATGATAATCAGTTCATCCACCATTCCGATCAGCTCGGAAAGCTCCTCCGATATCATCAGGATTGCCTTGCCTTCCTTTTTCATCTGCTCAATCAGCGCATACATGGATTGCTTTACTCCGATATCCACGCCGCGGGTCGGGCAGTCCATTATAATCACTTCTGAATTTTTCGCCTCCCACTTTGTAAAGGATACCTTCTGTTTATTTCCTCCGGAAAGCGTGTTTACAAGCTGTCGTCCACTGTTGCATTTGATTCGGAAGGATTCAATTTCCTGATCTGATACCTTCTTCTCTGAAGCCGGAGTAATGATGCCCTTCTTCTGCAAGGCCGGTAAAGAAGGAAGTACGATATTGTCCTGAATTGGCGCCTCGAGAATCAATGCCTCCAGATCTCTGTTTTTGGAAATGTATCCGATTCCGCTCTCGATTGCCGTCTGTGGATTTCGAATCTCACGTCCATTTCGCAGAACCTTTCCCGCGTCCAGTTTATCAATTCCGTAGGCAACCCTTCCGATTTCATGCATCCCGCATCCCGACAATCCGCCAAATCCGATAATCTGTCCTTTGTAAAGCTTTAAACTGAAATTATGTATCGGACCTGCCGTAATGTTCTGAAGCTCCAGCGCGACCTCATCCTGATGAGAGCTGTCATAGTCTTCTCTGTAATACTTTTCGCCAATCTCACGCCCAACCATCAGATAACGGATTTTCTGTACGGCCCCCGGAGCATCCATCTCTTCTCTGGAAAGCTCCCCTACAATATCTCCATCCCGCAGGACTGTGAGGACGGAACAATGCTCCAGAATCTCATCCATATCATGGGATACAAACACGACCGTCTTATTTTCCTTTTCCGCCATACGATGAATCAGCTTATACAGGATCTCGCGGCCCTCCAGAGATAAGGCCGTCGTTGTCTCGTCCACCACCAGAATCTCCGTTTTTTCGTTCACACAGCGGACAATTTCAATCAGCTTGCGGTCTTCAAAATTGTAGTTATTGATCATGCCCGCCGCCCGGATATGGCTGATACCGAAATCCTGCAGCAGCTTGTCAGCAGCGGCGTACATTTTCCGCATGTTGATGATTCCGAATTTTGAGAATTCCTTTTCGTGACCGGCAAAGATGTTTTGCGCCACCGTCACTCCCGGGATCGTATTTGCCTCCTGCAGAATCATGGAAATCCCGGCCTCCTGCGCTTCAATCATGCTGGAGGGCTTCCATTCGCTTCCCTTATAGCGCATCTCTCCGCTCGTTGCCGGCTGCATGCCGCTCGCGATCGACATAATTGTGGATTTTCCAGAGCCATTTTCGCCAACCAGTCCGCGTATCTCCCCGCGTCTCAAAGTAATGTCCACATCCTTGAGCGCGATGGTCGGTCCAAATGCCTTATGCATATTTTTAATTTCCAATACGGCCTGTCCCATCATGTCCTCCTTGTTCTTTATACCAGAACTATCTTGTCCTATATGCATGATATTAGCATAAATATTTCTATTTTTATATGATATTTCTTCCATATATCTGGAATATATTAATCTTTTTCCCTTTTCATCAAACCGTTTTCTCCCAGACAGGCACCATTGCTCCTGATCACATCGGAATACCAATAGGAAGAATCCTTCCGGGTTCTCTTGAGCGTTTGGTAGTCAATGTGAATCAGTCCAAAGCGCACATCATATCCATGATTCCATTCCATATTATCCATAAGAGACCAATACTGATATCCAATCACCGGAATGCCATCGTCAATCGCATGCTTCAATTCCAGCAGATAACGCTGCATGAAATCGATTCTCTGCGGATCATGCACACTGCCGTCCAATGCAGCCCAGTCCATTCCGGCCATACCATTCTCCGTGATCAGAATCGGTTTTCCATATCGCTCGTAAAAAACTTTGGCGCGTAATACAAAACCTGCGGTGTAAGATTCCATCCGTTCGCTGTATGTGGACTTCCCTGATATGAATAGGTTCCGTAAGTCGTATTATCGCTTTTGTGCTCTACCGTTCCCTGATAAACATTAAATCCACAAAAATCGAGTGGCTGAGAGATTTCTTTCCACTCCTCTTCCGAAATTTCCGGCAGTCTTTCCCCAAATCTTTCCTCTGAGCCGGGCGCAAATTTCCCAAGATAAATCGGATCTGCCCACCAGGAATTTCCCATGGTATACATCCGGGGAGAGAGTTCAAAGGATCTGACTCTGGCAGCTTCCACCTCTTCCTCCGAGTCGCCATCCGGCAGCCATACATTACCGGTAGGAGCCATTCCTATGAACGCTCTCTGCTTTGCGAACTTTCGAATCGTCGTAACTGCCTTACCGTGCGCCAGCCATATGTTTCTACTGATTGCAAGAATTTCATTCTCACTGCATGTTTCAAACGGTGCCATTGCACCAATCTCATACCCCAGACCAATAAACATCTGCGGCTCGTTAAAAGTCATCCAGTACTGGACGCGATCTGACAGTTTCTCCACTACTGCTTTTACATAAGCGGCAAACCAGTTTACACATTCCGGATTCTTCCATCCGCCCTTTTGATGCAAAGAAAGCGGAAGATCCCAATGATACAAAGTTACCAAAGGAACGATTCCAGCCGAAAGCAGTTCATCCGTCAGATCCGAATAAAACTGCAGTCCCTGTTCGTTCACATTGCCCGTCCCATCAGGAAGCACTCTGGACCAGCTGATGGAAAAACGATAGCTTTTTAGCCCGATCTCTTTCATCAATGCTACATCTTCCCGAAACCGGCCATAATGGTCGCAGGCCGTTTTTCCATTCTCTCCATGAGCAATTCGTCCTTCCTGCTCCTCATAATAGTCCCAGATGTTCATGCCCTTCCCATCCTCAGACCAGCCGCCTTCTACCTGATGCGCCGCTGTCGCAGCACCCCATAAGAAACCATTTGGAAATTCCATAATATTCCTCCTATTGTCCCCATTACGTTCATTAAACCTAAAGTGATTCTAGCAAATATTTCCCTTTCTTAGTAGAATAATAAAGGCAAATAGCAGTAAAATATTAATCTTATTGCATCTTTATTTGTTTTTTTATTCTATTTCATCTTGATTTTACCAAATATTTCTATATAATAAACATGGGCAGTTCGCTGAGCGGCAGTCAGAATGTTATCATCCCATTTTTACAGGCTCTGCCCTGGCAGATATTTCATGATTTAACAGTAAACATTACACTACTACGGAGAAACAATATGGATAATTCACTTGCTTACTTTTTAAAAAATTTTTTGAGAGATTCCCTTTCATTGAATTTCAATTATTTTCGCCCGCCATTTTCTAATATTCATCCGATTGATCAGTATCTTCGACAGGGATTACAGAATTCAGAAAAGCTTTACGGTTCCCTTCAGCAATATCTTGATACCGCAGAATATGGCTATTTCTATACTCTCTGCGATAAGTATTTGCTGAACTATGTCTTCATTCATCCTTATCCGGACAAACCGGATATCATTTCGGTCGGCCCTTATCTGAAAAGACCTGTTGATCGGGATTTTTTTACGGAAATTGCCGACAGAAATCATATGGCCTATTCTTCGATAGAAGCAATTCGCGGTCTGATGTATCAGTTTCCGGTATTTGACAACACACTCAAGCTGCTCTCTCTTTTGAATGATATTCTGCATTATATACTGCCCGAAGGCGATGCATTTCAGATAAAAGAGATCAATTTATCGGAGACCACTGATGCAGAGGAGCATTACCAGCCGATCGATAACTATCAGGCGTACGCGGAAACCGTAGCAGAACGATACAGTATACAGGACAAGCTCATGGACAGTGTTGCAAATGGAGACATTACCAATGCGCTTATGTACAGTGCTCGTTTTGATACCATGATGCCGGAACAGGGACTGGACGATTTGCTCACAGACAGGAAATCTCTTCTTTACGCTTTAAATACCACCCTGCGGATCAGTGCGGCCAGAAGCGATGTCCATCCCGTATTTTTACATGAAATATCCAGAAAATATGTAAAGCTGTTTGAAGGCTGTACATCACTCTCGGAGCTGGATAAGCTTCATGAAAAAATGCTGCGGGAATATTGTCTTCTTGTAAAGAATAAATCCCGCATTCATAATACACCGCTGATCAAAAATGTGCTGAACTACATTGAGTTTAATCTCAATCAGCCCCTGACGCTGTCTGAGATTGCCGCGCATTTCAGCGTCAGTTCGCCCTATTTATCAAAGATGTTTAAGCAGGAAGTGCATGAAAACCTGACAGATTACGTGACCACACAAAAACTGCATGTCGCGCTGCGGCTGCTGACCACAACGAACATGCAGATTCAGGAGATTGCAGCCTATATCGGAATCTATGACTGCAATTATTTTTCCAAAATTTTCCGAAAGCGGATCGGGAGCACACCCAGCGAGTACCGTAAAAAATACTCTTACAGGCATGGGTGAGAAGCTTCCTCAAACGCCGTCTTCTCTGGCAGATCCAGCGCAAAGCGTTTTTTCAGCCATACATCCGCCAGTCCGACCCATTTTGCCGCGTCCGCATTCATCTGGCTCTTCGCCACCGAGGAGGCCTGCGTGGCTACGCTCATGCCGTGATCCCCTTCCTCGAAGACATGCAGTTCAAACGGCACATGATGATCCGCCAGCGCGTGAGCCATCCGCAGGCTGTGCTGCACCGGCACCATGGCATCCGCCGCAGTCGCCCAGAGAAACGTCGGCGGCGTCTGCGCACTCACCAGCCTCGCAGGGCTGATTTCAATCAGTTTTTCCTCAGAGGGCTGCGCTTCTCCGGTGAAGACCTTTACCGAGTTTCTGAAAAATGCTTCATCCAGCTCATTTCTCTCGAAATCCCGCAGAAAGATGTAGTCACTCAATGTATAGCCCAGGACCAGCGCGGCAGGCCGGATCGCTTCCTTTTCCACGCCCAGGAAATCCGTAATCAACGGCTTATCCCAGTACACACCGTACATGGATGTATTGTGTGCCCCCGCTGAAAACCCGCACACTGCCACGCGGTCCATATCTACCATCCAGTCCTTTGCGTGTCTTCGGATGAGCAGCATCGCCATGCCGATCTCCCTGACCGGAGCCGGATGCGTCAGGTGCTCCTTCACTTTAAGATCCGAGAACAGATCTGCAAAACCCTCCGCTCCCTCCATATAGGTCGAATAACGCAGTACAAACGCATGGTATCCCATAGCGGCGAATGCAAGCGCCACTGGCTCTGCCTCCCGGTCGGAGCAGTTAAAATATCCGCCGCCGGGGCAGATCAATACCGCGGGGCGCAGTCCCTGCCCGCGCAGTTCCCCCTTCTCCGCCAGTACATAGGCCGTCAGGGTTACATCTTCTCTGTTTTCGTACAATTTGAATTCTGTTATTAACATGTTATTTTCCTCCTTTTTGTCTTCTACCCACAAACTTCTTCATCCATCACAGCTCTGCAGTTCCACAAAAGGTAAAGCGGCAGATTAACCAATCCTTCATCCACATGGTAACCACGCAGAGATGTCCGTATGACCAGCCCATAGACAAATTCGTATAACCAGCTTCTCTCTCTTGCATTTATACCAGCGAATCAGGCATTACTCTACGATAGCAGCGGCAGGATAGTATTTACCCAGAGTGCAGATACCGGCATTACCAGTATCATCGCGGGGATCATATCTGCCACCGGAAACATTTTTACCTTAAGCATCCGAAAACCGGTCGCCAGCATAATAAAGCCTCCGCATGCCTTAAAGTCAGCAATCATCGCTTCACTTGTCAATGGGTATATCACGCCCGCCAGCAAAAACAGAGCGAAGAATATCACAAACTGCGGTACCGCGATCATCGAGACTACCAGGCCGAGACTGCATGCAAAAATAGCTGCCGTAAACACATCAAGAATTGCTTTCGTGATCAAAATGGTGTGGTCTCCCATCATCCCGGAAACGATGGATCCATAAATGCCGGTCCCGCTTGCGCAGAATAATACAATAATTGTTACAAGTGTGGCGTTAAATTCTTTCTCAGGCAGATTTCCATTGTTTTTCACGAATTTAGATACCACTCTCTGCATGCCGCCTGCGGCACGATTGATTTGTTCTCCGAGGTGCACTGCCAGTCCGATGGATGTCCCGATAATCAGAGAAAACACCACAGCCGGCATATTTTCCATCAGCACAATCGTACTGATTCCCATCCCCAGGCAGCAGCAGCCAAAAATCATATTTAAATTCTCTCTGAAGTCATCCGTCAGCCATTTGCCCGCGAAAGCTCCAATCAATCCGCCAAACAATACAGATAATGCGTCAATAAGTACACCGATCGGCATCTTTTTCCTCTCCTCTTCGTTCCAGTTTTATCTCCACTCTGTTTTCACCTTTTTCCAAATTGCTGACGTCAATCGCATATTCGATCTGCTCCGGTACGGTCACATGCAGCAGGATCTCTTTTCCCTTTCTGGTCACATTCACCCGGATCAGCCCCTTCACCGACTGATAGCTGTATGTGAAGGTGTGCATACTTTCCGGCAGATACGGCCGGATGGTAGCCCTGGCAAATCCCGGTTCTTCGCAGAGAATTCCCGCAATGCCATTGTAATACCATTCAATGATGTGGCCCATCATGTCATGGCAGTGGCTGCGCGGATTTGTCTCCCAATATTCCCCCAGAGTCGTCTCTCCATCCAGAATAAAGGCATAATAGCTCGGATGCTCTTCTTTCAATATCAGCCGGCTGATCCGCTCATTCATCCCATATTTCCGGGCAGATTGAATCACGTAGGGCAGCCCCACCTCGCCGCTGATAAACGCATCATCCCGTTCCAGCACATAGCGCAGAGCGCGCGCGACATCAGCCTCTTTGTCTTCCGGAACCAGTCCCCAGTAGAGGGGGAGCGCCTCAGCTGCCTGCGTCATTACCCGTTCATCCGGATGATCCCCGGCCCGATAGCACCAGAAGCCCTGTTCCTCATTCCAGACCAGAAGCTTTTCGTTATAATTGTCCCGGATTTCCTGGCCATAGGCGAGAAGCTCCTCGCGGTCTTTCGCGAAAGATCGTCCTATGGCGAAGCCGCTCTGTTGACGTTCCTGACCAGTACTCTGACCCAGAGCAGCGGAAGACTCCGCTTTTTCCAGCACCTCCGCAAAATAAGCCAGCGTCATCACGTCCGCGTATAAAAAGGCCGTCTCCACATTTTCCTTCACAAGATCATTGCGCGGATTGCCCCAGTCGCCAAGACCATGATTGATAAAGCCATCTTCCGTGACCCTGGTCTTCAGATGATTCAGATAGCGCATTCCCGCGTCGTAATTATCTTCTATGATTTTCGGGTCACCGTAAAACTGATAATGCCAGTAAGTGCCCAGAATGCTGGTGCTCCCCCAGGCGATGATGTCATAAAAGCTCCCCATGCCCGGCACCGGAAGCACATTCGGAATATAGCAGGGACATTGCGCGGGCATCAGGCCGTCTCCCGGATAGTAGCGCCCGCCCTGCATATCATGGAACCAGTCGTCAGCCGTGTGCTGCCCGACGCGCATATCCAGCAGAAATTTCTCCCACAGAAGGCGCCCGTCCTTCATGAACAGAATCGATGGTGCCATCAGATGGTTCGGCTCCTGCCACGCAAACCGCTCGATGGTCGGACAGTCGGTGTGAACACCCGCTGTCATGTTTGCTTCCACCGTTTTTTCAATCATATCGTAGATCTTGTTGTACCGTTCGTCG